>CAVRDN010000057.1:0-175327 GCA_963719675.1 uncultured Alphaproteobacteria bacterium | reverse complement strand
ATATTGCTATGTTTTCGGCGGTCTGCCTCGATGAACTGGAGACCCCGATACGCCCATCGCGCGGCGCGCCGCTTACCCCGCCTCCCGTATCGGACGATGTGTGTGATGCTCTTCGCGGTGGCGCGATCGCCAGCGGACGGTGGTGCATTCGCACGGCTACACCAAGTCGCTCAGTCCCACCGGCGGTGGCGGCGCGCGGAGCGGGCTTCGCCAGATGGTCCTACTCTACGACTTCTTCGCCGCATGTCCGAATGGCGCGTTCTACAATTATCGGCGTCAGGAACCTTGTACTTCGCGGGCACTGTTTCCGGCTTGTCTGGTCACCGCCTGCGACAAGCGGCACGCCCTTCACAAAGCGTATCGGACCGCTCGCGGTGCGCTGCAGCGTTCCGTCGGGGGTTCCCTGGCTGCGTGAGCCCTACATCGCTCTGTCAAGCCGCTCCGCCGCTGTGCTCCGGCCCTATTGCCCTCTGACGCACGGCTTTGTCCGCTGGCCAACATCATCGATGTGAAGCGCGCGCGCCCAGTCGACACGGGTTCGAATCGCCCTGATGGTGGTTGGCCGGTTGGATGAGGAGAAAGGCGTCATCCTCGCCGCTTTGGCCGCCGCGTACGTCGGACTGCCGATCGTCTTCGTTGGTGACGGTCCGCGCCGTGCGGCGATCGAGGCAACCGGCGCGCGGGTCACCGGATGGCTGACAGCGGAGGACGTACAGCGTGAACTCGCCACCGCGCGTTGCCTGCTGTTTCCCAGCTTGTGGTACGAGACTTTCGGGCTCGCGTGTCGGAAGCCGCCGCGCGCGGAATCCCAGCCATCGTCAGCGATATCTCAGCGCCGGCCGACCGCGTGGTTGATGGTGAAAGCGGCTGGGTGTTCCGCTCCGGCGATTTCGAAGACCTGAGGCGTCGTCGGAGGTCCGCGCGACGACACGGCCGTGCGGCGGCGGGGGCGGCGGCGTATTGGGACTCGGAATTCTCCGAGCGATCCCCAACATCATGTGGCGCGGCTGTTGTCGATCTATGCCGCATTTTCGGCCAGCACGGACGCCGCATGCGCGGACAGTTCCGACAATGCCCGCGCCAGTCCCGCCGCATCCAACCAACGGCCGTCGATGAATTTGGTGTCGTCGGCCAACGCGCCGGCACGGACCATGGCGGCGGCCGATCCAAGCCACCCGACCGCGGCGCAATGACGCATCAACGGGCAGATCGTCCATGTGATCGGTGAGCAACAGCAACGGGCGGTCGCTCACCGTCGCGCGTCCAAGTACGCGACACCCGCCCGAGTTTTCGCGTGCCGGCGTTCAATGTCTCGCCTGGTCCAAGCCGGCACGGCGTGGTGAGGATATGGCGAAACCCGAGATCCGTCGCACCCCGTTGTGTACCTCGGCGGCGGCGGTCGCCAGGATCGCGTCGACCTCGCCAGCGGCGATTCGCCGCAACAACGGCTCCACCCTGGGCGTACCCTATCGCCCAACAGCCGTAGGAACCGTTCCTCGACCAGATCGTTTGTCGCGCAACCCGAATTGTGCCAGGCAAGCCGGACGCCGCGCATCAGATTGGTCATGTCCGATGCGCCCCGAGCTTGCGCCGAAGCAGCAGTCGCTGCACCCGAGAAACGACAGCACGACCCGGCGTCGCAGACCAGTCTGGGAGAGCCCTCCGCCGATCAGGGACAAAATCCACAGCGGGAAGCTGTTGCCGCGCAAGAGGGGCGGCTGTCGAGATCGCAGATCAGAATGGGATCAACGGGACGCATCGAACGACCAGGGCAATCTCGGCAGAGCACGCCTTGATAAAGTGCGCATAGTCGGGTGCGACCCCTGTCGGATTGGGCAGCGTCACGGTCCCCGCCGCGGTGCGGAGTTGAGTCCCCGGTGTTCTTCGCAGAAATCCGTAGGGTCGCGAGCGTTACCCCGCTATCGACCGCGTCGTCGGCCACCAGAACCGTGTAGCTGCTTTGGTGGCCGTTCGGCCAGCCATTGTCCAATCGCGTCAGTTTCGTTCCGATCCACCAGTGGCGCTGCGGTGTCCTTGCGACGGCCGGACAGTAGGCGATGTTCGGCGTGACGCAACGCGTTGTGTACCGCCTCCGGCAGCGACGCCAGCATCGGTTTCAGACCGGGGATGCGAGACTTCAAACTGGTGGTGGGCCAGCGATAGGCCAGAGGAGCACCGGCACCGGGCTGACGCGCCCCCCATTGCTTCGGCGACGACAAGCCGCGCGGCCCAATGCCGTGACGCATAAGCTCGGGGGAGAAATCACTCTCGACGTGGCGCATCAGAGAGGCGCAGGCCGCGTCAAAGAGATCGGGCCCAAGGGTTTGCGTGCGCGCAACGGAGAGAGGGCGGCCTGCAGGCCACGCGAATGTCGCAGTGGGCACTTCAATATGGAGATGCCGCGATCACTTCGACATTCGCGTGGCCGGTCCGGCCGCCTCTCTCCGTTGCGGGCACGCAAACCCTTGGGCCCGATCTCTTTGACGCGGCCTGCGCCTCTCTGATGCGCCACGTCGAGAGTGATTTCTCCCCCGAGCTTATCGTCGGCATTCGCACCGGCGGGCTTGTCGTCGCCGAAGCAATGGCGCGCGCCGCGTCGACCCCGGTGCCGGTGCTGCCTCTCACCTGCCGCCGGCCCACCACCAGTTTGAAGTCTCGCATCCCCGGTCTGAAACCGATGCTGGCGTCGCTGCCGGAGGCGGTACGCAACGCGTTGCGTCACGCCGAACATCGCCTGCTGTCCGGCCGTCGCAAGGACACCGCAGCGCCACCGGTGGATCGGAACGAAACTGACGCGATTGGACAATGGCTGGCCGAACGGCCGCCGACCGTACGCGTTCTGGTGGCCGACGACGCGGTCGATAGCGGGGTAACGCTCGCGACCGTGCTGCGGACTCTGCGAGGCGTGTGTCCGCCGGGGACTCAACTCCGCACCGCGGCGATTACCGTGACGCTGCCCAATCCGCGGTCGCGCCCGACTATGCGCTTTATCAAGGCGTGCTCTGCCGATTCCCCTGGTCGTTCGATGCGTCCCGTTGATCCCGTTCTGATCTGCGATCTCGACGGCACCCTCTTGCGCGGCAACAGCTTCCCGCTGTGGATTTTGTATTTGATCGGCGGCCCGCTGCCCGAGACGGGTTTGCGACGCCGGGTCGTGCTGTCGTTACGGGTGCAGCGACTGCTGCTTCGGCGCAAGCTCGGGCGCATCGGACATGACCATCTGATGCGCGGCGTGCAGCTTGCCTGGCACGATTCGGGTTGCGCGACAAACGATCTGGTCGAGGAACGGTTCCTACGGCTGTTGCGGCGATGGGTACGCCCAGGGGTCGAGGCGTTGTTGCGGCGAATCGCCGCTGGCGAGGTCGACGCGATCCTGGCGACCGCCGCCGCCGGAGAATACGCAAACGGATTGGGACGGATACTCGGGTTTCGCCATATCCTCACCACGCCGTGCCGGCTTGGACCAGGCGAGACATTGAACGCCGGCACGCGAAAACTCGAGCGGGTGCTGGCGTACTTGGACGCGCGACGGTGGGCCGACCGCCCGTTGCTGTTGCTCACCGATCACATGGACGATCTGCCGTTGATGCGTCATTGCGCCGCGGTCGGGTGGTTTGGATCGGCCGCCGCCATGGTCCGTGCCGGCGCGTTGGCCGACGACACCAAATTCATCGACTGCCGTTGGTTGGATGCGGCGGGACTGGCGCGGGCATTGTCGGAACTGTCCGCGCATGCGGCGTCCGTGCTGGCCGAAACCACGTCGGCGTAGATCGACAACAGCCGCGCCACATGATGTTGGGGATCGCTCGGAGAATTCCAGTAGTCCCGATACGCCGCCGCCCCCGCCGCCCGCACGGCCGTGTCGTCGCGCGTGATCTCCAGACAACGCCTCAGGTCTTCGAAATCGCCGGAGCGGAACACCCAGCCGCTTTCACCATCGACCACGCGGTCGGCCGGCGCTGAGATATCGCTGACGATGGCCGGGATTCCGCGCGCGGCGGCTTCCGACACGACGAGCCCGAAGGTCTCGTACCACAAGCTGGGAAACAGCAGGCAACGCGCGGTGGCGAGTTCACGCTGTACGTCCTCCGCTGTCAGCCATCCGGTGACCCGCGCGCCGGTTGCCTCGATCGCCGCACGGCGCGGACCGTCACCGACGAAGACGATCGGCAGTCCGACGTACGCGGCGGCCAAAGCGGCGAGGATGACGCCTTTCTCCTCATCCAACCGGCCAACCACCATCAGAGGTCGGTTCGAACCCGTGTCGACTGGGCGCGCGCGCTTCACATCGATGATGTTGGCCAGCGGATAAAGCCGTGCGTCAGAGGGCAAATAGGGCCGGAGCACAGCGGCGGAGCGGCTTGACAGAGCGATGTAGTGGCTCACGCAGCCAGGGAACCCCGCGACGGAACGCTGCAGCGCACCGCGAGCGGTCCGATACGCTTTGTGAAGGGCGTGCCGCTTGTCGCAGGCGGTGACCAGACAAGCCGGAGACAGTGCCCGCAAAGTACAAGGTTCCTGACGCCGATAATTGTAGAACGCGCCATTCGGACATGCGGCGAAGAAGTCGTGCAGAGTACAGACCGTGGCGAAGCCGGCGCCGCGCGCCGCCACCGCCGGCGCCGTACTGAGCGACTTGGTGTAGCCGTGCAAATGCACCACCGTCCGCTGGCGATCATGCCACCGCAACATCGCGCGCATCGTCCGATACGCCGCCTGATTCCAGATCGCGCCAAACGCGGCGCGCGCGCGATGCCGCGTATCGGCCAGTTCCGGTTGATCGAGGCAGACCACCGAAACATCGCCGTCGCGCAACTCCTGACAGACCGGTCCGGTCGCGCCGAGGAACTGTACCTCGCAAACCCGCCGCCCGCAGCGCGATCGCTTCGTCGATCGCGACCCGACTGGCGCCACCTTGCGCGTGGCAAAAGTCGTTGAGCACGATAACGGATTCGACGGACATAAAGCCTGGCTCCCGCTACGCGATGCCTGGTGCGACAGGCACGCGGCGGCCCAACCTTCGCGACAGGGTGCGGCCGAATTCGGTGCCAGGACGCTCGATCAACCGCTCCGTCACGAAGGCGAGCATCAGAACCGCGAGCACCATGCCGGCGATCCAAAGCGGGTTGTCGTGAAACAGTCCAAGCAGGATCAGGACCTGAAGCAGTGGGCCGTGCAACAGATAGACGCTGTACGAGAGGTCGGTTCGCAAGCGTACCGGCGGCGTACTCAATGCGAAACTGTGCACGAACGCCGCCACGATCAGCGGCCGGATCCCATCGGGGATGGGATGCACGAACGTCCAGGCGGCGAGGAAGACCGCCGCGATCGCTACGGTGACCCAGACATTCACCCGAAGCTGTTGACCGTACAGATACAACGCCATCCCGGTGACGAAGAACTGCAACTGCCCAGGAAGTTGGCGGGCGAGCCGGGTGTCGCCGAAATGACGCAGAGCCAGGCTGTAGAATACCGATCCACAAAAGATCGCCGCGAGAACCCACGATCCCCAACGCCGAACCGCGAGCCAGATCAACGGCACGATAAGATAAAAGCCGATTTCGATTTTCAATGTCCACAGGCTCGGGTTGATGGCCGGATTGCGCAATCCGGACAGCACGCCGCCGATGTCGTATTGCAGAAAGTTCGCGAGCAACGCATTCGCCGCGACGTACCGCAACGTCGCGTGCGGCTCGCTGAATGGTCCGGCGGGCAACAACGCCAACATGGCGGCGGTCTGCAGCAGGACAACGAACAGGTACATCGGGTAGAGGCGAAAGATGCGGCGCACGTAGAATGCCGCCAGGCCGTGGCACCGCTCATAACTGCCGGCGATCAGGAAGCCGCTGACGACGAAAAACGCATCGACCGCGGCGTCGGCCAGATTGAACGGGAACCTCGGCCAGGCTGTCCCAGACAGCAACTTCGCGTGACCGAGCACCACCAGCAGCGCGAGCAGAACACGCAGCAAGGTGAAGTTGTTGCGATCCTCGTCCACGCGGGTCATGACGCCATGCCCGGCACCGCGCCGGGACGAAGCCGCCGCGCCGGCGCGCCGCGATACGGATCGCTCCAGGTGGCGCCATACGCCTGCTGCCGTGCGTGCCACAGCATCCCGGCGGCGGCGCCAAGGAACAGCGCGGCGATCTGATCCTCCAGAATCGACAGCGCGGCGCCGTAACCGAGCAGGAATGCCAACACCGCGAGCGCGCCAATCGCGTCATCCCGCGCGATGCGCGGCAGGCGCCACCCCAACGTCGAAACCCAGGCGAGATACACCAGACACATGACGCCGAAGTTGGCATACAGGTACACGAAGAAGTTATCCGACGGATTGAAAAAATCCGCCGCGTAGAAGCGTTGGGCGCCACCGATACCGCCCAGCCCGACACCGAATGGAAAGACGTTATGATCGGCGATCCATCGCCATGCGTCCGGCCAGGTCAGAGCGATGCGCATGGCGAACGAACCGAAACTGAACACGCCGCCGTTTTGTGGCATCAGCAGTCCGGACGTCACCAACGGCAACGCGACATCCAAAGCCGCAAACGCCACGCAGGCGAAACATAGCAGGTGGTAACGGCTCCATCGCGGCATACACAGGATGCAGGACACGGCGGCGAACGCCACGACCGAGCCTTTTTGCGTGGTCAGCACCACGCCGCCAACGGTCAATGCCAACATCCCCGCGCGCAATGCCAGACTTCGAATTCGCGGCGCCAGGATCGCCGCCAATACCGGCAGCAACATCGCGGCCGAAATCGAACTGCGAGTAAATCCGGCGGCACGCTTCTCAAACGTATCGTCGATATCCCAGCCGCGCGAGACATCTACCTGGATGCCGCCAACGTGCGTTTCAAGGCCGGTCCAGGGAAATGTGAGGACAAATTTATCCAGCACGACGCCGGTGAGCGTGATCAACCAGATCAGGGCGAACACGGTCAGTACGCGCCGCTCGGGCCGTACCAATTGGGTGCCGGCGAGAAAGCCGAACAGCACGTTCACCAACAACTTCGCACCGTAGACCGCGGGCACGTAACTGCCGAGATTGAGCGTGGCGATCGCGCCGTGCACCGCGAGCACCACCCCAAACGTCAAAAACGCCGGATGCACCTGACCCCGCAACAGCTGGGCTGCGAACAGCAGCGCCAGCGGACCCAACAACAGCAGATCCCGCAACAAAATCGCGTCGTCGCGGCCGATACTGTACAGGCCGTATCGCACCGCGCCCTCACAGGCGTAGAGCAGCACATAGATGATCGCCGAGACGGTGAACAATCGTCGCATGGTCACTCCCGCGCGACGCGATGCAACACGCGTTCCAACCGCGTCTTCGTCATTGGCATGGACCTTGCGAAGCAGGGACGAGGCGGGCCGAAGCCAGGCGGGGCACGGAGGGTTCATGATCAGGTGGCGACAAGCATGGCTGGCACTGCTCTTCGCCGCGTCGCACACCGCCGCCGCGGCACCGTACTGCGTGCAAACGGAAGCCGTTGGACCGCAATGCCTGTACTTCGACGCCGCTTCGTGCGCCGTGCGCGCCAAACAGGTCGGGGGATACTGCACGATCAACTCGGCCGAGTTGCACATCGCTCCGGGCATCGGACATTACTGCCTGCTGACATCGGGCAATGTCGCCAGTTGCCTGTACGCCGATTCCGACAGCTGCGAGGAGCAGGCGAAGCGGCAACACGGCGTTTGCGTCGCCGCCCCCGCGCGCGATGAAAGTCCGGCACCCGATCCGTATCGCCATATCCGTCCGCTAACGGTCGGCGGCGGTGCGCGAAATTAAGCGCGGCACGATCCGTCCGTCGCCGCGCGCGGGAAATTCCGTTGCGAGAACGGGCTGACCGGCACCCTGCAGATAGGTCGTGTAGTGGCTTTCCGGCCGGAGCGACTCCTCCACGAACGTCGCGCTCAGTCCGCCGCCGGCGTCCCTGAACGCCGGGACAGCGGGATCGGCGTCGCCAACGATATAGAGCAGACCTCCCAGGATCGTGCCGCGGCCACCGTTGCGATCGTCGAGGACGACGCCGTCGCCTTCGGTCTTCAATCCGAGCACCGCCAGGTTGCCGCCATCGTTGACGATCCTGGTGTCGCCGCCCTCGGTATCGAGTTGACGCGCGATCACCGGCTTCGGCCCGGCGATGGTAAGCGCGCCGCAGCAGGTGTCCTCGATGAAGACACGGCCGCCGGAGGGTTTACGATCCAGCAGTGACGTACCGGCGGTGACAATGTCACGCAACACCACGTCACGCGGGGCGGTCACCTCGACCGCGAGTTGATCGCCGAGGTTGGTCATGTCGAACGCCAGCCGCTCGATCGTCAGCGGCGGGCCGGGTTGGGCGATGCGAAACATGCCTGATGCGCGGTCGAAATCCGGCTGACGTTCCGGGCGCACGGTGATCGAGGCGTTCATGCCGACGATGCGGCGCACGGTGGCGGGCACGTCGATCGCGGCATGGATTATGTAACGCCCGAACGGCAGATACACCGTGGATGCACCCGACGCGAACGCTCGACGTAACGCATCCGTGATGTCGCCGGGATTGGATCCCGGTATCGCGAAGCGCAGTGGGTTGGCCCAGTTTTGGATTGGATCGTGGGGCGGGGACGGAGCGTCGGCGAGGGCGACTTCATTGTCCGGAGAGAACGACTGGAACGGTCCACCGCCGAATACGCCGCTGACCGCCTTCGCATTGCCGGGCGCCGCGTAGCCGTCGAATGACAGACGGCGGCCGACGATGATGCCGCGGTTGTCGAAGGCGTCGCTTTCTCCACCAGACCGCCGCAGTGTCGAAATCGGTCAGCGCGACCAATCCTTTCGGCGCCGTATTGGCGATCGCGGTGACGGCGGAAACGACCGTCAGGTGCGCGGCGGCGATCGCGTTGCTGGCGTTGGCGAGACCGACCTCACGCTGATCCTCAAGCCGGACGTGGTCGATCGTCACGCCATATTCCGTGTTGGCGACTGATATTCCCGTGGCGAACCCGTGCACGGCGACGCGTTGCAGCAACGCGGGACCCGGCCATTTGCGCAGCATGGCGATGCCGATCGCACCGCTGTCCGGCGGCGCGGTCACGGTGACATCGCGGATGGCTCCGATATTGTTCGCCAGATAGTCGATGCCGATCGCGCCCGGATTGGCGTGGCCGACATCGATGGTCAGATCCTCAACGAAATTCTCGTAAGCGTCGTTGCCCTCGCCCTTGTGCGTGATAGTCCTTGCCGCCGCTGGTCGGCGAACCGTCGAGCAACTTCGCCGTCGTCATCACCACACCGCGCGGCGATCGCGGATCGCCGAAGCCGGCCGCGTGGTCGATCGAGTCGGATGACCGTGCCGGCGGTCGACTCGCCTACCAGGATCATGCCGGAGCCGAACCTGCCTCCGCGTAACGCCGCTGCAAGTTCGCGATACGCGATAGATGCCGGCTGGCAAGATATACGATGCGGGTGCGCCAGAAGAACGCGCCGGTGTCGGGATCCGGCGGCGTCGATCGCCGCTTGCAACGCGGCGGTGTCGTCGGCTGCGACCGTCTCCCTTGGCGCCAAAGTCGCGCACGTTGACGATGCCGCTGTCGGGCGGAAACCGCGCGCACTGGCCTGAACGCCGGCACCAGCGATCCGGCGCACCAGCCCAGCAGCAACCACGCGCGCATCAGGCCGCCGCGCCATGTTCGCTGCCCCATCCGCCTTGCGTGCGCGTGGCCAACAGCCGTTCATAACCGCGCGGCATAATCGTCGACCATCCGCTCGACTGTGTGACTTTGCGCCAGGCTCCAGGAGCTTTCCGGCAGATCGCGCAGGCTGATCGCGCCGCCGGCCAGCCCGCGCATCGCGGCGGCGAGCGCGGCGGCGTCGCCGGGTTCGAACAGCAACCCGGTGCGCCCTTCGCGGACCAGTTCGGGAATGCCGCCGATCCGGCTGCCCAATCACGCCAAGACCGTAGGCGGCCGCTTCGATCACCGCGAGTGGCGCGTTCTCGTACCACAGCGACGGCACCAGCAGAATGATCGGCGGACGCCAACAGCGCGACCTTGACCTCGCCGCTGACATAGCCGGCGAAGCGGATGCGCGGATCGTCGCGCGGCGGCCTGCGCACTTCGGCCTCCAGCGGGCCGCGGCCGGCGACCACCAGTTCGAAATCCAAATCGGCGCGGCAGCTGCGAGGCGGCCTGAAGCGCGACCAGCACGCCTTTCTCCACGGTCAGGCGGCACATCAGCAGAAACCGCGGTTTCCCGCCGCTGTTGCGGGTGGCGCGAATGCGCGCCGCGTCTTGCGGCAGCGGAATGCCGTTGCGCACCACTGCCTCACGCCGCGGCCGGAAGCCCGGCAGTCGCGATGCTGCTCCAACAGAAACCGCGACGGGCTGACGAACAGATCGAGCAACGCCGCGGTCCGCAAATGCCACGCGCCGATACAACCGGCATCCGACGCCTGGCTGGCGGCAGATCCGCCATTGCCGATCGAGCAAAAACGCCCGCGGGCACAGCAAATGATAATCGTGCGCGGTGTGGATGACCGGTATGCCGGCGCGCCGCGCGCGATGCCAGACCGACGCCGAAAGTCCGTCGAGCAGATGGGTGTGCACAATGTTCGACGGCGCCGCGTCCAGCACCGCGCGAAACCGGCGCGCCGCGTCGCGGTTCCAGGCATCGCGCAAATGCCACATGCGCCCGGCGATATCTCGGCTCGCCCTGGCGGGCGAAATTCCAGTAAACGTTGCGTGGGAAGAACCGAATGACGGTGACGCCGTTGCGCGATTCCACTGGGTACGGCTCCATCTCCGGGCCGCAGGTGGAAACGACGGTGACCTGATGGCCGCGGTCGGCCAGACCCTCGCACGAGATCCGCGACCACCAGTTCGGCGCCTCCCGCCATGATCGGCGGATAGATGTTGTTCACCATCAGCACGTGCATGGCCGCGTTCCCCACGGGCTTGTCATAGCCAGCGTCGCAGCCAGCGCGGGGCGTGCGGAGCGGCAGCGGGTCAGCACGACGCCAACCACGCTGCCGCCGGCGGCACGCAACGAATCGCGCAATTCGGCGGCCACCGGTGCTCGGGTGCGGCCCGATTCCAGCACCAGAACATTGCCATCGACATAAGGCGACAGCAGCACGCCCATCGGCGCTTCCGCGACCGATGGCGACGCGATGATGACAAGGTCGAACGTCTGCCGCAGCCGGTCCATGAACTCCGGAATGCGCCGCAGCACCGGCGCGAGATCGAGCGCGCCGCGCATGTTTGGAAAGCTCATTTGATACAGTTCCAAACCGACGACGCGGGTGATCGATCGCTCCAGATCAGCGGGATCGAAGCCGTGAGAGATTGGCTCGCTGGGCGGGCGCAGCGCGGCGCCGTCCATGCGCATATCGGTGCCGTCGACGTAACAGTACGCGCTTGTCCAACCAGGACGCGCTGATGTAGGCGAGGTCGTAGGCCACCTGGGTCAATGCGTCATCAGGCTCGGGCGCCACGAATTGCGTCGACGACGCCGGTTTCGGTCGGCAGTGCCTCGGCCAGGGTGTGATGCAGTTTCACCAGTTCGTTGGACGATAAACCGTGCGGTCGCGCTCCGGCGGACAGCCGTGGGGCCGAAAGCCGAGGCGGCAGCGGTGGCCGGCCGGCGGCCGTATCTCGCGTGATCAACCTGTCCATGCCGGTTGGCTTCCTTCGCGTTTCATGGGCCTCGCCGCGCGGCGAGGGTCAGTCCGAATTGAATGTCGCGAGCACCGGTAACCGCAGCAGCCGCACCACGTCGCGCGGTGTGGTCAACCGATCGTCGATGGCCTCGATCGTCAGCACCGCGCCGGTCGCCAGGATCAGCGCCGCGAGCAAGGTCGCGAACGCCACCAACTTGCGTCGTGGCCGCGCCGGACGATTGGGCACCATCGGCGCCGCGATGACCGCCGCCGCGGAGATTTTCCGGGCGTTGCGATTGGCCTCGACCCGCGCCGTTTCGTACCGAATGGCCAGAGTGCGGTAGGTGTCATTCTGGATCTGCACCGTACGCACCATGTCGTCATACTGGTTGCGCCGCGCCTCGAGGCCGGCCAGTTGCTGGTTGATGCCGGCCAGTTGCGTGGTCAGTACGCGCTCCGGCTCGCGCGCGCTGGTCGCATCGGCGGATGCGCGCAGATAATCCGTGTCGATGTTCTGGTGCACCACGTTCGGCGTGCTCGACGCGCGGCTTTGCGCTTCTTTCGTGCGTTGTCTGGCGATCTACTCCAAGGACGCGATTTCGGCATCCATCTGCTGAAACACCGGACTGTCCGACCGGTAAGTGCTGGCCATCTGGCTCTTCTTCGCCCGTAACTCATCCAGTTTGGCCTCCGCCTCGTCGACCGTGTGATATTGTTCACCATAAGCGGACGCGGAGACATTGGTCGGTACATCCAGCAGCAGTTGCTTCAACGTCGCCTCCCGCTGCTCGGCTTCCGCGACATGCGCGCGCGCGGCGCTGAGGCGGGTTTCGACATCGGTCCGCTGTAGCAACAACTGCGAGACCTGCTGGTTCAGGTCGGCGATCTTGTTGGCGGCCTTGAAGGTCGCGAGCGCGTCCTGCGCCGTGGTCAGCGCGTCCCGCGCCTTGTTGGCTTCCTCCTCGGCGAAGCGTAGTTGGGGATTGGCATAGACGGTCGCCTCCTGACCATAAAAGCGGTCGAGCAACTGCTGAACGGCGTCGCGCGCGACGATTGGATCATGGTTGAGATACGCGATATTGATCACGTCGCTCTGCAGCCCGACATCGACCACCAGATCGGAGGAGAACTGCGTGGCCGCGTCGTCGAGTTGGCGGTCTTCATCGAGCGGCCGCGCCGCGATTTCCGGGTACACGCGGGCAACGCCCAATGTTTTGATCGCGTCCCGGATGACATCGCGGCTGCGCAGGATGTCGGCGTCGGAATAGATGATTTCACGCCGTTCGTTGGAACCGAGCGGCATCGTCGGGTTCATCGTCTTGTCGATGTTCGGCACGGACTGGCTGTCGAAGTGAACAAGCAGCGACGCGCCCGATTCGTAAAGCGGCCGCACCGCGAGCAGGTAAGCGCCGCCCACGGCGCAGATCACGGCGACGACCAGCACGAACAGTACATTTCCGCCGCAGAAAAGCGGAGACGGTGCCACGCAAATCCGGCTGAACGATCATGCTTGCTCCAATGCTTCGCCGCGCTGATCAATGCGTCACGGTCGCGCTCGGTCCCATGGAATAGGAGAAGCCCCAGGTGACCGGTACGAACTCCTGCACGTACTGATTGAAGTACTTATAAACTTCCGCGATCCCGGTCTTCGGCACATAGACCACGTCATAGGGCGCGAGCACCACGTCGGCGGTCGGATCCTTGCCGTGAATAATGTCGCCGTACCGGGTCGAGAGGAACTCCGGCGTGTCGTTCGGACCGCGGCGGATGATGAAGACGGCGTTGTTGTCGCCGCTTATCCTGGCGCCGCCGGCGCGGGCCAGCGCCTGCGACACGGTCAAGGGTGGGCCGACGTTGACGAACTCGCCCGGATTGTTGACCTCGCCGCCGACATAGATCCGTGTGGGCGCGAACGATTTGACCACCACGTTCACGCGTGGATCCTTCAGATTGGCCGCGTAATCGCGATCCAGCGCCCGGTCGAGTTCGGGCACCGTGCGTCCGGATGCCAGTTCGTCGCGCGCCAGCGTGGTGGAGATCCGTCCATCGGGACGTACCGTGACTTCCTCGTTCAATTCCGGATTGAGCATCAGGCGCACGGCGAGAATATCGCCCACCTGCAGACGGTATGGCGGCGGTGGCGCGGCGCTCATGTGCTGCATCACCATTGGCGGGGTCGCCGGGGCGGGCGGCATCGAGGATGTATTGGTGCAGGCGGCCAACCCGAGCAGCGGCGTCAGTCGCCAACCCCAACGCATTCCGCGCGGAGACGCGGGCGGATCCCGCCTGTCGTTGCTTTGTTGATCGGCTGCGCGAGCGGACCGCATGACACCTCCAGGCCTTTCATTGGTTACGGACATTCATCGACATATCGGAAGCCCCGGCTTAGCGCGCGCCCCTCCGCAAGAAAACCGCTGGTATTGTCTTGAACAAAATGGCGACGTCGTGCCATAAAGCCCAGTTGCGAACGTACCAGACGTCGAGGGAGACGCGACGGGCGTAGCCGGTGTCGTTACGCCCGCTGACCTGCCACAATCCGGTCAGGCCAGGCTTCGCCGCGTAGTAATAATCGATATCGTTGCCGTATCGATCGACTTCGTCCGTTACGATCGGGCGTGGCCCGACGAGGACTCATTTCGCCACGCAACACGTTGATGAGTTGCGGCAGTTCGTCCAGGCTGGAGCGCCGGAGGAACAAGCCGATCCGGGTGACCCGGGGATCATGGGTCAGTTTCTGATGCTCCGCCCATTCGGCGGCGGCGCGTGGATCGGTCGTCAGTACGCGGCGGAGTTGGTGTTCCGCGTCGGTAACCATCGTGCGAAACTTAATGCAGGAGAACATGCGCCCACCGGCACCGACGCGCTTGTGATGGTACAGCGCCGGGCCGCCATCGGCCCGCACCAGCACCGCCAGCGTCACGAGCAAGGGCATGAACAGCACCATCAGCGTCGCCGCGACAATCTGATCGAACAGCGATTTCAGCAAGCGATTGAGTGGCGCCGTCAGATTGCTTTTGCTGACCAGCATGGTCAGGTCGTGGCCGAGAAAATAGTGCTGGCGAAAGCCGGTGACCGGCAATCCGGTCAGGACCGGAACGAGTTCGATCGCGACACCGCCGCGGCGCAAGGCTCCGATGACGGCGCCTTCATGCTCGGGGCGCGTGCCACCGACCGCGGCCACGACGAAATCGAAGCCGCGTTCGGCGATCATGCGCAACAATTCGTGATCGCGCAGCGAAGCGGCGATATCGGGGCGAATGGTTCCGGTCACCCGGTAGCCCAAAGCCGGGTCGGATCGCAGCACCGCGGTCGCGGCATCGAGATCGGCGGGATTGGCGACCACGAGAGTATCCAGCGACCACAATCCGATGGCGCGTAGCGCTTCGCGGGTCAACGTCCGCGTCGCCAGCAGGCACGGACACAGCAAGATCCAGCGCAGCAGACCTTCAAGCTGCAACGGCCGGCCGTAGACCGCGATGGTCAGGAACGCATCGCAGGCGAGCGCGGTGACGGTGGCGCTCGCGAGATCGCCGAACACGGTCCACGAGGGCACGCGCGACGTATAGTGCCCCCGGCAGCCGAAATAGCCGAGCACACACACCAGCACCAGCAACGATCCCCAGCCGTGCCATGCGGCGCCGAGAGAATGCAGATTGTCGATGGCGCGTCCGTACGGTGCCGGACCATATCCCGCGTGTCCCATCTCCGCGGTCAGCCAGAAGGCGAACGACACCGCCAGCACGAACGCCAGCACGTCGGACGCGAGCAATGCGATCGGACAAACCCGCGCGCGCCACTCGGCTTTCGCGCGCGATGGCCGCGAGCACGCATCGGATTCAAGAGTTTCAATTCGTTCGATCCGCTTCATCGGGTGCACGACAAATCTCCCGGTGCCACGCGCATCTTCACGCAAACACGACAGCCACGCGACGGAGTTAAGAAAGCAAGGCACATGCCAATTCCGAAAAGCGAATTTCGTGATGTGATGCCTCGCGAGACCCGCGGAAACCCTGTCGCGGTTTACGTTACCGCGCCGTCAACCGCGTGAGACACCCGCCGCGATCGCGAACCGACCCGCCGGGCCAGCAAGGGCCAAACCGAGGGATGACGCGCGATCAGCAGCAACGATCGCGCGAGCCCGCGGTGCTCGCGGCGGGAGCGGGAGAGTTCGCTCAGCCAATGCAGACGCCGGAACGCGCGCTCACGGCGATCGAGCAATGCGATCAGATCGGCGTCGGCGTCCGGCCGCAATGCATCGCGCACGTCCGCGTTGGCCGTCAGCGCGGCGAGAAAATCGTAGCGCCATGGGCCGGCGCCGGTGTCCGTCCATTGCCGCGACAGACTGCCGAATGCCTCGGTCCAATGATACAGCGGTCGTGACACCAGAAGGGCGCTTCCTCCGGCGGCGAAGAACTCGACCAGATACAGAAAGTCTTCGCTCAATCGCGCGCTTTCCCGATAGCGCAAACCGGTGCGGCGAATAAAATCGGCACGGATCACCGGCTTCAGCATGCCCAGATTGAACCGCGCGAGGGCATCGGACCCCGAAATGAAATCGCGCCTGGTCAACGGCGCGTCCGCCCGATCGGTGGGCAACGCGGTTCCGGACACCGCGCCGGCCGCCGAATCGACGAGGTACTGATTGTCCGCGATCAGATCGACCCGGTGCTGTTCCGCCGTCGCGATGAGGGTCGGGAGGCGGTCGTCGGCGAAACGATCGTCCGCGTCGAGTACCGCGATCCAGGTGCCGCGCGCCGCCGCGATCGCCTGGTTCATCGCGTGCGACTTGCCGCGATTCTCGGGCAACGCCATCACCCGCGCCCTGCCGTCGCGCCGCGCGATCTCCCGCGCTGTCGTCAGCGACCCGTCGCGGGAGGCATCGTCCACGATCAGCACCTCAAGCGACGTCACCTCTTGCCGCAACGCGGAGAATGCGGCGCGCCGGAGCGTCGCGGCACTGTTGAACACCGGGATCACGACGGTGGCGAGACACGGTTCGGTCGACATCAGCCGAAGCTCTCCCATGATCCAAATGCAACGACAGGATGCCCGCGTCGCGGCCGAGGACAGGCAATGCGCATGCCATCCGGGCTCGTTCCCTGACGACACGCCACCAAGGCCGGGGGGTTTACGTCGCACGCTGTAACGTCACGATCGACGTCTCCGCGCGATGTGTCAGCGTGACGTAACTCCCGACAACTTCATGCTCAGTCGGAACGTCGCGGCGGCTCGCCGGTATCGTCGCTCGCGGCCGCCAGCACCTGGTCGATCGCGCGCACCGCGCCATCCCGATCGCCGCGGTTGATCAACCCGATCGCGTTTTGCACGGTGGTCGCCGGCGAAGCCGCATCCGGCCGATCGGGCGCCGATGGCCATTGCGCCATCTGCGATCGCGCCAAACTCAGCAGCCAGCGCGCGCGGACACGGCGGCCCGCGGTCAGCGCGGTACGTGCCGCCTCGAGACGCCGCGCCGCGAGTTGACGTTGCGCCGCGGGAACCGGCGCCGTGCGCTGCTCAACCTGATCCGCCGCGGGAGCCACGTCGGGCTTCGCCGGTGGCGGGTTCGAATCCGCCGCGGCCGCCCGCGCGGTCGCATCGGGATCAGGTGCGACGGGCGCGATGGCGGGGTGATCATCCGCGGGCGCCGCGACGTTTTGTGCCATCGCGACCTGCTCGTTCCGGCGTTGCTCCCGCAGCGCCGCCAGATCCCGCCGCGCCTGATCGGCCGACGCGGTCAATGCCGCGAGTTCCCGCTGTTCGTCATCGATTTTCGCACGCAGGTCGCGCGCTTTATGTTCCGCCGCGTCGTTCGCGTCGGTCTTCGGCTGAACCGGCGGCGCCGCGCGCGCGCTGCCGGTCGCCGCGTCATGGACATCAGACCGCGCCGCGGCCGGCCACGACGGGAGGCCGCCGAACGCGCCCACCATCAGGACGGCGACCGCCGCGACCAGGCAAAGTACGGGCAAGGTGAAACGCGTCATGAACGTTCTCCCGCGACAGACTGGTGTCGCGCGTTACGGACCATTGAACACATCGTGGTGCAGCAGCACCGCCGACAGCCCCCGCCCCAGCTCGCGCACATCGTCGAACAACGTGGCGATCTGAAACGTCAGCACGAAGGCCAGCATGTAAAACCAGGGCCGCCGGTCGCGCTCGAACGCGAGCACGCGCGACACCAGCCGCCCGCCGCGCGCGACCTGAAATCCGTACAGCACCAGCATGCCGAGACCGATCGAACCCACGACATCGGACGGAAAGTGATACCCTTCGTAAACCCGCGCGAGGTCGACGACAGCAGCCCAGACGAAGGCAACCACACCCAGCCGAGGGGCGGCCTGCCAGATGACACAGCAAAGCGCGAACCAGACCGCGCCGTGATCGCTGGGGAACGCGTTGAAGTGATTGAGCGCGTCCGGTTCGACCCCAAACGGCAGCACGAAGCCAAGTTGCGCCTGATGCAGCGGCCGGAGATGCGTGGGCAGCGCCAGTTGCATGAGCCGGCTCAACACGCCGGCGAACGACGCCGCCACGGTGCCGATCAAGAGCCGGCCTCGCATCGATGGATCTTCGCTGCTGAACCACAGGAACCAGATCAAGGCGATGAAGAAGACTCCTTGCAGCAGGTCGCGGGCCGTGAGGGCATGCATCGCGCGGTCCAGCGCGACGGAACGATGCGCGTACGCATTGATGGCGCGGAGAATGGGGTATTCCCACTCGCGCTGGCGAAATTCGGCGACAAGGCCACTGCCGATCAGGACGGCCGCCATCGCGAACGGCGCGAGCGACACGAACGCGCGTGGCCGCATGGACACGAGACCGGCATGCCGATTGAGCACGCTCGACATGGATGTTTCCTCCTCCCGTTGAGACGACGACCGCCGCCGATTGCCGGCGATCGTGGACCAGGAGTGGCTTACATCAGCAATATTTTGACTCTGAAATGACTGAGCACGGATACGCGCGGCGATGGCGCGACCACGCGGCGCGACGGGAATGCCAAGAAACTCTGGGCGCGCGAGAGTGTTTGCCGATAAAGCGACATATTCGCCTGTCTCACGACCTTGGCCGTTCCCGCGCGCACGATGCCGCGATCGACGGTTGCGCGATCAGGGATGCATATCGCGTGCCAGCCAAGGCGATTTGGCGGTGACCGAGCCGGCGATTCCGCCCGGCACTGTGCGGCGAGAGATCACCGGGTCGGTGCCCGGTGATGACGAATGTCGAGGCCGGTGATGACGGATGTCGAGGCCGGCGATGACGGATGTCGAGGCCGGTGATGACGAATGTCGAGGCCGGTGATGACGAATGTCGAGGCCGGTGATGACGGATGTCGAGACATGCCGGTGATGACGGATGTTGATGCCGGTGATGGGGGATGTCGAGGCCGGCGATGACGGATGTCGATGCCGGCGATGACGGATGTCGGTGCCGGTGATGAGGGATGTCGAGGGCGGTGATGGGGGATGTCGGTGCCGGCGACGACGGATGTCGGGGCGGGGCCGGTTGCGGTTTCAGTGATGCTTCGATCAGTTTATCGCGCAACGGGTCGTACGGGCGCTCAAGGACAATGCGAAAGACGTCGCTCGGCGGGGGACGGCGAGCGGTTAAATCCGCACGCCACGCCTCACCCGCGCAAAACCTCGATCGCCTCGCACACGCGCGTCACCTGCGCGTCGGTCAACTCCGGGTACAACGGCAGCGACAGGATTTCCGCCGACGCGCGCTCGGTTTCGGTGCACCGCGACGGGCCCAGCGCGATGCGTTCCGCGTACGCCGGCTGACGGTGCACCGGCACCGGGTAATGTACGCCGGTGCCGATCCCTTGCTCGCGCAGCCGCGCCTGAACCGTGTCCCGCCCTGGCACCCGCACGACGTAGAGGTGATACACGTGCTCCGAGCCGCGCCGTCGCCGCGGCGCGCGTCCGCCCAGGATCCCGCCCAGCGCCGTGTCGTAGGCCGCCGCGATGGCGCGCCGCCGCGCGTTCGCCGCGTCGAGATACATCAACTTCACCCGCAGGATCGCCGCCTGCAGTTCATCCAGCCGGCTGTTCACGCCGACCGCGTCGCTGATGTAGTGCCGTGTCCAGCCGTATTGCCGCAGCGCCGCGATGCGCGCCGCCAACGCCGGATCGCCCGCCACCACCGCGCCGCCATCGCCCAGAGCGCCGAGATTTTTGGTGGGATAGAAGCTGAACGTCGCGGCGTCGCCGAAGGTGCCGGCCATGCGTCCGTTGCGCTTCGCGCCATGCGCCTGCGCGCAATCCTCGATCAATGCCGCACCGTAACGGCGGCACAACGAGCTGATGACTTCAACGTCGGCCATCTGGCCGTAGAGATGCACCGGCACCACGGCACGGATCGGCGGCAACCCAGCCGGAGGTTCCGCCAACACGCGCGCCAGCTCCGCCGGATCCATCGTGTAATGATCCGGTTCGATATCGATCAGCAGCGGCGTGGCCCCGGTGCTCTCGATCGCGGCCACGGTGGCGACCGCCGTGTGCGACACCGTAACTACCGTGCTTCCTGGGCCGATCCCCAATCCGCGCAACGCCAGCGCGATCGCGTCGGTGCCATTGCCGCAGCCGACGGTGGTGCCGGCGCCGAGCCAGGCGGCGAACTCGGCCTCGAACGCGCGGCCCTCCTCACCGAGCACATACCAACCGGATTCGAGCACCCGGCCGATCGCGGCGTCGATTTCCTCCCGGTGCGCGCGATACCCGGCGCCGGGGTTGGCCTGCGGAACGAGGCTGCCGGACATGGACGACTCCTGCTTCAACGCGATGAGCGGGCGGCTTCAACAATACCGGGGACGCGCGAGGTGACGGCCTGCGCGGCAACCAGGCCGCGGGCGACGCCCAGGCCGTGGAACCGGATCACAGGTAGTCCGCCAGCCGCGGGCGGTACCAGTCGATGGTGCGCCGGACGCCCTCCTCCAGCGACACCTCGGGCGCCCAGCCGGTGGCGGCGCGAAACGCGGTGTCGTCGGCGTGGTAGCTGCCGATATCGATTTGCGCGCGATCCGCCGGAAATTCCCGCACCGTGTAGTGTGCCGGCGGCCCGGCGAGGCGCACGACCAGATCGGCCAGCGCGCGCAACGAGGCCGGCGGCGCGCCGCCGATGTTGAAGATCCGGCCGTGACACTCCGGCGTCACCGCGGCGCGCAGAAATGCGTCGGTCATGTCGTCGACATAGGTCAGGTCACGCAGTTGCTCGCCGCCCCAGACCTCGAACGGGCGCTGCTCCAGCACCGCGCGGATCCAGATGCCGAGGAACGTTTGCCGCGCGTCGCGAATGCGCAGCCGGGGACCGTAACAGTTGGTCAACCGCAACGACACCACGGGACGCTGGCGGACGCGGTGCTCCAGCAGCCAGTATTGCTCGCCGGCGAACTTGGAGACGCCGTTGGCGTCGGGCGGCGCGACGGGCTGGTTCTCGTCGACCGGCAACTTCGCCACGCGGCCATAGAACTGCCGTGTCGAGGCATGCACGACGACCGCGTCGGGCGCCGCCTCGCGCGCCGCCTGGATCAGCCGCACCTGCGCCACCGCGTTGACCGCGATGTCGGCGAGCGGGTCGTTCTGGCCGCCCATATGGCTGGTCTGCGCGGCGAGGTTGAAGATGACCGCGGCACCCTCGCACAAGGGGCGCAGGTCGATCTCGCGGATGTCGCCGCGCACGAGTTCCACGCCGGAGCCCTGGAGGTTCGCCGGATTGGCGCCGCCGCCGAACAGGAAACCGTCCAGCGCGGTCACCCGCGCGCCCCGCTCCGCCAGCGCGAGCGAGAGGTTGGAGCCCAGAAACCCGGCGCCGCCGGTCACCAGCACGCGTTGGCCTGACCAGTTCACGTTGGGTCTCCCTGGGTGGGTGTCGTCGGTGGCTGGCCCGCATCCGGCCGGTGGCCAGAAAATGGTGCGCCCGCCGCCTGGTTCCATAGGCCAAATGGCGGCAAACCTCTGGGCGCGCCCGCGATCTCATCAATCCGGTTGTCCGCCTGAAGCCCCACCGACATCTCCCCATCGCCGCCGCCGGCACGCGCCGCCGGCACTCCAGGCTGGCAATTCGCATTGGCGGTCCCCACCGGCAACCCCCGATGGCGCGCCCGCGTGGCAATCCCGCGGGGGAAGCCAGTTGGCAACTCCGATCGGCAACTCCCGGCGGCAACTCCGATCGGGCATTTCCACAAACTGTTCCAATTCGGGCATCCCGCCTGGCGTTCGGCCCACGCGCCCTGTATAAGCCCGCGAAACCTGACAGACAGAAACGATGATGCCCCGGTCCACCCCGCCCCTTCTGAATGACGCCTTCCTGGCCGACGCCCGCAACCGCATGGTGGACAGTCAGATACGCCCCAACCGGGTGTCCGATTCCCGGATCCTGGACGCGATGCGGCATCTGCCGCGGGAACGGTTCCTGCCCGCCGCGCAATGCGCGCTGGCGTATGCCGACCAGAACGTGCCGCTGGGTGGCGGGCGCGTACTGCTGCAACCGATGGCGCTGGCGCGTCTGCTGCAGGCGGCGGCTCCGCGCGCCGGGGAGAAAGCGTTGGTCGTGGGCGCGGGAGGCGGTTATGCCGCCGCCCTGCTCGCGGCGCTCGGCTGCGCGGTCACCGCGCTGGAGGAACAAGGCGCCCTGTTCGACCTGGCGAAGACGGCGTTGCCCGCGGTCGCGCCGACGGTCCGGCTGGTCAGCGGCCCGCTCTCGGCGGGATGGCCGGCCGACGCTCCCTACGATCTGATCCTGATCGACGGCGCGGTGCCGGAGGTGCCGGCCGCGGTGGCGAGCCAACTGAATCGCGACACCGGCCGTCTGCTGACAATCGTCGCGCCCGCCGGCATCGGCATGAGCGGCGGAACGCCCGCGACAAGCCTGGCGGTGAATGCCGAGCCGACGCCGGCCGGGATCTCGGTGCGCGCGCTGTTCGATTGTCCGTGCCCGGTACTGCCGTCCTTCGCGGTGGCGCCGGCCTTCGAATTCTGACCGGTCGCGCCACCGGTTGCATCGCGTATCGCGGTCGTAGGTCCGTTTCCCGTTAATCGATCTGTAACAAGGATGCCCGATAACAGGTTGAGATAGTGGGGGTTGGACGCGGGAGCATGTACACCGTCATGGCGCCGCATTCGGGTTTGTGGCACAGCCGGTCCGGTGGGTGGCGAACGGCGACGAACAGGCGGTTGGATCGGCGGCGCTCCGGCGCCACGGTGGCATCCGCGCATGGGACTTTTTATTCACGAGCAGGCGCGCGGGGACCTCTTGCAACACGGATGGCCGGCCGCGGCGGATTTCGCGCGCGAATATCCGGTCCGTGAGACGTTTTTTGTACGGGCATCCGCTCATGGGGCTTTCGCTCCCAGGGCTTCTGCCCATAGGCTTCCGCCGACGGGACGTCTTCGGCGAGGGTGGCTCTCCCCAACGGGAGCGTCTCCCCCAAAAAGGGGCGTCGCTGCCAGGGAATGGCGCTCCCCGGGCGCCGTCTTTCAACCGGACGTCCGTGTACGGGTGTACTGGGCGTACGACTGACATAGACTTCTGACTGTAAGGTGTCGCATGGGTCCGCGTTTCGGTCTGTTTCTTCCTTTGTGCGTCACGCTGGTTTCCGGGCCGGCGCTCGCGCAGACCCAGCAGGGTCAGACTCCCCTGGTGCCGACGCCGCTCGCGCCCGGCGCGGCGATGCCCGCCATGGGCACATCCGGTTCGAGCACGTCCGGGACGACCGCGACCACGCCCGGTATGGCCCCGTCTGGTACCGCCCCGTCTGGTACCGCCCCGTCTGGCATGGCCCCGTCTGGCACGGCCCCGTCTGGTATGGCTCCCTCTGGCACCGAGGCATCGTCCCCTCGGCCGTCCGCTCCGCCATCGCCGCATGTGGCGTCGGCGCGACCGGCGCCCACCCACGCGGCCATGCCGCCGATGGCCCCGCTCATGGCCACCGCGAACCAAAAATCCGCGGCGGCGCCCGCGGCCAGGAACGCGCGACTGGGGCCGTCCAAGCCCATTTCCGCGACCGACATCGTGGCGACCGGCGTGCCGCACACCTTGAACGAGGCTTTGGCGGCGACCTATTCCTATCAGCCCGCGCTGCAGGCCGAACGCGCCAAATTGCGCGCCACGGATGAGACCGTGCCCGCCGCGCTGTCCGGCTGGCGTCCCACGGTGCAGTTCAGCGGCGCCGGCGGCTACGGCAACGGCACGACGCGCGCCTACAGCTTCGTCTCGCACAGCATCCTGAATTCGCCATCCGACAGGCTGATCGGCTCCGCCTCGGTCCAGGCGCAGCAGACCCTGTATAACGGCGGCAAGAACCAGGCGACCATCAACCGCGCGAAGAACCAGGTCATGGCCGAGCGGGCGACCTTGATCGCGCAGGAGCAGACCAGCTTCACCAACGCCGTCAACGCCTATGTCGGAGTGATCCAGGCGCAGCAGCAACTCGATCTGAACCGCAACAACGAGATCGTGCTGACCAAGCAATTACAGGCGACCAACGACCGCTTCCGGGTCGGCGAGATCACCCGCACCGACGTGGCGCAGGCGGAGGCGGCGCTGGCCGGCGCGACCGCGCAGCGGGAAACCTCGGAAGGCCAGTTGGAAACCGCGCGCGGGACGTTCCAGCAGGTCATCGGCGTCCTGCCACCGGCCGATCTCATCCCGCCGCAGCCGCTGGAGCTCGGGTTGAAGAACGAGACCGAGGCGATCAGGCATGGCCGACACCAACAATCCGCAGGTGATCGCGGCGCAGTTCAACGATGCCGCGGCGAAGGACTCGATCGACGTGGCGCTGGCGCAGTTGCTGCCCTCGGTGACCCTGCAGGGGCAGATATTCCAGCAGAACAACGTCTCCGGCTGGTCCACGCAGAGCAATGGCTACCAGGTCACCGCGAACCTCGCGGTGCCGATCTATCAGGGTGGATCCGAATACGCCGGCGTGCGCCAGGCCCGCCAATTGGAGGAACAGTCGCAACGCCAGGTCGATGACGCGCGCCGCACCGCCATCCAGAACGCGGTGCAGGCGTGGGAGACGCTGGTCGCGGCCCGCGCCGCGGCGGACAGCACGCGCTCGGCGATCCGCGCGAATGAAATCGCGTTGGAAGGGGTAGAGCGCGAAGCTATCGTCGGTAGCCGCACCACCCTCGACGTGCTGAACGCGCAACAGCAATTGCTGAACTCGCGGACGTCGCTGGTGCAGAACCTGGCGCAGTTGGTGAACGCGTCCTATGCGGTCGCGGCGGCGGTTGGCCGCCTGACGGCGCGAGACATGCACCTGCCGGTGCCACTGTATGACGAGACCGCTTACTATAACGCCGTGCGCGACAAGTGGGTGGGCCTGGGGGACTACGCGACCAATCAACCCGGTCGCTGACCGGAGCGCGGAGCGGGAGAGCGATGAGCGGAGCACAGCCGCGAGACGGAGGGTCGCCGACCGGGGGAGCCGCCTCGGGGGCAGCCTCGGGGGCAAACGTCGATCCGTCCATGGAGGACATTCTGGCGTCCATTCGGCGGATCCTCAGCGAGGAGGATGCGCCCGCCGCCGCGCCGGATGAGGCGGCCGAGCGGCAACCGGGGGTATTCCTGCTCGACAGTTCGATGCTGGTGGCCGATGCCGCCAAGGAGAACCCGCCGCGGCCGGAGATCCAGGCGCGGTCGGCGCCACCGCCACCGCCTCCATTGCTGACTCCCGCACCGTCCGACGTGGTCCCGCCGGCGCCCGCGGTACGACCGTGGGCCCAGGACATGCCCTCCAAGGCGGCGGCGTCGGACCCGCCGGTCGAGCGGACACCGACGGAGACGACGACCGGCGCGGCGCCCCCGGTCGACGCGGAGGACGGCGCGCCGGAACCGCCTGTCGCCGCGCGGCCCGAACCCCTGTTGCTGCACACCTCTCAGCTTGAGCCCGCGCCCGACGAGGCGGCGCCCACCGAGACCGCGGCCGACGAGCCGGCGCCGATCGAGACCGCGCGCACCGAAACCGCCGCCGTCGAGACCGCGCCCATCGAGCCCACCCAGGCCGCGCCGCAGCGAAACACGCCTGCCGCGGAAACGACCTTGGGCGAGCCCGCGTTCGCCATGCCTCCGCCGTCCCATCCGGCGACGGCCTCGGCGAACGACACGCAAGCCGAGATGCTCCCGCCGTCCGCCGGCGCGACACTGTCGACGGGCTTGCCGGGTTCAGCCCATCCGCCCGCGTTCGCGCGGCCGGGCACCTCGGATGACGCGGTCGCCGCGCCGATGGAGGCGCCGCTGTCCTCCGACGCGGTCCCCGCGTTGGCACCGTCGTTCATGGCTCCGTTGCCCGGTACGTCCAGGCCCGGGGTTGGGGAGGAGCCAGGCGGAGAGATGGCGGGCCAACCGGACACGTCTTCGGCTGCCGGTCCACCGGCGCCTCAGGCCCGGCCGTCCGTCGGGATGCCGATCTCTCCCGTGCTGATGCCGGTGCCGCGTCCACCCCCGGTACACGCCGCTTATCAGGCGGCCGGTGTCGCTGTCCCGGGATTCCGCGTTTGTCATTCAACCGCCGCGAGCGGAGCCCGCCGTGCCCACCGCAACCGGGATGGCCCGCTCCGATATGGCCACGTCCGAGAGGGCCGTGTCCGCCATGGCCACCTCTGGTGGGCCCGCTTCCGACCAACCGACATCCGGCCAGCCGACATCCGGCCAGCCGGCGTCCGGCACGCCTGATGCCGACCGGCCCGCTGCCGCGGACACGACGGCGTCCGCGGCGTCCCGGTCCACGGCCGAACCGACACCGCCTGTCCCATCCCAATCGGAGAGTTCCCTCATGAGCGCATCCTTCGTCCGCCATCACGTCGCCCGAGACCGCCAACGCCGCCGCCGGCTCCGTCACCAACCTTGTCCGCGCTTTGACCTCGGACCGGAGCACGCAGGTGTTCAGCGGCGGCCCCACCATCGCCGACCTCGTGCGCGAGGAAATGCGCCCGATGCTGAAGGCGTGGCTCGACAGCAACCTGCCGCCGCTGGTGGAGCGCCTGGTGCGCGCCGAGATCGAACGCGTGATCGCCCGCGCCTCGGTCTGATCTGCTCTGCCGCCAGTGGCCCCCAGGGGCACACTGATTAGCTTGCTCTGAACCGTCTCCCGCGGCATCCACCAGACTCCCCGGAGTTCCCGGGGACCGCGGGAGACTGGCATGCCACTCGACAAGACGTTCTCGCCCTCCGAGATCGAGCCCAGATTGTATGAGGGCTGGGAGCGCGAGGGTGCGTTCGCCGCCGATCCGGGCTCGAACGCCAAACCGTTCACCATCATGATCCCGCCGCCGAACGTCACCGGGTCCCTGCACATGGGCCACGCGTTGACATTCACGGTGCAGGACGCGCTGATCCGCTACCGGCGGATGACCGGGCGCGACACGTTGTGGCAGCCGGGCACCGATCACGCCGGCATCGCCACGCAGATGGTCGTCGAACGCCTGCTCGCCGCCGAGGGGATCGACCGCCGCGCGCTGGGCCGCGAAAAATTCCTGGAGCGGGTGTGGCAATGGAAGGCCGAGTCCGGCGGCACCATCACGCACCCAGTTGCGCCGGCTGGGCGCGTCGCTGGACTGGCCGCGCGAGCGCTTCACCATGGACGATGGCCTGTCCGCCGCGGTGAAGGAGGTGTTCGTCACGCTGTATCGCGAAGGCCTGATCTATCGCGACCGGCGGCTGGTGAACTGGGACCCGAAGCTGCAGACCGCGATTTCCGACCTGGAGGTGGAAAACCAGGAGGTGCGCAGTTCCCTCTGGTATCTGCGTTATCCGATCGTGGGCGAGCCTGGCCGGTTCATCGTCGTCGCCACCACGCGGCCGGAGACGATGCTGGGCGATACCGCCGTGGCGGTGCACCCGGGCATCCGACGATGGCGGGCCTGATCGGCAAGTTCGCGGTGTTGCCTCTGGTCGGGCGCGCCATCCCGATCGTGGCGGACGACTACGCCGACCCGGAGAAAGGCACCGGCGCGGTGAAGATCACGCCCGCGCACGACTTCAACGACTTCGAGGTCGGGCGGCGGCACGACCTGCCGATGCCGTCGGTGCTGGACAAGACCGCGCATGTGACGCGTGGCGGAAATCGAGGACGCGCTGGCCGCGGTCGCCGGCGTCGCCGATCCCGGCGTTCGTGCGGGGCCTGGACGGGCATGGACCGGTTCGCCGCGCGCAAGGCGATCGTCGCCGAACTCGAACGGCTGGACCTGGTCGAGAAGATCGAGCCGCACACGCATCAGGTGCCGCACGGCGATCGCGGCGGCGTGCCGATCGAGCCGTTGCTGACGACGCAGTGGTATTGCAACGCCGAAGTACTGGCGAAGCCGGCGATCGAGGCGGTGGAAACCGGCCGCACCGTGTTCGTTCCGAAACAATGGGAAAACACGTTCTTCGCCTGGATGCGCGACATCCAGCCATGGTGCATATCGCGACAATTGTGGTGGGGGCATCGCATTCCGGCGTGGTACGGCCCGGACGGCGCGGTGTTCGTGGCGAAAGATGGCGATGAGGCGGCGGAGCTGGCTCTGGCGCATTACGGGCGGATGGAACCGCTGAGCCAGGACGAGGACGTGCTGGATACGTGGTTCAGTTCGGGGCTGTGGCCGTTTTCGACGTTGGGCTGGCCGGAGAAGACGCCGGAACTGGCGCGGTATTATCCGGGCGACGTGCTGGTCACCGGCTTCGACATCATCTTCTTCTGGGTCGCCCGGATGATGATGATGGGCCTGCACTTCATGAAGGATGTGCCGTTCCGGACGGTGTACATTCATGGCCTCGTGCGCGATGAGCGCGGCCAGAAGATGTCGAAGTCCAAGGGCAACGCGATGGATCCGCTGGAGCTGATCGATCGTTACGGCGCCGACGCGCTGCGCTTTACGATCTGCGCGCTGACCGGTCCCGGCCGCGACGTCAAACTGGGTGAGTCGCGCGTGAAGGATTATCGCGCGTTCGTGACGAAGTTGTGGAACGCGGCGCGGTTCTGCGAAATGAACGAGGTGCGGGTGGTGCCGGGCTTCGCTCCGGCCTCGGTGAAATCGCCGCTGTGCCGCTGGATTTTGGACGCCGCCGATCGCGCGGTCGCCGAGGGCACGCTGGCGTTGGAGGATTACCGGCTGGATGAATACGCGCAG
The DNA here is from genome assembly GCA_963719675.1 of uncultured Alphaproteobacteria bacterium. GTDB lineage: Bacteria > Pseudomonadota > Alphaproteobacteria > Acetobacterales > Acetobacteraceae > Rhodopila. The sequence continues at coordinate 146,574 of CAVRDN010000057.1, read as the reverse complement.
TCGGGATATCGTTTCGTATGGAATACGTTTTGCGACTGGTTCCTGGAGTTCGCCAAGCCGGTGTTCGCCGAGGGTGCCGATCCGGCCGCCGCCGCCGAAGTCCGCGCCACCGCGGCGCATGTGTTTGGGGTAATTTTGCGGTTGCTGCACCCGGCGATGCCGTTCGTCACGGAGGAGCTGTGGCACCGTTTCGGGTACGGCGCGGAATGGACATTGATCCGCGAGCCCTGGCCCACGGCCGTGGCGATTCCCGGCGCGGACGCGGCGCGCGAGGAACTGGACTGGGTGGTGCGGCTGATCGGCCTGGTCCGCTCGGTGCGCACCGAAATGAACGTGCCGCCGTCGTCGCTGGCGCCGGTGCTGTTGCGGGATGCCTCAACCGAGACGATGGCGCGCGCGGAGCGGTGGATCGACGCGATCCGCCGTATGGCGCGGGCGTCGGAGGTGCGTGCATTGGAAGGGCCGATGCCGGCCGGTTCGGCGCAGGCGGTGCTGGATGAGGCGACGGTGGTGCTGCCTCTGGCGGGATTGATCGATCTGGCGGCGGAACGGAAGCGTCTTGGCGGCGCGCGCGACAAGGCGCGGGCCGAGGGGGCGAAGGTGTCGCAAAAGCTCGCCAACGCCGATTTCGTGGCGCGCGCGAAACCGGAGGTTGTCGAGGAGAACCGTGAGCGGCTGGCGGCGTTCGAGGCGGAGGCGGCCCGGTTGGAGGCGGCGCTGGCGCGGATCGAGTAGCCGGTGGCGGGCTGGCGTGGTGGCGCGGTGGCGCGGGCCGCGTCACGACGGTCGCACGAGCAGGCAAGCCGCGGTCGCGGCGCGTCCCCCGGTTTCGGTCATGGTCCGTGGCGATGCCGCATCCTGGGTTCATGTGGTCGCGGAACATTGGCCGTTCCGTCGCGCCATCCGGCCGCATCGGACCGATGGTGGGACGAGGTTTGGCTTCAGTCATACTGAAAGAAAGGATTCACCACGAAAGCACGAAGGCACGAAGAAGAGTTCGCGAAGCTGATTTTCTCTTGCTGCTTCGTGTCATCGTGCCTTCGTGGTGAATCTTACCGTCTTGTATCAACAGCGAGTCCGTCGCGAACGTCGTCCCGCGCCACTCAGCAAGGGCGCGGCGATCCGTTCAGTCCGATGCCGTATCATGGCCGGCCACCGAGCCAGCCGTCCATCGCAGCGCGCGCAGTTCAAGATGGGATCGGAACAATCGACCTGGCGCAAGGATGATGTGTCAGCCATGTCCGCGAACCGATGTCCATTATGTGCCCGAACAATACAGATGGCGCCAGCCATGACGGCGAGGCGGCGGTGCGCCATTTATCGCGAACGCCTCAACCGTCCCGCTGATCGCCGACGAGGACATTGTCGTAATCCCCGGTGCCCTGCAGGATCAGGAACTGGCACGGTCCATCATCTTGTCCGTGCACAAAGTGCGCCGTCATCGGCGGCACCACGCAACGTTCGCCGGCCCGCAGCACATGCGTCGCCCGCGGCGCCCGGGTCTCCACCACCATCGGTCCCTTCAGACAAACGAACGAGTCGCTGATCGTGGAATGGTAGTACCACGGCACGCACTCTCCGCGGGCGAGCGTCAATACGACCGCCCGCATGTCGGCGCCCTCCATGACCGTTTCGTATCCGGCGATACTCAGTGTAAATCCGCGCGATGCGACCTTCATGAACCGCTCCTCGAGATCGTTCGCAATACCGCTTCGGTGTCCGAGCCGAGCGCCGGCGCGGGTCCCATCGCGCGGCCGAACGAAGCGCGCCAGGGCAAACCCGGCACCACACCGGACCCATGCTGGTCCCAGAAACCTCGAGCGCGCAACTGCGCATTGTTGATGAGGTCAGCCGAACTGGCCAGCGCCGCCGCCGGAATCCGCGCGGTCAAGAGCACGCGTTCGGCCGCCGCCGCGTCCTGATCGCGCAACCATTCACGCAGAGCCAGGTCGATTTCAGCCGCTCGCGAGACCCGCGCGGCGAAGTCGAGGTCGGCCAGCGGCATCAAGGCCGGAACAAGGCGGCACAGCGCGCGCCACTCCATGTCATCGCGCACCGCCAGACTGATCCACGCATCCTCCCCGGCGCAGCGCCATGCGCCGTGCGGCGCGTGCCGATCGGAACGGTTGCCGATCGGTTGGGCGGGAGACCCCGTTTGCGTTTCCAATAGCGGACCGGACAGCGTCCACAGGATCGCCTCGATCATGGAACAATCGACGCGGGCGACATCACCGGTCGTCCGCCGGCGCCATAGAACTCGCCGCCGCGGCGAACGCCAGCATCATTCCCAGCATGGGATCGAGCCACGCGAAGCCGACCCGCGGCGGACGATCCGGATGCCGGTTCAACCCGGCGAACCCCGCATAGCACTGCAGCAACGTTCCGTAGGCGACGGCGTGCGCCTCCGGTCCCGTGCGCCCCATGCCGGACGCCGACACGTAAATCAGGTTGGGGTTCACCGCGCGCACCGCATCGGCGCCGAGATCCAGCCGGTCCATGACGCCGGTGGCGAAATTCTCCACCAGCACGTCGCATGTTTTCGCGAGCGCGCGCGCGGCTTCGCGGTCCTCCGGCCGTTTCAGGTCCAGCACGATCGCTTTCTTCGCCTGACCCAGCACGGTGTGAAGTTCCGAACCGCGGCCCGGATCGCCCTTGCCGGGCGCTTCAACCTTGATCACCTCGGCGCCCATCGCCGCCAAATATCGCGTCGCGGTCGGACCGGCGATCACCCAACTGAAATCCAGTACGCGAACGCCCGACAGCGGCAACGGACCGGACGTGCGCCAGCCCAACGGACCCGCGCCCGGATATAACGTCAATCCAAACGGCGCGCCCGGCATTTTCACGGCATCCGCTTCGCGCCAGAAGCCGCGATGGCGTAATTGCGGCGACGTCAGATGCTCGGATAATTCGCGCAATGGGAAACTCGGCACATGCGCCGCCTGCGCGGTATCGGCGATCCATTGTTTGTCGTGACCGCGGCTCCATTCCGCCATCAGCGCGTGCAATGCGTCCCAGTGCGCCACCCTGTCCGGTTTGGTCGCGAAACGAGCCTCGCGGCCCCAGGCCGGCGAGCCCATCGCCTCCAGCCACGCCAGCCACTGCTTCTCCTCGCGCGGCGAGATCGCGACATAGCCGTCCCGCGCCGGCAGAATGCAGACGGTCGCGCCATTGCCGTCGGTCAACCGCTTGCGCGAACCGCGCCGTCCGGTCAGGCCCGCGCGCGTCAGTTCGGTCATCGCCAGCGTGGCCAATGCTTCCCGCATCGCGACGTCGATCGATGCCCCGGGATCGGGCGCCAGCACGGCGTGCATGCCCGCGCACGCGGCCGCGAGACCGCCGATGAACGCGGATTGCTCGCCGACCGGGCGGATCGGCGCCTCGGACAGATCGTCCACCTGCCCGGTCAGCAATCGCGCGATGCCGCTGGCGTAGAGCAACGTCAGGTCGGTGGCGGGATCGTTCGCGGCGGGCCCGGTGCGGCCGTACGGCGACACGGTCACCACGGGTGCCGATGCGTTACGGTCACGGATCGATGCCGGGTCGCTCCAGTCCTGGCACACAATCAGATCCGCCCGCGGCAGAGCCTCGATACCGGAAATGACCTTACCGGCATTGAGATGCGCGGCGAGCGGTGTCGAGAGGTCCGGATCGACGCACAGCACCGTGGCGCCGAGATCGGCGAACATGCGCCCGCTCACCGCGACCGCCAGTCCCCGGCCCAGCTGCGCCACCGTGAGCCCAGACAGCAATGCCATCCTGTTTCCTCCTCGCGAGGACGAGAGCCGATCGGCACCCATCCCCTCCCGTCGTGGCTGGGTTCGACCCGGTCACCTCTGGCGGCACTGTGCGGGCCGAGATGGCCGGGTCAAGCCCAGTACTGACAAAGCCCGGCCCTGACGCGTTGGCGCCGCGAGACATCAGACGCTCATGCCGCGCCGAGCGTTGACTTCAGCCGTTCCGGTGCCATCTTGAGTTGATGGTCCCACTCTCCGTACTCGATCTTTCCCCGATCGCCGAAGGCAGCGATGCCGGTCAGGCACTGCGCAATTCGCTCGACCTCGCGCGGCATGTGGAGGCGTTGGGCTTTCGCCGCTTCTGGATGGCCGAGCATCACAATCTGCCCGGTATCGCCAGCGCCGCGACGGCGGTGGCGCTCGCCCATGTCGCGGCCGGAACGGATCGGATCCGCATCGGTGCCGGCGGCATCATGTTGCCCAACCACGCGCCGCTGGTCATCGCCGAGCAGTTCGGCACGCTGGCCGCGTTGCATCCCGGGCGCGTCGAACTCGGCCTTGGCCGCGCGCCGGGATCGGATCAGATCACCGCGCACGCGATGCGGCGGAATTTGCAAGGCGGCGACGACTTCCCTCAGGATGTCGTCGAACTGATGGCGTATTTCCAGCCGGTGCGACCGGGCCAGCGCGTGCAGGCGGTGCCCGGTGCCGGCTTAGACGTCCCGTTCTGGATTCTGGGCTCCAGCACGTATGGCGCGCAACTCGCGGCGATCCTCGGGTTGCCGTACGCGTTCGCCTCGCATTTCGCGCCGGCGATGATGATGCAGGCGATCTCGATCTACCGCGAGAACTTCCGTCCCTCCGCGCAATTGTCCGCGCCGAACGTCATGCTGGGCGTCAACATCGTCGCGGCGGACACCGACGCGGAGGCGAAGTATCTGTTCTCCTCGCTGCAGCAATCGTTCCTGAACATCCGCAGCGGGCGGCCAGGCAAGTTGCCGCCACCGATCCCGGACTTCGAGCAGCGGATCGATCATTACGGCGCCGCGATGCTGGCGGATGCGTTGTCCTGCGCGATCGTCGGCGGCCCGGACACCGTCCGCCGCGGCATCGAGGCGTTCGTCGCGCGGACCGGGGCCGATGAACTGATGGTGACCGCGAACATCTTCGATCACGAGAAACGCAAGCGCTCGTTCGAGATCGTGGCCGCGGCGCACGGCGCGATGCGCGACGCGGCCTGAGTGGGCCTGGAGGTCCGGCACCATCATACGTATCACGCACCGGGTCGCGCCCGTTGGAGGCCAACGTGGCGGTGGTCACGGTTTGAGTGCGGTAAAGCAACGTCCGTCGGTCATCAACGTTGCCTCATCGTCATCGCTGTTCTCTCGTTGTCCTCGCCATTCTCTCGTCCTCATCAACGTTGTCTTATCGTAATCACCGTCCTCTCATCGTCATCACCGGGCGCCGACCCGGTGATCTGTCTACGCACGTGCCGCGACAGATGGCCGGGTCGGGGCCCGGCCATGACGTAGCGGCACTCCGCCACACGGGAAACGTGGGAAGCACCGGGCCACGCGGGAAGCACCGGGCCACGCGGGAAGCATCGGGCCACGCGGGAAGCACCGGGCCACGCGGGAAGCATCGGGCCACGCGGGAAGCAGCGTGTCGTGTGGAAGCAGCGTGCCTGACCGCGCAGTCTCAATCGCAGCGCGTCGTCTAATTCGCCGTCATCCCGCCGTCGATCACCAGTTCGCTTCCGGTCACCCACGCCGACTCGTCCGACGCCAGGGTACAGACAGCCCCAGCGCGATATCGATCGGCTTGCCGAAGCGGCCCAGCGGCGTCGCGTCCATACGAGCCTTGCCGCTCTCGTTGCCGAGCAACCCTGGCCGCGCCATCGGTGTATCGACGAAACCCGGATGCACCGAATTCACCCGGATCTGATCTTTCGCGTATTGCAGCGCCGCGGACTTCGAGAAGATCCGCACCGCCCCTTTCGACGCGTGATACGCCGCGTTGGCGAACGACCCGACGATCCCGCAGATCGACGAGATATTGAAGATCGATCCGCCACCGGCCCGTTGCATCGCCGGAATGACGCTCTTGGTGCCGAGAAACACGCCGGTGGAGTTGACCTCCATGATATGGTTCCAGCTTTCCAGGCTCTGCTCGGCCAGTGCCATGCCGGTCATCACGCCACTTGCCTGCACCGTCATTCCGGCGGGCCGTCCGGACACGCCGGCGATATTGCCAAGAATATCGACTTTGCCGTACTTGCGCTCGACGTCCGCCACCAGCGCGATCCACTGATCCTCACTGCGAACATCCAACGTCCGGTATTCCGCGACGTCGCCGCCGGCGACAATCTCCGCCGCCACGCCGCGACCGAGGTCATCCTGGACGTCGCACAGCACCACGCTCGCGCCATGTTGGGCGAACAAACGCGCCGTCGCCTCGCCGATGCCCGAGGCACCGCCTGTCACGATGGCGACCTTGCCGGGAAGGCGCTTGCCTGGTTGCATGGTTGTTTCCTCCTGCTTCGTTGTGCGTCACGGACACAATCACCCGATCGGCCTTCCCGTCAAAGCAAGGCCTCAAAGCGTGGACCGCGCGAACGCCACACAGGTTCGAAACCGGCGTACTCGCCAGTTGAATCGTCTCGTCAGTGGACACCGCGAACATCCGCCGTCCTTTCGGAACGGGACCATACCGAGGCGTCATGATCCGCACGCCGCCCGCACGCGGCAGTCGAGCCACCAGAACCGATCAATCGCTATGCCAGACACGGACTCGGCGACAACGCGGCAGCGATCGTCGCCGCTCAGCAGAGCTATGAGCCCACCGACCCCACGGTCGACTCTCAGGTTGTGTCGCTCGCCAGCAGCGGCGCGAATGTGTTCCTGATCGGCGGCACCCCCAGGTTCGTCGCGCAGGCCATTCGCAAGGCCGGCAGCATCGGCTGGAAGCCGTTGCGTCTGGTTCCCAGTACCCGGAAGCTCGGTGAAATCCTCGCTGGAGCCAGCGGGCCTGGATATCTCCACGGGGATGATCACGGCGCAATACGTCAAGGATCCGACTGACCGCAATGGGACAACGACCCCGAGATGAACGCCTGGCGCATGTTCATGGACAAGTTCTACCCGGACGGAAGCAAGGCCGATTCCCTCAACGTCTATGCGTACGCCGTCGCCACCACGCTGATCCATGTCCTCCGGCAGGCGGGTGACGATCTCACGCGGGAGAACATCATGCGACAAGCCAGCACCATGAAGGATCTGCGGGTTCCGCTGCTGTTGCCGGGTATCCGCCTCAACACGTCCCCGACCGACTTCGCCCCGATCAAGCAAATGCGGCTCGCGCGGTTCGACGGCAAGGCGTGGAGGCTGTTCGGCCCCCTGATCGGCACCTCGCCGTAGGCCGCGGCAAAGCCGGCCCGGCCCGGCGACGCATCGCGGCGTGAGCGAAGGAATTGCCGCACCCGGCCGGCGCCGCGACGCGGGGAACTCCCCGCAACCGCCGGCGTTCGCTCCGGACGATGCATCGCTCACCGGAAAGGCCTCTCGTCATGGCGCGACACGCACTCTCGGCCACCACCGTCGGCGGCCTGGCGCCATCGGCCGCCAAACCGCGCGCTCCTCGCACCGAGCCGGACGGCGTGGGCCTGTGCCCCGAGGTCACCGGTCTGCATCGCGGCATGATCGGCTTCGTCCTCGCGCACGAGCAGTTCACGGTGCCGGACCTGGTGCGCAACGGCGCGCTCGCCTCGCATGCCGGCTTTCAGTTGCTGGCCACCAGCGATCACCTGCAGCCCTGGCAGGCGAACGAGGCGCACTCCGGCGAGGCCTGGATCACCATCGGCGCGATGGGCGCGCAGGCGCCTGAAGTGTGGATGGGAACGTCGGTGACGTGCCCGACGATGCGGTATAATCCGGCGGTGGTCGCCGAGGCGTTCGCCACTCTCAGCCACCTGTATCCGGGCCGCATCTTTCTTGGCGTCGGCTCCGGCGAGGCTTTGAACGAGCAGGCGGCGACCGGAACGTGGCCTGAATGGCGCGCGCGCTGGGATCGGTTGATTGAGGCGATCTCGGTGATAAGGCAACTTTGGACCGGGGAGACCGTCGCGCACAAAGGCGCCTTCTTTTCCGTCAACGCGAAGTTGTACGACAAGCCGCTGACGCCAATTCCGTTGTTCACCGCCGCCAACGGCCGCAAATCGATGCGGCTCGCGGGCGAGCATGGCGACGGGCTGATCACCGATCCGCTGACCTGGAAAAAGTTTCGCGCGGAGTGGGAGCAAGGGGCGCGCGACGCCGGCAAGGACCCCGACACCATGCCCGTCATGATCGAGCATTTCGTCGTGGTCGGCGATGAAACGGAAGCGTTACTCGCCGCCGAACAGTGGCGTTTCATTCCGAATGCGTTCAAAGGCTATTTCAATGTCCGCGACCCGGCGGAAATCCAACGCCGCGCCGAGTTCGAGGTCCAGTTGGAGGACCTGATCCAACAATGGCCCGCCTCGACCGACCCGGAGGATCATGTCGCCGCGATCAGAGAGTTGTTCGACAGCGGTGTCAGCATCGTGAACATTCATTCCGGGCAGGCGGATCAGGCGAAGGTCATCAACTTCTACGCGTCGGAGGTTTTGCCGGCGTTCAAGCAACTGGCGTAGCACCCGGTTTTCCGCCGCTTCCGGCAGGCTGAGGCCAAGGAGACGGACGCGGGCGGCAACGGTCCGACAGATGCGCGTGCCGTCGCGGAAGCACGGCGCGGCGCCGCTCTCCGGTGGCAGCAGCGTGCCGCCTGGCGGACCGGTGTCCAGCGAAAGCGCAAAATGCTCACCCGCATGGCTGCCCGCCAGGTGCTGCGTGTCGCCGTGACCGCCAACCGAGACCTCCAGCGTATCATTCCCCATCCACCGCGAGACGCCCCACCAAGGCGTTTTTAACGATAAGGCCAATTTTCGCCCTTATCGTGTCTATGTTTGAAGCGTTCGACCATAAACTAATCAGATGGTCGAGGATGTCTCCCGTATTCATGCCGCATTTTTTGGCATGAAAATGGCAAGGCCCCGCCTGGGAGGGCCGTCCGCCGAACGAGGACGCCTCATGATGACCGCGACCGTCGCTCAATCCCAGGCCTTTCGGATGTCCGCCACGAGGTGGCTGCGCCAGCCCAGTACCGCGAGCCTCATCGGTCTCGGCCTCGCCCTGCCGGCGGTCTGCTTCCTGGCGGTTTTCCTGATGATCCCCGCCGTCCGGCTGTTCAGCGCCGGCTTCCTGACGCAGGACGATCACGGCGTGCTCGGCGCGCCGGTCACGCTGTCGCACTTCGTCCACTTCTTCGACACCGCGCTGTATTCCCATGTGCTGCTCGTCACCCTGCGGATCAGCCTGATCACGGCGGGCCTCGCGGCGGTCCTGGGCTTTCCGGTCGCGATGGTCATGGTGCGCTCGCATCCCCTGATCGGCCGGGCGGTGACCTTCATCACCATCGCGCCGCTGATCGTCAGCGTCGTGGTCCGTAGCTACGGCTGGCAACTGATCCTCGGGAACGGCCCCACCGGACTGCTGAACTACGTGCTGCTGTCCGCCGGGATCATCCACGCGCCGTTGCGCCTGCTGTATTCGGAAACCGCCGTCGTCATCGGCTCGCTGCACGTGTTTCTGCCGATGATGGTGCTGCCGATCGCCTCGGCGCTTGGCAAGATCGATCCGAATCTGGAGGAAGCGGCGCGCACTCTGGGGATGCCGTCCTGGCGCGTGTTCCATCGCGTCACGTTGCCGTTGAGCCTGCCCGGCCTGGCGGTGGGTTTCACGCTGGTGTTTTCGCTGACCGCCGGCTCCTTCGTCACGCCGGCCATGCTCGGCGGCACCAACGCCCAGATGTTGGGCAATCTGATCGACCAGCAGATCACCGCCATCTACGACTGGCCGTTCGGCGCGACCATCGCCACCGTCCTGGTCGCCATCGTCATCGGGGTCAACCTGCTGTCGATGCGCCTGCTCGACCGCGGCCGGCGCGCCGCCGCATGAGCACGCGCCTCAACGGCGGCATGGCCTGGGTGCTGTACCCGTGCGCGGCGGCGATGATGATCTTCGTGCTGGCGCCGCTGGTGATCATCGTCGCGATGTCGGTGTCGGGCAGCGCTTTCGCGACCTTCCCGCCCAAGGGCTTCACGCTCGCCTGGTACGGGCAGGTCCTGGGTGACCCCGACTTCCGCGCCTCGCTCGGCTTCAGCGCACTGCTGGCCGCATGCGCGACCGCCGGCGCGCTGGCGTTCGGGCTGCCCGCCGCGTTCGCGCTGACCCGCTGCGCCGTGCCCGGCCGGGACGTGCTGCGCCTGGTGCTGCTCTCACCGTTGATCTTCCCCGTCCTGGTCATCGGAGTCGCGCTGCTGCGCCTGTTCTCCGACTGGAACTCCAACAGCGCGCCACTCAATTTGCTGTTCGGCCACATCCTGGTGACGACGCCCTACGTCGTGCGCACCGTCACCGCCAGCCTGCTGCTCGCCGACATCTCGCTCGAGGAAGCCGCGCGCACCCTCGGCGCCGGGGTGTGGCGCGTGTTCCGCCGCGTCACCTTGCCGCAGATCGCCCCCGGCGTCGCCGCCGGCACGCTGTTCGCGTTCATGGTGTCGTTCGACAACTATCCCATTTCGATGTGGCTGGCCGACGCGCAATACGTGCCGATGCCGATGCTGATCTATCGCCAGGTCGCCAGCATCTTCACGCCCGCGGTGCCCGCGACCTCGACGCTGATGATCCTGTTCGCCTTCGTTGTCGTTCTGGTGATGGAACGCCTGGCCGGCCTGCGCCGCGCCATGGCCATGTAAAAGGAAAAACTTCGCATGCGCAACGGTTTCGGACGGCGCCAGGTGATCGGCGCGTTGCCTTTGGTGTTCATCCGCGGCGCGCGCGCCGCCACGCGCTCGATCCAGGTCGGCATCTACACCGCGCAACAGGGCGAGTATGTGCGCAAGCAGATCATTCCGAAGTTCGAGGCGGACAACGACTGCAAGGTCTTCACCACCGAGGGCGTGACCCTGACGCAGATCGCGGCATTGCGCGCCACCCGCGACAATCCGAAATACAGCGTCATGTTCATGGACGACATCGGCGTCGAGTTGTCGAAACGCGAGGGCCTGATCGATCCGTTGCCGGCCGACAAAATCCCCAACATTTCAGGCGTGCTGCCAAGGTTCCATTTCTTCGATGGCTATGGGGTGGCGTTCGCCATTTCCACCGGCGGTCTGGTGATCAATCCGCAGGTGACCAAACCGCTGGAGTCGTACGGCGATCTGTGGGACGCGAAGTTCAAACAGCGCTTCCTGATGACCACGCCGAAATTCACCCAGAGCCTGTATCTGCTGATCGCCACCGCCAGCCTGCTCACCGGCAAGCCGTTGAAGGACGCGCAATACGACATCGATCAGGTGTGGCCAAAAATGGCGGCACTGCGGCCCAACGTGCTGAGCACGTACGAAAACCCCTCGCAGGTCACCATGGTGGCGCAGGGCCAGGTGGACATCGCCGGCATCGAGTATTCGAAAAACCTTTATCCTTACACGATCCAGGGCGTACCGTTGGACATGTGCTTCCCGAAGGAGGGCACCTTCGCCGGCATCAACTGCCTGACCTTCGTCAAGGGCGGGCCGGAGCCGGAGCTTGCCGCCGCGTTCATCAATCGCATGCTGGATCCTGGCATACAGCAAGGTCTCGCGGCCGCGACGTTGACGTCGCCATCGGTCAAGGGCGCCAGCTTCGCGCCCGACATCGCCAAATACATCGCATACCCGGAATCGAAAATGGACGCGATGGGTCTGTTCGCCGCCGACTGGACGTTCATCAACCCGCGCCGGCCTGGCTGGCTGGAGAAATACAACCAGGTCTTCGGCAGCTGACGGTGGACGTCTTGGTGCAGCCGCCGGCATTCGTGGCACAGCCGCGAACCCGCTCGACCACCGTCCGGCTGAACGAACTCAGCAAGCATTACGGCACGCAACTGGCGGTGGACGCGCTGTCGCTGACGATCGAGCCAGGCAGCATGCTGGCTCTGCTGGGTCCGAGCGGCTGCGGGAAAACCACCTGCCTGCGCATGATCGCCGGACTGGTGCAGCCGAGTTCCGGCGAGATTTTCATCGACGGCAAGGCGATCACCCGCACTCCGGTGCATCGTCGTAACATTGGCATGCTGTTCCAGAACTACGCGCTGTTCCCGCACATGACCGTGGCGGAAAATGTCGCGTTCGGGCTGGAGGCGCGCCGCCGGCCGCGCGCCGAGACCGAAGCCCGCGTCGCCGGCGCACTGCAACTGGTGCAACTCGGCGGCTACGCGGATCGGATGCCGGCGCAGCTCTCCGGCGGTCAGCAGCAACGCGTGGCGCTGGCGCGGTGTCTGGTGGTGGAGCCGTCGTTGCTGCTGCTCGACGAGCCTCTGGGCGCGCTGGACAAGAGTTTGCGCGAGGCCATGCAGGTGGAGTTGCGCGCGCTCCAGCAACGGCTGGGCATCACCACGATCATGGTGACGCACGATCAGGATGAGGCGCTGACGCTCGCCGACCGCGTCGCCATCATGCGCGGTGGCCGCCTCGAGCAACTGGGCTCGCCGGCCGAGGTCTATCAGACGCCCGCGACGCGCTTCGTCGCCGGCTTCATCGGCGTGTCCAATTTCTTTCGCGGCCGGGTCGATTTTCGCGCCGGCCAGATGGGTCGCGTCACGACCGAGGGCGGCCCGGCGCTGACCGTCGCGGACTGCCCGCCCGGTCGCGACGCCGTCACCGTCGCGCTGCGGCCCGAAGCGATCAGCATCGAACCGGCCGGGGCGGCGAACGAGCCGAACAGCGTGGCCGGGCTCGTCGAGCAGGTCGTCTACCGCGGCTTCGTCAGCCACATTTACCTGCGGCTCGACAACGGCGAGCCGCTGATCGTGTTTCAGTCGAATGGCGCGGTGCCGCCCGCGCCCGGAACGCGCGTGCTGGCGCGCTGGGACCCGGCGAGCAACCGCGTCGTGCACGACGAGGCGGCGGAGTAAGGCCGGGCTTCCGCCCCGAACCCCGAGCAAGGGCGAACCATTCATTTCGGTAGTGGACAGATTTCAAAGGGCCTCGCCGTTTGACGGAGCTTCACGGGGGCAGAACCTCCTGGCGGGTTGCGGGGTGGAGTCCTGAGCCTTGCGCCGACGCGGTGCATCACCCAGAGTGCCGCGCATAAACTCGGAGAAAACGTTATGCTCAGCCGTTACCGGGGCGCCGCCCTGTTTGCCCTGTTGCTCGGGATTTCAGCCGCGCCCGCGCACGCCGATTCGCCCGGGATCACCGCCACCGAAATCAAAATCGGTCAGAGCGCGCCGTTCAGCGGACCGGCCAGCGTCTACGGTCAGATTTCCACCGCCGAATCCGATTATTTCAAGATGATCAACGATCAGGGCGGCATCAACGGGCGCAAGATCGACCTCATCGCGCTGGACGACGGCTACAGTCCGCCAAAGACGGTCGAGGTCGTGCGTCGCCTGATCGAGCAGGAGCAGGTCGCCATCCTGTTCCAGACCATCGGCACCGCGCCGAACACCGCCATCCGCAAATACGTCAACCAGAAGAAAGTCCCCGACATCTGGCTGGGTTCCGGCGCGTCGGAATTCGTTGCGACATCAAAAGACTATCCGTGGAGCATTCCGTTCCAGCCGAGTTATCGCCTCGAAGGCCAGATGTACGCGAAGTACATTTTGGCGACCAAACCCGATGCGAAGATCGGGATACTCTATCAGAACGACGACCTTGGACGCGATTACGTGGCGGGACTGAAGGACGGGCTCGGCGACAAGTACGACAAGATGGTGGTGAAGAGCGTTTCCTATGAGGTGACCGATCCGACCATCGACTCGCAGGTGCTGGATCTTAAATCCTCCGGCGCCGACGTGTTTTACGATGCCAGCACGCCCAAGTTCTCCGCGATGTCGATTCGCAAAACGGCGGATATCGATTGGCATCCGCTGCACATCATCGACTCCAACGGCGCGCTGGTGAAACCGGCGCTGACCTCGGCCGGTCTGGATAAATCGGTGGGCGTGGTGACGGCGCAGTACCTGAAGGATCCGACCGATCCCGGTTGGAACGACGACGCCGGCATGAAGGACTTCCAGGCGTGGCGCGCGAAATACGCGCCTGAGAGCGATCCCGCCAATCCGGTCTGGGCTTATGGCTACACCATGGCGCAGGCGATGGTGGTGGTGCTGAAGCAGGCCGGCAAAGACCTGTCGCGCGAGAGCATCATGAAGGCGGCGACCAACCTGCCGGAGGGCACGACGCTGCCGATGGTCCTGCCCGGCATCGCGATCAGCACCTCGCCGACCGATTACCGGGCGATGAAAGGCATGCGCCTGGCTCGGTTCAACGGGACGATGTACGAGTTGCTGCCGGAGGTGAAGTAAGACCCGGACACGGGCGCGGACGCGGGCGCGCCTGGCGGACACTCCCCGGCACGTGCAGCGTCAGGCGCGGCCGCCGGGGCGGTCCTCCTGAACGGCACGTCCGGCGATGGATGGCCGGCTCAGGTGCGCCGGCATGACGGGTCCGCCGGACTACTCCTTGGGCGGCATCAGCCGAGGTCCGACTTGTTTGGCCCGCGCGAAATACGCCGCCGCCTCGTCGGTTCGCCCGAGGCTCTGCGCCGCCAGCCCTCGGTTGTAGATCGCGATGGCATAGTTGGGATCAAGCGCGATCGCGCGATCGTAGTCCTCGATCGCGCGATCGAACTGCCCCTTCCCCGCGTAAGCGACACCGCGGTTGTTGAACGCATCCGGATATTCCGGGTCCAGGCGGATCGCCTGGTCGAAGTCGGCGATCGCGCGGTCGAACTGGCCTTTGTCCGACCACGCGCGGCCGCGGTTGAAGTATGCCCGCGCGAGATCCTCCGGCGTTTGATGACCCGACCTGATCACCGCCGTGCAGGCCCGGATCAGGCGGGCGGAATTGTCGTCCCGGCACCACGCCCATTGTTGATCCAGGGACTGCGCCGACGCCACGCTCAGGAATGTGCTGGTCAGGACCGCCGCCAGCAAGATCGCCCGCATCATCGCCCCCGCATCAGGTGCCGATCGTTGGACCGGAGCCCGATGCGGGTCAATGGAATACTGCGCCGAAAACCACCGCTGGCCGCGGGATGGCGGCGAGTGTGTCCGTTGTGCCAGGCTCCCCCCAACGGAGGAACCGTCATGAAGATCACCCGCCTGCGCACCCAGATCGTTCACCTGCCGATCGATCCGCCGATCGTGACCGCCATACTCGGTTCGATCCGCTCGGCCGATTGCGTGCTGACCTGGCTCGACACCGATGAAGGACTGACCGGGGAAGGCCTGGTGTTCTCGATCAACAATCGCCGCCTGAGCGTCATTCACGACATGATCCGCAACCTCGAAGATCTCGTCGTCGGCCTTGACCCCCGGCTGGGCGGCACGCTCAACGCGCGCGCGTGGAAAGACCTCAATTTCCTTGGTTACGAAGGCGTTTCCATCGTCGGCCTCGCCGCGGTCGATAACGCGTTGCTGGATCTGCGCGGCAAAGCGGCGGGGTTGAATGTCGCGCATCTGCTCGGCGCCTGCCGACCGTCTGTCCCCACCTACGCCTCGGGCGGCCTTTGGCTGGGTTCCTCGATCGACGAGTTGCAGAAGGAAGCGCGATCGTTCGTCGAACGAGGGTTCCGCGCGATGAAGACACGCGTCGGGCCCTCGGACCCCGAGCGCATGGTCGCGCGCGTCGCCGCGGTGCGCGAGGCGATCGGCCCGGACATCGGTCTGATGGTCGATGCCAATCAGCAAATGAGCGTCAAACAGGCGATCCGCATTGGCCGCATGATGGAAAGCCTGAATCTGACGTGGTTCGAGGAACCGGTCATCTGCCACGACCATGAGGGCGAAGCGCGGAATCCGGGCGGCGCTCGACACGCCGCTCGCGTCAGGCGAGACCGTTTATACCCACCGCGGGGTGCTGGCGATGCTCCAGGCCGGTGCCGCCGACGTCATCATGCCGGATCTACAACGAATGGGCGGCCCGACCGAATTCCTCAAAGCCGGACATCTTTGCGAGGCGTACCACATTCCCTGCGCCTCGCATTTGTTTCCGGAGATGAGCCTTGCGCTGTTGGCGTCCCTCCCCGGCGGATATTATCTGGAGCACATGCCATGGTTCGAGAAATTGTACCGGGAGAAGATCGAACTCGACACCCAGGGCAACGCGATCGTGCCGGACCGGCCGGGCTGGGGCTTCGCCTTCGATCCCGACGCGGTCCGGCATTTCGCGGATTGATCCAGGGCTGGGCCCGATTTCGTTACGGTCCGCCGTTGCCGCCCACCGCGGCATACACCTGGCCTGTCGCGTAGCTCGACTCGTCCGACGCCAGCAGCACGTAGATCGGCGCGAGTTCGGCGGGTTGGCCCGGACGACCCAACGGGCTGTCGGCGCCGAAATTGACCAGCTTATCCAGGGTCTGGCCGCCGCTCGGCTGTAGCGGGGTCCAGAACGGGCCGGGCGCCACCGCGTTGACGCGAATGCCCCGCTTCGCGATTTGTTTCGCGAGCCCCTTGGTGAAGTTCATGATCGCCGCCTTGGTCATCGCGTAATCCAACAGCGTTTCCGACGGGTCATAAGCATTGATGGAGGTCGTGCAAACGATGGTGCCGCCGCGCGGCAAATGTCGTAACGCCGCCTTCACGATCCAGAACATCGCGTAAACGTTGGTCTTGAACGTCGCGTCGAATTGTTCGGTCGTCAGATCCTCGATCGCCGGCACGCTGTGTTGTTTCGCGGCGTTGCTCACGAGGATATCGAGACCGCCCAGTTGTTTGGCGGCGTCATCGACAAGTTTGGCGCAGAATGCCTCGTCGCGAATGTCGCCAGGGAGGGGCACGGCCTTGCGGCCCGCTTCGGTAATGAGTTGCACGACTTCTTGTGCATCCGGTTCCTCAACGGGCAGATAATTAAATGCGACGTCGGCGCCCTCGCGCGCGAACGCGATCGCCGCGGCGCGACCGATGCCGGAGTCGCCGCCGGTGATCAGCGCCCGCCGGCCGGCCAGCCGTCCGGATCCTTTGTAACTGGTTTCGCCGTGGTCGGGCTTCGGGTTCATCAGGCTCGCCAGACCCGGCGGCTCCTGCTGTTTCTGACGCGGAAAGGGTGGGCCGGGATACTCGGTCAGGGGATCCAGAAGATGCTCGTCGTCTGTCTTGGTCTGGGCGCGAGCCTGGCGGACCGGCGCGGATGCTCCCATCGCGGCGACGGCCACCGTGGACAGCCCGCTGACCACATGTCGGCGCAGCAGATCCGGATCTCTGGGTGCTTTCATGGGACCTCCTGATACAATTGATGAACCACGCCATCGCGGCTTAACGGTCGCCGCGTGGCCAGATGCTCATGTTTAATTGCCACAATGCCGCCAGGTTCCTCAGCCTGCGCGAGGGAGTTCAGGAACCGGTTGAGGTTTCCGGGCGGCGCGCGGCACTCAATTCACCAAGGCGCGGCGATTGTTACGCGCGGCCAGGCACCAGGATTGAGCTCGATCGCGTTCCCGTCCGCGCGGCGACAGGCGAGATTTACCAGTGGCCGACGCCGCGTTTCGCCACGCGATTATCATTTAAGGCGTGAACGTGGTCGATGCGTGTTCGCGGCCGGAACGGCTTCGCGGAAGACGATTTTAAGCATTGACGCCGCCGTTACTTGAGCCGTCGCATCTGAACGTTCGACGACCCGCGCAAGCCGACCCGCGGGAGGATCGGGCTCAATCATGACGCAATGGCAATAACGTGGCGCCATGCCCTGAGCCGGCGCCGGAATGGCGGGCCGCGCGCTACCCCGCGGCGGTCGGGCTCGCGAGCTGCCGCAACCCGATCATCGCCCCGGCCGCCGTTTGTTGCAAAGTGAAGCCGTCGCCTGAGAAGTTGCCCACCAGACGCAGCGTTTCGACCGGCGCGTCATGATCGCTGAGCGTCAGCCGCCCGGTCGCCGCGTTGAACGACACCGCGTCGATATTCGCCATCCCGATGACGTCGCCGATGGCGAAGCCCGAAATGGCCGCCGTGACGCTCGATCCGTGCGCGAGCACCAGAGTCGCGTCCGGCCCCATGAAGGCGATGCCGGCGAGCCTGAGACTGTCGCCCGACAGCGTGGCCGTGCTGTTGGCGGCGATCTGGATCGTGCCCGTGCCGTTCACCTCGCCATCGAGCCGCAGGTTGCCGCCGGAGGCGACGATGCTCCCCTCGTCCTGGACCACGGGCGCGCTCAGAGTGCCGCTCCCTGAAACGACGCCGCCCGCGAGAACGCGTATGGTCCCGGCGGTGACCGTGCCGGCGGCCAACGTCAGAGTGCTGCCGGTTCCCACCGCGAGTGTCGTATCCACGGTGAGTGTGCCACCGCTCGTCACCCTCACCGCGGCGATACCGCTGCTCGCCGCCAACGCGCCGCCGGCGCGCAGCGTGCCCGCCACGACGACCGAGCCGCCGCCGCCGACCGTCAGCTTGCCGCTGGAACCCGCGTCGGCCGCCATGTCGACATCGCCGCCGAACCGCGCCACGCCATCGTCGATAACGGTGAGCGTGCCGGCGCCGTCGTCGCCGATGAACGCGTGACCGCTGTTGGTCCAGACGCCGTCATCGATGGTGACGGTGCCGACCCCGGCGTCCTGCTTGCCCAGGTTGGCGTCCACGGAACTGAGGCTGCTTTGCGTCGCGCCGGCCCCGAGCGCCAGCAGCGAACCCACCGCGTCGTTGCCAACGATCAGCACGTTGCCGTCGTTCAACCGCGCGCCCGCCGCGAAGATCGCGGTCGCGCCGTCGCAGACCATCAGTCCCTGGCAGGCTCCGACGCCGGCGGCGTCGAGCGTGCCGGTGAACGTGATGGTTTCCGCTCCGAGCAGCATCAGGTTGTTGACGCTGAACACGCCGCTGACCGGACCGCCAACATTGGTTGTGATGAGGGCCGTGTTATCGATGCCGGGCACCGTGCCGCCGGCCCAGTTTTTCGGGTCCAAGAGGTTTCCTGGCTGGCCCTTGCCCGAGAATGTGATCGTTTTGCCGACAGGCATAGGTGTGACCCTTCCGCCCAACGGGGAGGTGCGATGTGTGGGCACTGGAGGGATATCACCGGATGGTTACAGGAAGGTTAACGCGGGCGGTCAAAGTCACACCTGCCGGCCGACCCGGCAATCGGCGTGGCCGGGCGATCGTTTCAGCCCAGGCCGCCAACGTCACGTTTGTTACGGGTCGTGAACAGCCCGCGTCATCGCAGCCGGCACGAAATGGAGCGGGTGAAGGGAATCGAACCCTCGTATGCAGCTTGGGAAGCTGCCGTTCTACCATTGAACTACACCCGCGCGCCTTCACGGAGGCTCAGTCTACCACGCCCCGACCTGGCCGCAACAGCCTCACTCGGCCGCGCGCGCGGTGCCGTGACCGCGCGGCGGGCATCGCCCAGCTTCACGCCGCGCACGGCGTATTCCGCCGCCACGCGGATCGCCTCGATCATGCTGACCGCGCTCGCCTTGCCGGTCCCGGCGATATCGAACGCGGTGCCGTGATCGACGCTGGTCCGCAGCACCGGCAAACCCAGGGTCACCGATACCGTCTTCTCGAAATCCATCATCTTCGCCGCGATGTGGCCCTGGTCGTGGTAGAGCGACAGCACCGCGTCGTAGCGCCCGATCCGTGCCAGATGAAACACCGAGTCGGCCGGTACCGGGCCGCTGACCTTATGCCCCTTGGCGCGCGCCTCCGCGATCGCCGGCCTGATCCCCTCGATCTCCTCGCGGCCGAACATCCCGTCCTCGCCGCCGTGCGGGTTCAGCGCGGCCACCGCGAGATGCGGCGCGTCATAGCCCAACTGATGCAGTGCCTTGATGCACTGGTCGATCCCTTTCGCCACCTTGGGCACCGTGATCGCGGCGCACGCCTTCGCCAGCGACATGTGCCGGGTCAGGAAGAAGATCTTCAGTCCAACGATGGTGAACATCGTCATTTCTTCGGTGGCGCCGGTGAATTCGGCGAACATCTCGGTGTGTCCGATGAACGGGATCTTCGCCGCCTGCAGCGACTCCTTGTTGATCGGCGCGGTGACCACGCCGTCCACGCGGTGGCTCATCGCCAGCTCGATCGAGGCGCGGATCGCCGCGAATGCCGCCTGGCCGCCCAGAGGCTGCACCTCGCCCATCCGCAGGGCGGCGGGATCGGCGCTGTCCTGATGCATCACGTCGATGACGCCCGGCTTGTCCGCCAGGCCCTCCGGCCCGCCGATGCGGTTCAGCGACGCGCTCAGGCCGCAGACGTCCAGCGCGCGCCCGAGGATCCGCGCGTCGCCGATCACGAACGACCGCGCTGCGTCCCGCACCTCGGGGGCCAGCAGCGCGCGGACGCAGATTTCCGGGCCGATGCCGGCGGGATCGCCCATCGTGGCAGCCAGGATCGGTCGGTTGGTCATGGTGGAGCACTCCTCGAGGTTGGTCCGGTTTTACGCCCGCCGATGCTCCGAGTGCCAGCGCCGCGTGCGCCGCCGCCGCCTTTTGGCGCGCCACGCCGCTCGATCACGGCGGCCAACCGCTGGGGGCACCGCCGTCAGGCGAAGGGCGGCGGGGTGATGGCGAAAACGAACGCCTTCCATGAGGGGCGATCCGCGGCCACCGCCGGGCGCACTCACTTTGTCCGCGACATTCGCGACCCGCGGTGCCGCCGCGGTCTGGCGGGGTCGCGTTCACATCCCATATCCGCCATACAGTCAGCCACATCATCGGGACCAGCCAGCATGCCCTCCAAGCCAAACTACAAATTTCAACGAGCCGAACGGGACCGGGCCAAAAAGGCCTCGAAGGAGATGAAACTGGAGGAGCGTAAGCAGCAGGCCGCGCTCCGTAAGACCGGCGAGGCGGACGGGGCGGAGCCGAACGAGCCCGCGTCTCCGGGGACCGAGGAGTAGCCGGCATGGCGATGAAGAGCCGGGCTTCGACCAGCGTCGTCATGTTCGATGTCGTGTATCAGGACGGGACTCGCAGCTCGAACCGCAAGGTGTCCGCCAGTGCGTTGGCGGGACTGGACGGGGACGAGCCCGCGCGGGGCATCATCGAAGCACAGGACCGCGAAATCGCCGCTGCGTCCGGGCGCCCGAGAAGCGACGTCAAATCCATCGTCCGTTCGCCCCCCAAGGAGGCCAACGACGACGCGGGATGGGATCGCAAAGTGCGCGCGGGGAAGCAAAAGCGACCCTGACCGGTTGCCCGCCCGGCGCTGGCCCCGGGCGCCCGGTCTCCGGCGCGCGGGCGCATGCGGTCTCGCGTTCAGGCCGTCCGCGGATTGCTACTCCGCCGCCTTTTGCGCCTTCTTGCGCTCCTCGCGCCGCAGGTAATGCTGCCGGAGATTCTCCGGCAGGGTGTCCGGATCGATCGCCGCGCCGACCGTGAGTTCGCGATGCGCGTGGCCGAGCTGATGCACCACGAACGCGTAATTCATCGACGAGCGCCGCCCCTGGGCGTCCTGCGCGTGATTGACCTGCGCTTTCGTCATGTTGAGCGTCCAGGACGTGTGCGCCGTCAGGCGCTCCGCCAGGTCGAGCGTGTATTGTTCCAGGTCCGCGCGCGGAACGACCTCGTTCACCATGCCGTATTGCTCGGCCCTGGCGGCCGACAGTTCACCGGTCAGCAGCCACATCTTGGCCCGGCGCGGCCCGATCTCCCACGGATAGGCATAGAACTCGACGCCCGAGCCGCCCATCTTGCCGGACGTGCAGATGAACTGCGCATCGTCGCTGGCTATGATGAGGTCGGAACACCATGCCAGCATCAGACCGCCGGTCATGCACTTGCCCTGCACCTGCGCGATCATCGGCTTCGCCATGTTGCGCCAACGCTCGGTGATCTCGAGGTAGATTTCCATCTCCCGGGAGTGCCGTCCCTCGGCGCCCGGCTGATCGAAATTGGCCCAGGTGCCGACGACCGGAAAATCCCGCCAGGTTTTGCTGCCGTCGCCGGAAAGATCGTGACCCGAACTGAAGTGCTGGCCTCGCGCGGCGAGCACGATGATCTTCACATGCGGCTGACGCAGCGCATGGTCGAAGGCGCTGTTCAGATCGTATGTCATCTGCATGTTTTGCGCGTTGCGCTTTTCGGGACGATTCAAGGTGACACGCGCCACGCCTGGGCGAGGCTCGTCATAAAGAATGGTCTCGAACGCCGGAAAAGCGGTTTGCGACATCGTTTCCTCCTGTTTCGGTCCGCGACCGGCCAATGGCACCACCGTTTTCGCGGTATGTCGAGACTCGGACCCCGCGCCGACGCGCGTCGCCGATCATCCGTAACGAATGACGGCTCACCGAAATTTCTTGCCAATTCGAACCGAAAAACCGGCGCGATCCGAAACAAAAGCCATCGCCGGAGCGTGGTCGGCTCGCGGCGAGACCTCACCGTCAGCCTGGCCGCCGTCCTTGCCCGCGCAACACGAACGATCCATCGTCCCGGACCTGTAAAGCCAACTCGGTGAGGCCGGCGCTGGCGAAGGATGATGCGATGAGCGTTACGGTGAAGCGTCAAGGAACGAAGCGATGGTCCGTGCTGTTCCTGATCAGCCTGATGTACCTCGTAACGTATCTCGATCGAGCGAACATCTCCACCGTGGCGCCCGTCATCGCCAAGGAATTCAACATCGGCAAGATCGAGATGGGCCTCATCTTCAGCGCGTTCGTCTGGAGCTACGCGCTGTTCCAGGTTCCGGGCGGCTGGTTGGGCGACCGCTTCGGGCCGCGGCGGATGTTGACCGGCATCGTCACGTACTGGTCCGTCATGACGGCGCTGACGGCCGCGGCGAGCGGCGTCGCCTCGTTCGCCGCCGTGCGGTTTCTGTTCGGCATCGGTGAGGCGGGGGCGTTCCCGGTCGCGACCCGCGCCATGCAGCTTTGGTTCCCGCCCCGCGAGCGCGGCCTGGTCCAGGGCGTGTCGCATAGCGCGAGCCGGCTCGGCGCCGCCGTTTCACCGCCGATCGTCGTGGCCATCGTCGCGACGCTCGGCTGGCGATGGGTGTTTTACATCTGCGCCATGATCGGGATCCTGTGGTCGGTGGTCTGGTACCTCACCTACCGCGACATGCCCGAGGAGCAGGCCTCGGTCAGCCGAGGCGAGCTGGGCTATATCCGCGGGGTCGATGAACAAGGCAATGTGCTGCCGCCCAGGATCGAGCGGATGGCGATCCTGCCGTGGGGTACGCCTGATTCGCTCGCGGAGCATGTGGGCGCTGATGTGCGCGTATTTCACCAGCGGCTATTGCGGCTTCATTTTCCTGAGCTGGATGCCGTCGTACCTGGTCGAGTACCGCCACTTCACGCTGCTGAAAGTCGGGATCATGGCCTCGCTGCCGTTCTGGGCCGGCGTTGTCGGCGACACGGTGGGCGGCGTCGCGGTCGATCGGCTGCTGGCGAAGACCGGGAGCGTCAAACTCGCGCATCGGCTGGTCGCCATCGTCGGTCTGTTGGGCTGCGTGGCGTGCATCGTGCCGGCCGCGATGGTGGACAGCGCCTATGCCGCGGTCGCGTTGTTGACGGCGTCGTTCTTTTTCCTCGAATGCGCGATCGGACCGGCGTGGTCCGCGGCGATGCATATCGGCGGGAAATATTCCGGGACCGTTTCGGCCGCGATGAACATGGCGGGCAACCTCGGCGGCGCGATTTCGCCGATCGTGTTCGGCATCCTCGTGCACTACGGGTCGTGGCAGGCGCCGTTCATCATCGCCGCGGTGCTGCTGGTGTTCGGTGCGGGCGTCTGGGCTTTCTGGCTGAACCCCGAGGAGTCGGCGATCGAGCGGTGAGAGGCGAGCGCGCTCCGGTCGCGCCGCCGCCTTCAGGCCGCCGTCATGCCGCTGTCAGGCCCCGAGGGGCGGCACGCGCATGTGCCAGTCGTGCGCGGACTGATAGGCGTAGCCGATTCGCAGCGCCAACGGTTCCTGATAGCCGCGGCAGACGATCTGCAACGAACTCGGCAATCCGCCCGCGGTGAACCCGTTCGGCACCGCCGCCGCGCAGAGATCGTAGAAATTCACCCACCGCGTGAACACCGCCGGCGTCGTGTTCTGATCGATCGACGCCACGATCGGCGCCGGCGCCACCATCGTGGGCGTCAGTAGCGCGTCCACGCCCTCGATCGCCGCGTCGAACGCCAGCTTCATGCGCTCCCGCTCCGCCAGGCCCGCCAGGTAGTCCTTCGAGGAAATCGCCGCCCCGGCGCGGACCCGCGGCCGCACGTCCTGGTCCAGCGGCGTCGCGTTATCGTCCGCCAGATCGGCGATCGCCGCGTAGATCTCGGCCGAGATGATCCGCCCCACGACGCCCCCCAGATCGGCGAACCGTTCGGGCAGCGTGAGATCGACGATCTCCGCCCCGGCGGAAGCCAGGAAATCGACGGACCGATCGTAGGCGGCGAGCACCTCGGCATCGACACCGGCGCGCTCCGCCGCGGGCAGCCGGCCGAGGCGGAGGCCCTTCACGCCGCGGCGCAGGCCGGGCATCGGATCGATATCGCGGACCCCGATGGTGTGCGGATCGCGCGGATCGGCGCCCTGCAGCACGCTGAGCAACAGCGCGGCGTCCTCGATGTCGCGGGTGATCGGGCCGGGCGTGTCCAGCGTGTGGCTGAGCGGCAGCACGCCGAAGGTGCTGACCCGCCCGATCGTGGTTTTCAGCCCGGTGATGCCGTTCCATGCCGCCGGAATGCGCACCGAGCCGCCGGTGTCCGTGCCGATGGCCCACGGCGCGAGGCGGGCGGCGACGGCGACGCCCGAACCGGAGGAGGACCCGCCAGGCGCCCGGTGCGTGCCCGGATCCCATGGATTCCACGGCGTGCCGAGATGCTGATTGGTGCCCCAACCGCCATAGGCGAACTCGACGGTATGGGTCTTGCCCAGATTGATCATGCCGGCCGCCATCAGTTTCCGGTGCAGCGTGGCGGTGCGCGGGGCGATGCGGTGCCGCCACGCGGCGGAGCCTCCCATGGCGATCTCGCCCTCGATTTCCACGAGGTCCTTGATCGCGATCGGAATGCCGTGCAGCGGCCCGACCGCGTGACCGGAGCGGATCGCCTTGTCCGCGGCCTCGGCGGCGAGGCGGGCGTTGGCGGCGTTCACCGACACGAAAGCCTGGAGTTTCGGCTCCAGCCGCTCAATGCGCGCCAGATATTCTTCGACCAGATCGACCGGCGACAGCCGGCGCGCGGCGAGGTCAGCGGCCAGTACGTGGACCGGTTGAAAGGCGGTCGGTTTGGATGCGGCATTGGGCATGATAGGCCTCCATGACGGCCGGAACGACCGGTGCCGCGGAGTTGAGCGGTTATCCGACGGCGCCGAAAGAGTGGAGAAGGAGCCGCGGTCCGATCAACCAATCATTTCGTCGCGGCCTCGCCGCCCATGATGCCTGGCTGGCGGCTTCTCACGCGGGCGCGCCATCCGTGCCACGGATGCAGGATCGTGAGTTTGAATTCCGGATGGGCATCCGCCGTGAGAGAAACCTGGTCATCGCGCGGGAAACCATCGACAGGATGGTTGAAGGTTCGTTCGCCTCCCTCGCGTTCAAGGACGGCCTGCGCGCCCCCGGAAGGTTTCGAATTCCATGCTGCTTCGGCGCAGTTCCGCGCTGAGCCGGATCGGATCGGGATCGTCGATCCGATGGCCGCTCAATGCTCGCCGGGCTTCTTCTCCGGCGGATGAGCGGCCGGAGGCGGAGCGGCTGGATGCGGCGGTGGTGCGGCGGGATGCGGCGGTGGTGCGGCCGGACGTGGCGGCGGCGCGGCCGGACGCGGCGGCGGCGGCGCGGGACGTTGCGGTTCAGGCGCGTTCACATGCGGCGGTGGCGCGCGCGGCGCTTCCACATGTGGCGGCGGCGCGGGATGCGCGGCCTCCGGCGGTGGCGCGCGCGGCGCTTCCACATGCGGCGGCGGCGCGGGATGCGCGGCCTCCGGCGTCACGACATGCGGCGGTTCATGACCACCCGGACCCGGCGCCCCCGGACCGGGAGCCGCGGGGTGCGGCTCGGGCGTCGGGCGCTCGACCGTCGGGGGGTGACTTTCCGGCCCAACCGGCGGGCGGCCACCTTCCGGATGAGCCTCACGCGGCCCGGGCACCGGTTCGGCGTTGGGATGCGCCTGCTGGCCGCCCGGGGGTCCGCCCGGCACGCCTTCCGGCCGGCCCCCCGGCGCGGCGAGCGGAGGCCCACCCGGATGCACCACCTCCGGCCCTCCTGGCTCGGGCCGTCCTGGCTCGGGCCCTCCCGGACGACCACCTTGCGCACCTGGGGCGGGATGTTGTCCTGGAGGCATGCCGGGCGGCCTTGGCTCACCCGCGCCCGGAACCCCGGCCGGCCGGCCTCCCGGCGCCGCGAGAGGCGGTAGCCCACCTGGGCCGCGCGGGGCCGGCTGCCCAGGCGCGTTGTGCTGACCCGGTGGTTGGCCGCCCGGCGCGCCTGGACGCGCGGCGCCGGGCTGCTCGCCATGCGGCCCCACGAGAGCCGGCCGCGGCGGCGGGCCGTTCCCGGGACCCGGCTCCTGGACCCGCACGACCGGACCAGGCGCGGCGCGGCGGGGCGCTTCCCCCGGACCGCCGGCACGCAGATCCAACTGCCGCGCCACCGCGGGGGTGACGCCGACCGTCCCGACAGTGGGACGCAGTGGTTGTTGGCCGATCACCGGATGCGCGGACGCCAGCATCTGGGCCGAGAGCGGCCGTGCCGCCCCGCGCACCGGGCGCGACCCCGCCATGACGCTCGCCGGCACCGAGGTCGCCGCCGCCCGATTGGCGAAAATGGCGACGCTGACGTTGTTATTGATCGCACCCATGTCTTTGACGTGACCGGTATTGACCTGCCGGATGTAATTCTCCGACGCGTGATACCACGGGTGGTACGCCTCATTCGGACCCAACGGCACCCAGCCGACCGAGTGACCGGCGAGCGCGGCGCCCACCGCGATCCCCGCGCCGATGCCGACGAACGCGACGAGAGCCGGCGCGTAAACCGGCCGCTCCGAACCTCGTTCCTCGCCCGGAACCCAACCCCAACGGCCATCGATGTGAGCCCAGCGCCCGTAATGGAAGGGCGCGAACCCCCACGGAGCGCTGTCCACCCACGTCCAGCCCCAGGGCGCGACGTAGGCCCATTCGCCATCCCGATACGGCACCCAGGTCGCCGGCACCGGCGGATACCAGACCTCGCCGTAATCCGAGGACTGCGACCACTCGCCATAGCTCTGCAAATCCTGCCCGCCCGGCATGTGCATCACGTCGGCCGGGATCGACGCCGTGCCATGCGCGGGGGACGTTCCGCCGCCAGCCGCGCGGCGAGGAACGCGTCCCGCACCGCCGCGCCGACGCTGCCCTGATAGGTATCGGTGCCGGTGATCGTCGCCGTCTGATTCGCCGCCACGTTCAGCGAAACCCCTGGGCCCGCCACCTCGGCGGCGCCTTCCAGCACGGTGACCTGCGTCGGTTGATCCGTGGTGCCGACGACGATGTCGTAGCGGCCCGCCTGGGTCAGCCGGATCGTGCCGCGCGGGGTCTGCACCGACCAGACCTCGTTCGGGTTGAGATCGGCGAGATGCAGATAGAGTTCGCCCTGCGGCGCCACCGCCTCCAGCCCGCTCGGCTCCAGCGAGGTCACGTCGAACTCGGTCTGTCCGGACAGGTCGATGCGGCTGTCGGAGATCTCCAGTTCCGCGCGCGCCGTCGGCTCGGTCCAGAAGGCGTTGCCCGAGCTGACCGGATAGTTCGCGGTGGCGGCACTCCATTGCGTGTCCGCGCTGGTGCGGAACGAGACCGCGCCGGACGCGCTCGCGATGCGGCCGACCCGGTCCGGCGGGTCACCCTGGTTCTGATCCGGCTGCCCGGCGGGTGGCGCGGCGGCGGGAGGCGGCGCCGGTTGCGCCAGCGCGACCGGTACGGCCGCGTTGCACAACAGGGCGCCGATGGCGACGGTGGCGGAAAGCCGAAAAAGGCGAGGATTTTGGCGCATCATACCGCTCTGTAAATAGGTGAATGACGGATTGGTTCCCACGGCCTCTGTCCCACCGCGTCGTGGCGAAACGAAGTCGCCTTCGTGTCCGTTTGGTGGGCACGACGATACAACTTCATGCGCGCGCGTGAATGGGGGCTCTCGCCGGGGTCCGCGCGGGGCGCCCGGCGAAGCGGCCGCGCCGCGCTCCGGAGCGGAGACCCGGCGTGGCCGAACCGAATTGAAGAGGGCGGTCACATGGACGCTCATTTCTTCGAACAAATGTTTCATCGTGCCCGGCCTGGCCCGGCGGGTGTACCACATGGCACACCGGCCGGATGGCACACTGGCCGGTTCGCGGCGTTGCCCTTTCCCATGCGCAAGGCGGCGGGCGGCGCGGCATCCGGCGCGACGCACGCACCACGCGCGGGTCAGTCAGTCGCGGTCCAGGCCGCCGCTGACGTTCATCCGTTCCGCCGTGATGTAATCCGGTGCGTCCAACGCCAGCCAGACGATCATGCCGGCCACCGTCTCCACATCCGTGCGGCGTCCGATCGGGATCCGGGCTGGTCCGCTCGGCCAGAAACGCCGCGATGTCGTCGCGCCCGTCGATCGCCGCCAGCTGCCGCTCGGTCACCCCCTGCATCGCGGTGTCCATCATCCCCGGCGCCACGCTGTTCACGCGCACGCCGAAGGGGGCCAGAGCCACCGCCGCCGCCCGGGTCACCGCGTCGACCCCGGCTTTGCTGGCCGCGTAGGCCAGATAATTCGGCAACGCCATGCGCGACGCCGGCGAGGTCACGTTGACGATCCGCCCCGATCCGCGCGTCTTCATGTGGCGTCCCGCCGCCGCGCAGATCAGCGCCACGGCTTTCAGGTTCAACGCCAGCGTGCGATCCCAACTGGCCTCGGTCATCGCCAGGAACGCCTCGCCGATGCCCCAGCCGGCGTTGTTGACGACGATGTCCAGGCCGCCCAATGCTTCCAGGCTTTCCACCACGGCCAGCTCCGCGGCACCCGGCGCGGTGAGGTCCATTACGAGCGGGGTGACCAGTCCCGACCCCGCCTCGGCGCCGGTTTCCTCGACCGCCGGACCGTTGATGTCCAGCGCCGCGACCGCGCAGCCACGCGCCGCCAGCGCCAGGGCGACGGCGCGTCCCAGTCCGCCGCCGGCGCCGGTGACGAGAGCGCTTTTGATCATGGGCGATGCGCCAGGGGTGCGGTGTGCATTGGGGTTCCTCTGTTCGTGACGAGCATAGCGGGACGGTGACGTCCTGGCACGCCCTCCCTCCATGGCCCAGCCTTCGGGGGTCCAGTCTCCGGGGGTCCAGCCTCCGGGGGCCCAGCGTCCGGGGGCCCGGCGTCCGGGGGCCCTGCCCCTGGGGGTCCTGCCTCCGGGGCCCCGCCTTTGGGGCGCGCCGCTTCCGTCGCCTCGCGATCCGCATTAAACGGTCGCCATGCGCTACCTTTCCACCCGCGGGCAGGCGCCCGCGCGCGATTTTGCCGGCGTCCTGCTGGCGGGGCTCGCCGAAGACGGCGGCCTGTTCATGCCGGAAAGCTGGCCGGATTTCTCCGCCGCCGACTGGCGCGCGATGCGGTCGCTGTCGTATCCGGATCTGGCCGCGCGTGTGATGAGCCCGTTCGTCGGGACGGCGATCCCGTTCGATACGCTGACGCGATTTGCCACCGCGGCGTACTGCCGGGTTCGGCCATCCGGCGATCGCGCCTTTAGTGCAACTTGAAACCCATCTGTTCGCGCAGGAACTGTTCCACGGCCCGACGCTCGCTTTCAAGGACATGGCGATGCAGGTTCTGGGCTTGCTGTTCGAGCATGTGCTGACCGAACGCGATGCTCGCGTCACGATCGTCGGCGCGACCTCCGGCGATACCGGCTCCGCCGCCATCGAGGCCTGCGCCAATCGCGATCGTATCGACATCGTCATTCTGCATCCGCACGAGCGCACCAGCCAGGTGCAGCGGCGCCAGATGACCACCGTGCTGGCACCGAATGTCGGCAACGTCGCGATCGAGGGCACGTTCGACGACTGCCAGGACCTCGTCAAAGCGTTGTTCGCCGACGCGCCATTCCGCACCGAAATGCATCTCTCCGCCGTCAACTCCATCAACTGGGCTCGCATCGCGGCGCAAATTCCATACTACGTCGCGGCCGCGCTGGCGCTGGGTGCGCCCGACCGGGAAGTCGCCTTCTCCGTTCCCACCGGCAACTTCGGCAACATCCTCGCCGCCTGGGCCGCCCGCCGCATGGGCCTGCCGGTGGCCCGGCTGATCGTCGGGTCGAACCGTAACGACATCCTGAACCGGTTCCTGGAACGCAACGACATGTCGATGCTGCCGGTCGAGCCGTCGCTGTCGCCGTCGATGGATATCCAGGTCAGCTCCAACTTCGAGCGGTTGCTGTTCGAACTGCTCGACCGCGATCCCGCCGCCACCGCCGCCGCGATGAGCGGCTTCCGCGCCACCGGACGCATGGCGGTCTCCGACGCCGCCTGGCATCGGGTGCGCACGGTGTTCCACGGCTTCCGGCTGGACGATGCCGGTACGCTCGCGGAGATCCGCCGGCTGCATGAGACGAGCGGCTATCTCGCTGATCCGCACACCGCGATCGGCATCGCGGCGGCACGCGCGCAACCTCCGGCGCACGGCGTGCCGACGGTGGCGATGGCCACCGCGCACCCGGCGAAATTCCCCGATGCGATCGAACAGGCGGTCGGCATCCGGCCAGAATTGCCGCCCAGACTGGCGGATCTGATGGTGCGGCCGGAGCGTTTCGTGATCTTGCCGAACGATCTGGCCGCGGTCGAGACGAATGTGCGCGCGCTGGTCGGGCGGAACCGGTAACAGCTCAGCCGCGCCGATGGTCACGCGTCGAAGAACACCGTTTCCCGATCGCCCTGCATGTGGATGTCGAACCGGTAAACGTTGCCGCTCTGGTGCGCGGCGATCAGCGTGCCCCGCCGCTCCGCCGGCACCGCGTTCAGCACTTTGTCGGTGGCGTTCGCCGGCTCATCCGCGAAGTAAATCCGCGTGAACGCGTGCAGCAGCATCCCGCGCATCGTCACGATCACGTTCAGATGCGGCGCCTGCCCAGGCTCGACCGCGCCTGGCCTGATGGTGTCGAACCAATAGCGGTGTTGCGGATCCGTACCGGTCCCGCAACGGCCAAATCCCTTGAACGTGTTGTTGCTGCCGCGAGGGTCCGCCGGATGCGCATAGCGTCCCAGAGAATCCGCCTGCCAGACCTCGATCAACGCGTCGGAGATCGGAGCGCCATTGCCGTCGAACACGCGGCCCTCGACGCGGATGCGTTCACCCTCGATGTCGCCTTCCGCCATTTGGCTGCCGGCGATGCTGCTCAGGTTCTGTTGATAGCCGTATTGTTCCGGTGACAGACCTGTACGCGAAAGTACGGGCCAACCGTTTGCGACGGCGTTTGTCTCAATTTCGTCATGGCTCAGGCCTCCATCGGCGTCGCGGAGCGGCCACGCAACACGATATCGAATACGTAACCCAGCGCGTAATTCGGCTCGGTCACATCCAGGCTGAACTGTGCGATCAGCAGATCGCGCGTTGCCGCGGGTGTCGCCAGGAAGATCGGATCGAGAGGCAGCAACGGATCGCCCGGGAAATACATCTGCGTCACGAGGCGCGTCACGAAGCTCGGCCCGAACAGCGAGAAATGGATATGGTTGGGCCGCCATGCGTTGTGATGGTTGGGCCACGGATAGGCGCCCGGCTTCACCGACATGAAACGATATTTGCCATCGCTGTCCGTCACGCAGCGCCCGCCACCGAAGAAGTTCGGATCGATCGGCGCGTCGTGCTGGTCGGTCTGATGGATGTAACGCCCGGCCGCGTTGGCCTGCCAGATTTCCAGCAGCGTATTGGGAATGGGTCTGCCGTCCTCGTCCAACACGCGCCCGGTCACGACGATCCGTTCACCCAACGGTTCGCCATTGCGCCGGCCGTTGCGCGTCAGATCGGCATCCTCGCCGGTGACGCTGTCGTGCCCGTAGACCGGCCCGGTCATTTCGGAGAGCGTCTGTGGCAGCGGGATCAGCGGTTTGGTCGGCCCCCGTAACGGCGTGGATTTGTAGTCGGGCGCGATGTAGTTTGGCTGGCCGGCCCAGTCGCGGGGATTGAAGTGTTCTGTCATGGTCGCAGTGTCCGTTTCAGTCGGATTGTTGGGCGAGGCGGCTTTGCGCGGCGAGGCGGATCGACGCGTTGGCCGCGCCAAACCCGGTGTAGTCGCGCCGCTGCACCACCTCGAAGAAGAACCTGTCCTCGAACGCGTGTGTGTAGACCTGGAAATATTCCGCGTCGCCGTCCCGGTCGTAGAGGATGTCCAGCGATTTCAGCCGGTCGAGTTCATCGCCGCCGAGCCCGGTGCGGGCTTCCAGGTCGTCGTAGTAATTTTCCGGAATTTGCAGCAGCGGCACGCCGTTCTCCCGTAACGTCGCTACGGTGGCGAAGATATCGTTGGTTTCGAGCGCGATGTGCTGCACGCCGGAGCCAAACAGTTCCGACAGGAACCGCGACGACTGGGTACGGCTCGATTGCGACGCATTCAAAATGATCCGCACCGCGCCGTCCGGCGATTGCACGACCTGGCTCTTTACCAGCCCTCCGGGATCCAGCACATCCTGTGCCGGAACCTTGTCCAGATTGAGCAGCGAGGAATAAAACAGCAGCCAGGTCAGCATTTCCTCGTAGTGCATCGATTGCGAAATGTGATCGATGACGGTCAGGCCGGCTCCGGGCGCCGTCTCATGGGTCGGTTCGAACTCGATGTCCCAGACCCGCGCGAGGGCGCTCGCCGGATCGACGAAATACATCAGGCTGCCGCCCAGTCCCCTGACCGCCGGAATTTCCAGTTCGCCGGGCCCGACCGCCTGCTGGAATGGTTGGTCGAGCAAGCCACGCGCCCGCCGCAATGTCGCCGCCGCGTCATCCACGCGCAGGCCCAGAGCGCATACCGCCGTGCCGTGGGTGATGTAATAAGAGTGCGCGAACCCTTCCTTCTCGGTATTCGCGACGAGGTTGATGCCGCCTTGCGACCATCGCGTCACGGACTTCGACTTATGCACGCCGCTGCGCGTGAAACCGAGGCCGCGCAGCAACGCATTGAATGCCGGCTCACTGGCTTCGTCCATCGCGAATTCGATGAATTCGGTGCCGAGACAGCGTGCGCGGGCCGGCAACGATGGCGCCTCCCCGGTTCGCTCGCGCAACTGGTCGAGCAGATAGATCAGCGACCGGTGACCGTCGATGGCGACGCTCCGCGCGGAGCCGGCCCGGAACTGGTCGTTGAAGATTTCCAGCGACAACAGTCCATCGTAACCGGTCTGATGCAGCGCGGACATGAAGTCCAGCACGGGGAAGTCGCCCTGACCGGGAAAATTGCGGAAATGCCGGCTCCAGGACAGGTAATCCATTTCCAGGATGGGCGCGTCGGCCAGTTGCACCAGGAAAATCCGGTCGCGCGGCACGGCGGCCATGGCTTTGAGATCGGTCTTGCGCGACAGGATATGAAACGAGTCGAGCACCAGGCCGACCGAGGCATGACCGGCGCGCCGCACGACCTCCCAGGCGTCGCGGTAATCGTTGATGTGGCGGCCCCAGGCGAGCGCCTCGAACCCCACGCGCATGCCGCGCGCGGCGGCGCGGTCACCCAGGGCATGGAAGTCCTCGGCGGCGCGATCGATGCCGCCGGCACTTTCCGGCGACACGTTGGAGCAAACCATCAGCAGATCGCAGCCAAGTTCCGCCATCAGATCGAACTTGCGCTCGGCCCGCGTGAAGTTGCGCTCGCGCTTGTCGGCGGGCATGCCCTCGAAATCCCGGAACGGCTGGAACGTCACGATTTCGCAAGCCGAGGTCCTCGGCCGCGCGCCTGACATCCTTGGGCGTGCCGTTGAACGACAACAGATCGTTTTCGAAAATCTCCACGCCCTTGAAGCCGGCGGCGGAGATGGCCAGCAGCTTTTCATCCAGCCCGCCACTCAGACAAACCGTGGCGATCGCGGTGTTCATCACGCGACATCGACCGTCCATGAGCAGCCGTCCATTGGGGCGTCCCGCGCCGCGAGCGCCGCGTCGAACGTGCGATGCATCCGCGCGACATCGGGATCGATGCCGGTGAACAAGCGGAACGCATCGACCGCCTGATACACGCACATGCCGCCGCCGGTCAGCGTGCGCGCGCCCGTGGCCTCGGCGGCGATGATCAATTCGGTACGGATCGGGCTGTAGATGACGTCGGCGACCCAGAGAGCGGGCCGCAGCGCCTCGGCCGGCACCGGATTGCCGGGGAAGCCGCCCATGCCGATCGGCGTCGCGTTGGCCACGCCGTCCGCGGCCGCGATCTCCTCGGTCAGGCGGTCCGCCACGCGGCACCGCCCGGCGCCGAAATGCGTGATCACGTCGGCGGCGAGCGCGGTGGCGCGCGCTTTGTCCTGATCATGCACGACGAGCGTTTTCAGCCCGAGGTCCATCAGCGCGAACGCCACCGCGCTGCCCGCTCCACCAGCGCCGACCAGCACGGCGGTCCTGCCCTCGGCCGCCGCGCGCCCAAGCCCATCCTCGAAGTTCAGACGAAACCCGCTGCGGTCGGTGTTATGACCGGTGGTGTGGCCATCCCGCGCGATCACCACGGTGTTGACCGCGCCGATCTGCTTCGCCTCGGGCGACAGCGCGTCGAGCATCGGAATGATCGCCTGCTTGAACGGGAACGTCACGTTCACCCCGATGAAGCCGGCGGTTTTCACCGCGTCGAGCAGGCCTCGCAATGTCCGGCCCGGCAACTGATCGACATCCATCAGGTGATAGTGGCCGGTGATGCCCGCCGCAGCGAAGGCGTCGATGTGCAGCGCCGGCGCCAGCGACTTCATGATGTTGGCGCCGAGCAATCCGATCAGGGCCTGCCGATTGATCATCGTGTGTCTTCCCTTCTCATGACGACGTTGCAGCACACGCTCAGGCAACGTCAACCGCCATGCCCGGGTTGCCGGCGACGCGTGCCCGTATCCGGTCGTAGACCTCCTTCTCGACGGGGACCGCGTCGATTTCGCCGAGGTCGTTCAGATGCACCCGATAGGTCTCTCGCGCGGTCCACGCGGCGACCGCGGCGACGATGGTCACCGCGAACGTGATCGAACCGATGATCAATGGGATGTTGTGCGCTCCCGGTCCCGCGACCGTCGCGAACAGCGCCGGCAGCAAGGCGGTGATGGTGGTGCCGGTGTTCTGCGCGATGGCCATCGCGGTGACGCGGGTTCGGGTCGGAAACAGCTCCGGATAAAACGCCGGGAAGATCGCGTTGTAGCCCTGATAGACCACGCCCCACATCAGCAACGAAATGAAGATCGCCAGCGGCACGTTGCGGATGCTGATCGCGTAGAGATAGGCGAACGACAGCAGCCCGGACGCCAGCGCGCCGATGATGATGGGGGGCCGGCGGCCGATCCTGTCCGACAGATTGCCGACATACGGGATGACGATGACCGCGACGATATTGCCCAGTACCGGGATCCACAAATACACGTCTTTGTCGAAACGAATGCCGTACGCCGCCTGCACCGCGTAGGCGCCGCCGAAGATCGTCGCGACCACCGGAATGACATTCATCAGCGACATGCAGACGACACGCAGCATGTCCAGCCAACTGCGCGCGAAGGCCTCGACGATCGGCGCCCGCGGCACCGCGGCCTCCTCCGCGAACGCGGGGGTTTCGGCGACCTCGCGGCGGATGATGTAGCCGATGATGATCACGATGAAGCTGAGGAAGAACGGCACGCGCCAGCCCCAGGTGTTGAACGCTTCCGCCGGCAGATAGCGCGCGAGCGGCAGGAACACGGCGGCGGCGAGGATCTGTCCCGCCTGCACGCCCTGCAGGGTGAAACTGGCGAAGTAGCCGCGCCGGCCGAACGGCGCGTGCTCGAGAATCATCGAGCTGGCACCGGAGATTTCGCCGGCGACCGCGAAGCCCTGGATCAGCCGCAGCAGCACCAGCAGCACCGGCGCGAGCATCCCGGCCTGCGCGTAGGTCGGCAGGAACGCTACCGCCATCGTCGAGAAGCCCATCAGGAACATGCAAAGCAGCAGCACGGTCTTGCGGCCGTGCGTGTCGCCCCAGTGGCCGAGAAAAAACGCGCCGATGGGACGGGCGACGTAGCCGACACCGTAAGTCGCCAGCGAGGCGACGATGGCCACCTGGGGATTGCCGGACGGAAAGAAGATCTGTGGGAAAACCAGCGCCGCCGCCGAAGCGTAGATAAAGAAATCGTAGTATTCGAGCGCCGATCCAATCCAGCCACTGGCCGCGGCTTTCTTCGTCTGATGCGCGCCGCGCGGCTCGTGGTCCATGATGTCGGACATTATTGGCTCCTCCAGCCTGTTTGGACTGCGTATGAGCGGGGAGGAAATTACCGTCAATGACAAATAAATGCCGAAGACTAAACCTCAGGTTAACTTTCGTTCCCAGGACGGCGGCGCTGACAGCCGCCCCATTTGATCTCGCAGCGCCGCGATGAACCGGGTCGCGTAGCTCGACAGCGCGGCGTCCTTGCGACAGGCGGCGTAGGTCTGGAACACGGCGGGCTCGGCGATGTCCAGTACCCGCAGCATCGGCCAGTTGCCGCCCGCCAGGGTGAACTCATCGATGACCGCGATGCCCAGCCCGGCGGCGACCAATGCGCAGACGGTGGAGCCGAAGCGCGCGCGTATCGTTACGTCATAAGACAGAGATTGCGCCGCGAACAAATTGGCCATGATGCGGCCGTATGGATCGTTCGGATCGATGCCGATCAGCTTGAATTTCACGATGTCCGCGACCGTCACCCGGTCTCGCCGCGCCAGTTCATGCCCCTCCGCGACGATGCATTTGAGTTTGCCTTGCGCCAGCGGCTCGAAACTCAACATCGGATGATCGATCCGGTAGCTGACGGCGACCACCTCGCCTCTGCCGAGCAGCAGATAATCGATCGCCTCCTCGATCTTCAGGATGTCCACGTCGATCAGCAGCGAGGGAAACGCCCGGCGGACGTCGGCGATCGCGCGCGGCATCATGACCTGACCGATGCTCGGCACCGAACCGAGTTTGAGTTGCGCGCCGGTGCCGCGGGTCATGCGGGAGATGACGAACTGCAGGTCCTCGACCTTGTCGTAGACATCGTTGATCTGACTGAAGATCGCCGCCGCCTCGCGGGTGGGCGAATAGCGGCCGCCTTCGCGGCTGAACAGGCGGATGCCCGCGACCGACTCGGCATGCTTCATCACGCGGCTGACTCCTGGGCTCGAAACGTTCAGCAGTCGCGCCGCGCCGCCGACCGTGCCGGTGACCAGGATGGCGCGAATCACTTCGATCTGACGCAGGGTGAGCATGGCCGAGGAGCGTGCCGCGGCGGGCGGGAAAAGGCGACCGGGGGTCGATATGGGCGTCGTGCCCGCCAACGAGATCGATCCGGCACGGTCATCACGATGTCAAACCGGAAGCCAGGTTGGTTGGCGGATCGCGCCCACCGGCTTGCGGCCCAGGCCCCACCTGCCGGACACTCTCCCGCCAGGTCCGAGGAAGCCCCATGAAACTCTCCGACATCGCCCAGGTGATCCGCAGCAAGAACGCCGGGCCGCGGCGGCTGACGCTGGATGTGATGTTCGCCGTCGGACGCCGACTATCAACGGGTCGCGCAGTCGCCCGCCTTGAGCGCCGAGGCGGTGGGCCGGCTGTACGGCGTGGCGGCCGAGGCGGTGACCGTCATCCCCTATCCCGCCGGCCGCGCCATCAAGATCGTGCTCGCACGCAAGATCATGGCCGGCGATCCCGGCGATGTAGACGTGTACGGCGCGCAACAACACGCACCGCTTGCTGGGGATCGAGCTATGAGCGCCTCCGGCCGCATCCTGTCCGAGGTTCGCCGCGCACGGCGGCCGTTGCGCCTGTTGGGAGCGTCCGGCCAGCTCGGCTACGGCATTCCGACGCCGGGCTTCAACGCCGGCCTCGCGCGCAAGCCGGATCTGATCGGCTGCGACATGGGCTCGATCGATATCGGCCCGACCTATCTCGGCAAAGGCGAGATGGCGACCTCGCCCGAGGCGACGCGCCGCGATCTGCGCAAAGTGCTGCTGGGCGCACGGAGTTTGGACGTGCCGCTGGTCATCGGCTCGGCCGGCTCGGCGGGCGCGGCACCGCATCTGGACGCGACACTGGCGCTGATCCGCGACATCGCGCGCGCCGACGGGCTGCGGTTCCGCATGGCGGTGATCCGCGCCGATCTGTCGCGGCCGATGTTGCTGGAGGCGTCCCGCGCCGGCCGCATCGTCAGCTTCGACGACATGCCGGACCTGACCGACGACGACATCACCGGGGCGGCGCAGATCGTCGGCCAGATGGGCACCGGCGTGTTCCGCCGCGCGCTGGAGGCCGACGTCGATGTCGTCATCGCCGGGCGCGCCTGCGACACCGGCATCTTCGCCGCGCTGCCGATGCTGCTGGGCTTCGATGCCGGCCTCGCGATGCACATGGCGAAGATCATCGAGTGCGCCTCATTGTGTTGCGTGCCCGGCGGCCGCGATCCGATCCTCGCCGAGCTCGACGACACCGGCTTCGTGCTGGAGAGCACCAATCCGGAGCGCCGCGCCACTCCGACCTCGGTCGCCGCGCATAGTCTGTACGAGCAGGCCGATCCGTTCACCGTGCACGAACCGGAGGGCACGCTCGACCTGTCGAACGCGCGGTATGAGGCGGTGGACGACCGGCGCACCCGCGTCTCCGGCGCGGTGTGGCGCGACACCGACAGTCCGACGATCAAGATGGAGGGCGCGCTGCTGATCGGCGAGCGCGCGGTGCTGCTGGCCGGCGCCGCCGATCCGCGGTTCATTGCTCAGAGCAAGGACATCCTGCCGAAGCTGTCCGACCTGGTGCGCGATCTGGTGTGCGAGGATCGGGCCCAGGACTACACGCTCCGCTGGCGCGTCTATGGGGTGGATGGCGTGCGCATGGTGGTGCCCGCGAACGAGGCGCCGCCCGGCGAAGTGTTCATCATGGGCGAATGCATCGCCCCGACCCGCGAACGCGCCTCCGAGGTCGTGCGCACCTGCAAGCAATACCTCCTGCATTTCGGTTATCCCGGTCGCCTGTCCACCGCCGGCAATCTGGCGTTTCCGTTCACGCCGCCGGAGGTTTCGCTCGGCCCGGCGTACCGGTTCAACGTCTATCATCTGCTCAAGGTCGACGACCCCGACGCGTTGTTTCCGATGGAGGTCGAGACACTTCCCGGGTGACTGATCGAGCCTGGCGCGACGTCGAAGCCGAAATCGAGCGGCGCAACGCGTCGGGTTATGCCTGGGCGGTGGACCTGCCGCCCGACCTTCGCGCGGTGGCCGACGAGCGTGACGGCCTGCCGGCGTTCACCGGCCGGGTTGCCCAGATCCGCGAGCGGTACGCGAAAAAAGCGCGTTTCTTGCAGCGCATCGTCGGTCTCGTGTAACGAATATCAACGGACCCTGGCCGCGCCGGACCGCTATCCGAACGCCACCCGCCGGCATTTTCCGCCGGGTCGAGGAACCAACGCGGGCATCGGCCGGTTTGGATGCCAGTCGATTGAAATGAACATGACAATGAAATCACGTCTGGCCCTGGCGGCATTGATCGTGCTGGCGGGCTGCTCCTCCAGTCCGGTGCCCAACACTTACGTGCTCAGCACCCCGGTCGCCCCGGTCGCGGGCGTGCGCAACGAGACCGGCCGGCCGGTGCTGGAGTTGCCCACCGTCGCCTTGCCCGACTACCTCGACACCACGGACCTGCTGCTGCGGGACGGGCAGAACGAACTCAAGGCCAGCACGACCGCGCGATGGGGCGAGCGGCTGTCGGTCGGCATCACCCATGCGCTGCGAGCCGAGCTGGCGCGGCGGCTGCCCGGCATGACGGTGGTGCAGACCCCGCTCTCGGGCCAGGCGACCCAGAGGGTGCTGGTGGACGTCGATGCGTTCGACGTTCTGCCCGACGGCCGCTGCGTGCTCACGGCGAAATGGACGGTTCCCGGGGCGGACCCGGCGAGTCCCGCGATCACCGAACGCGGCACATTCGTCACCAGGGCGGCGGTGTCGCCGGCCACGGCGGGCGGCAAGGCGACCCTGTCGGATGCCGCCATCGTCGCCGCCATGGAAGCCGCGGTCGATCAACTCGGCGACCGCATCGCGATCAGTGTGCGCGCCGCACCGGCGCGTCCGCGTTGATTCGGGGCGTGATATGGGCCGAGCGGAATGACGCGCGCGGCATCGCCGAAATGATGCGCATCGGGCACGAGCGGCCGGTTCGTGTGAGGTCGGCCGAGGCGCAACTCGTTCGCACCATTTTTCAGGAGCGCCGCCAAATCGGCGCGTCGCGGAGATTACCACTAAAGGAGTAACAACACGATTTGTCCAAACGGCCGGTTTAATCGTGGCGGGGCGCGATGATCAACGGCGCGGCGCACAATCGTCGAAAGAGAGCGCACGCTCGATGCGCACGGGCGCGCACGATGACCGCTCTGGGTGGTAAGCGGACGGAACATCGAAGCGTCAGCGAGGGTCGACTGTCTGTTGCACAGATAGAGGATTTCGCACGGCGATGATGACGTGTGCCCGCATCTTGCCGTTGACTGGTCCGGGCCCAAAATGACGGGTGATCGCGGCGGCCGCGACGTTCGTCACTTCCTCCAGCCGATCGGGATCATGAGCCTCGATCTCATTCCGCATCGGTGTGCCCTGGCAATATCCAATCGCCACTGACAGCGCGCTCGGCGCCCGGCTATGCCGCGTGATCGTTTTCGTCGTGACGGTCGAAAAACCGACGGCCCGGAGTTGCGGTTCCAGAGCCGCGGTGTCGTGGTGTCCATGTGGGGTGCGGGCCAGAAACATCGGCGGATGGTCGGGAAACAGCGCCGCGACGGATTTCACAACGATCTCCGCGAACTCGTTTTCTTCGATCCGGTCCCAGACATTGAACAGGAAGCATCCACCTGGCTTCAGCACGCGAAAGGCTTCGGAGAACGCCTGCTTCTTGTCCGGGAAGAACATCACGCCGAACTGGCACACCACCGCGTCGAACACCGCATCCGGAAACGGTAAATGCTGGGCGTCCGCCTGGCGCCACGTCACCCGCGTGGAGGGCAACCGGCTCGCGGCGTGGTCAAGCATCGGCTGGTTCAGGTCCGTCGCCACAATGGAGACGTTCTCGGGCAGGGAAGTCACCAGGGCGCGCGTGACCAGGCCTGTCCCGGCCGCCGTCTCAAGGATGCGGTCGTGCCCGAGGCCCGCCAGCCTGGATGCGAGATCATCGGCATAGGGGGCGAAGATCAACGGCCCCAGATGCTCGTCGTATAAGGCCGGGATGGATCCCCGGAAGACCCGATCGGTGTTCACGTCAGCTCCCTGCCTTGGATGTCGGCATCCGGCGCTACCATTGCGCCGGTAATCCCAATGCTTCGATCACACGCCGCCGTAATTCCGCGAACCTTGGGCTGGCCCGGTGTCGGGGGTAAGGCGCGTCAACCTCGATATCGGCCAGTACCCGTGCGGGCCGGTCGCTCATGACGAGTATACGTCCCGCGAGACATAGCGCCTCCTCGACGTCGTGCGTCACGAGAAGGGCGGTGAAGCCGGCCTGCCGCCACAAACCGACGAGTTCGGCTTGCATGGCGATCCGTGTCAGGCTGTCGAGATTGGCGAGAGGCTCGTCCATCAGCAGCACGGATGGATCGTTCACCAGGGCTCTCGCCAGCGCCGCCCGTTGCGCCATGCCGCCTGAAAGCTGATGTGGATAGGCTCCATCGAAGCCCGTCAGACTGACCTGTCGCAGTGCCGCGTCAATCCGTCCGTTCTGTTTCCTTTGCAGTCCGCGGGCCTGCAGGCCAAGGGCGACGTTCTGCCGCACGGTGCGCCAGGGGTAGAGCGTCGGCTCCTGGAACACCAGAATACGGGACGGATGGGGAGCCTCGATCCGTTGCCCGCCCATGCGGATGCGTCCCGCACGGGGACGGTCGAGGCCTGCGATGAGCCGCAGCAACGTGGATTTGCCGCAGCCACTCGGCCCCAATATCGCGACGAACTCGCCCCTTCCGACCGACAGGTCGATCCCGTCGAGCACGGGCAACGTCTGTCCGCGAAGCTCGAAGCCGTGGGACACCCTGGTCACCTCGACGGAAGATCCCTGGCCGCCCGTTACCACCGCAGCAACCCCTTCTGCCAGCCCAGAGCGTGATCGCGCAGGCGGAACAGCAGGGTCATGAGGCTGCTGCACATCAGCGCCATCAGCAAAAGCGCTGCGTACATGTTGGCATAGGCCGCCCAGCCCTGCGCCCAGGTGAGATACCACCCAAGCCCCGCCCTCACGCCCATCATCTCCGCCACGACCAAAACCGAGAATGACGCGCCGAGACCCATGAACAGACCGACGAATACCGAGGGCAGGGCAGCCGGAATCGCAACTCTGAGAATGAGAAAAGCCGGCCTGGCTCCGAGTGTGCGTGCGACGTCATAGTAGGCGGCGTTGACACTTGCGACGCCGGACCAGGCCAAAATTGTGACCGGGAAACCGGTCGCCAGGGCAATCAGGAAAACGGCCGCGCTCCAGCTCGATGGAAACACCAGGAACGCCATCGGCAGCCATGCGACCGCCGGCACCGGGCCGACGAAGCGAAGCAACGGGTGGATCCAGTAACTGGCGGACCGCCACCAGCCAACAGACACCCCACACAGGAAGCCGAGCACCGCGCCCGTGGCATAGCCGGTGACAAGGAGTGCGAGGGAGTGAAATGTACAGTCAGCGAGACGTCGCCAGTCGTCGATATAGACCCCGATCAGCGATTGCGGTGACACGAAGAAGGGACGTGGCAGCAGATCAAGCTTCGCGGTGACCAGTTCCCAGCACGCCAGCAGCACCGCGAGAGCGACGGCCCACGGCCCCATTTGAAACAGCCGTGACAAATCAATGTGACTGCTCGCGACGCTGGCGACCAGCAATCCAAGACCGATCGCCGCAGTTCCCCAGGCA
The DNA here is from genome assembly GCA_963719675.1 of uncultured Alphaproteobacteria bacterium. Lineage (GTDB taxonomy): Bacteria > Pseudomonadota > Alphaproteobacteria > Acetobacterales > Acetobacteraceae > Rhodopila. The sequence continues at coordinate 103,805 of CAVRDN010000057.1, read as the reverse complement.
AGAGCGGCGGTCGGTCCTGTGTTGGCGGCATCCGGCCACCGCATGATCAATCCGGCGGCGGCAAGCCAGATGACCGCGGCCAACACACCAGTGCGCCAGATGCGTCGGAAGACCGGGCCTCCGTGGTCAGCGGAGACCCGACCTGCCGTTGCTTCGGTGACATCATAGGGCGCCACGTTCAGGCGGCGAATATGTCAACGCAGACCTGATTGGCCAAAGTGGTTGGGTCGGTGCTGGCCTGCAGCACCTTGGCCTGCTTCAGGTCCTGGGCGAAGGCGATGACCTCCTGCTTCAGCGCGCCATCAACCGGGTGGTGGTGATGCGTCTCGGTGCGCAGCATGGCCGCGAACTGTTGGGCTGACGCGACGTGGTTAATTCTCGCAAGAATTTCGGCGGCACCTTCGGGATTCACGGCGACGTACTCCTGCGCCTCCATGATGGCGGCGGTAATCGCGGCCGCCACAGGACGTTCGTCGCGAACCAGACGGCCGGTTATGCCGAGGATGCAGCAGCCACGGTGAGCGAACTCATCGGCCAGGTTGTTGCTGACTTCCACGAGATGATCGCTGTCACGCAGCATCGAGGCCATCGGATCAAGTGACGAGAAGGCCTGAATTTCGCCCTTCCGCAGGGCCACGCCCAGTAGGTCCGACGGGTAGACCCGCCAATCGATGTCATCCAGGCCAACGCCGTGCCTGGCCGCCAGCACCGACATGAAGATTTTGTCGGGGCTTGCCATGTTGAACGTGCCGACCGTCTTGCCTTTCAGGTCGGCGACAGTCTCAATGCCTGACGTCGGCGTGGTCAGGAGCCGGATGCACCCACCGTGGAGCGCCGCTGTCAGTTTCACATCGAAACCTTGTTCCAGGGGCTTCAGCCATTGCCATGCCATCCCGGCTCCGGCGTCCGCCTTGCCGGTCGCCAACGCCTCCAGCAGCTCATTCGCCGCCCCGGAAAAGAAAGAATACGCGACCTTGAGGTTGCGTCTCGCGAAGAAGCCGAGATGTTCGGCGACCGGCACACCCAATTGGCAGAGCCCATTCGGAATTCCAGACGATCTTCACTTCCCTTGGTGAGGTCCCCGGCGCAACCGCATCGGAACGATCCGCGACATGGCAGATCGGCTGATGGTTCAGCAACGCGTCGGTCGGCGACCGAGGGCCTGTCCGCCACGCGGCCATGGCGCCGAATGGGACACTGAGACCGGACGCCGCGGTGAGCTGAAGGAATCGACGGCGCCCCCGGCGCGCGGTTCCAGATGATTCGGTGGATCTACCCATTCGGGTCCTCCGCTGTGCCTGTTGGCAAGACCGTACGGTCCGGCCTCGCTCAAGGGCATCCTTAGCCTCGATCGATCCTGGCTGGCTGTGCGGTTCCCGTTGGGATATTCAATTCGCGCCGAAATCGGGTTACGGTATGATCATGCATTGATCGATGGATCATCGACGATATTTAGCATCGACCCGATTGGCGATCGCGCCCCTGATATCCCGGGCCCCCTACCAGGTGACCTGGTGCGCGCTCTGGACTGGCTGCGGAACCATTTGTCGGAGCCTGTCGACCTCGCGCGCCTCGCCGATATCGCTGGGGTCCGCCCCCGCACACTCGAGACCCATTTCAGGACATTCCTGCGTACCACGCCGCTTGGCTGGGTGCGGCGGGTGCGGCTGACCCGTGCGCGTCAGCAGTTGCTGCAAGCCGGCGCAGAGGCCACCGTCACGGACGTGGCCGCTGCAAATGGCTTCAGCCAGCTTGGCCGGTTTGCCGGGCACTACCGCGGGACGTTTGGGGAACCTCCATCCGTGACGATGCGGCGGTCGAGAAGTCGATCGTCTCAGCATGCCGATCGAGAGATCGACGAGGCGGTTCGGCTCACGTTCAGCGCTTTGCCGCTCGCTTTCGCGGTTCAACGCTTCCAATGCGATGCCGCGATCGAGGGCCTCCTTCGCTCTCAGGAACTTGCCCCGGGCTACGGATTGCCGAAGGCAGCCGCCGCCTGGTGTTGGGCGCAGCGCGCGGCGCACGGTTTTGGCCCGACCCCCGATGCCGATCGCAGTCGGGCGTATCGGCTCGCGGAAGAGGCTCATCGGCTCGCGCCCGATGATGCGCTGACGTTGGCTCTCAGCAGCGGCGCGCTTGTATTGCTGCATCGCCTCGACGACGCGGACCAGCGGCTCGAGCGGGCGCTGGCGCTCGACCCTTTGTTGGCATATGCCTGGGTTCGGCGCGGATGGATGTCGGCCTACCTCGGTGACGGCGACGGTGCTGTCCGTGAACTCAGGACCGCGCTTCACCTCATGCCGTTCGACCCGGTCCGTCACCTCGCATTCATCGGGATGGGGTGCGCCCACTTTGCCGCGGAGCGATATGACCAGGCGGCCCTTTGGATCGGGAGTGGCGTGGAGGCCTATCCTGAATCGTGTACTGGGCACAACGCGTTGCGGTGGCAGCGGCGGCGTTGACCGGAGCGCGTGCGGAAGCCCGCCGGATGGGTCGGCAATTGATGCGGAAAGAACCACGTCTGACGGTCCAGGGGGCCAGGCAGGCATGGCCTTTTACGCCGCGGTTCATGTCCCGTCTCGGAGACGGGCTTGCGATCGCCGGGCTACCAAACGCATAGCAACGCTTCGAACCTCGATTTAATGGCCGCCAAGGGTCGAAAGCGGCGGTCGTGCGTCGCTATGCCTGGCGCCTGCCCCGCCGTTCTGGATGAAGCATGCCACGGTGCTCGCGTCGAAAAAGGTCCGGTGCTCACCATCCTCGCCATGCTCGCGCGACAACGCGCTGCGCGTGGCTTCGGGTGCCTCTGCTCCTCCCTGTTCCTCCGCTGTGCGCCGCGACGCGGATACTCCCAGGCCGAAGCGGGAAAAAGCAACGCTGCCAGCCGAACAGGAAAGCCCTTCGGTTGGACGGGATTTGTGCCTTGACTGTCCAGGACCGATCGCAGAGGGGGCAAGCTGGCGCCGCCGTCTCGCCGCCGGTAATAAACCGACACCCTCCCGGTTGAACCCGAGCCAGAAAGGTCGGTACCATGACGATCAGTCCTGACGAGCGGTTCGACGTGCTCGTGGTCGGCGGCGGCCCCGCCGGTTCGACCGTGGCGACCCTGCTGGCACGGCGCGGCGAGCGGGTTCTGCTGGTGGAAAAAGATCATCACCCGCGCTTCCACATCGGCGAGTCGTTGTTGCCGATGAACATGCCGCTGTTCGAGGAACTCGGCGTCGCCGAGGAGATCGCCCGCATCGGCATTCCCAAATACGGCGTCGAATTCATTTCTCCGTGGCACCCCAAACCCTCGCATCTGGAGTTCGCGCAGGGCTGGGACAAACGTTTCGCGTCCGCTTATGAAGTGCGGCGATCCGAATTCGATCACGTGCTGTTGAAGCATGCCGCGGCAAGCGGCGCCGAGGTGATCGAGGGCTGGCGCGTCAACGGCGTGGAGTTTCCGGCCGCGGGCGGCGTGATCGCGCGGGCCCGCGACGAGGACGGAACGGAGCGGGAATTCCGGGCGAAATTCCTGGTCGACGCCTCCGGCCGCGACACCTTGCTCGCGAACAAGTTCTCAACCAAGGTCAGCAACAAACGGCATCACACCGCCGCGGTATTCGGTCACTTCACCGGCGCGCGGCGTCTGCCCGGCCGCGCGGCCGGCAACATCAGCCTGTTCTGGTTCGACCACGGCTGGTTCTGGTTCATTCCGTTGCTGGACGGAACCACCAGTGTCGGCGCGGTGTGCGACGCCGACTTCATGAAGACGCGCAAGACCGACGTGACCACGTTTTTCCGCGACGTGATCGCCATGGCGCCGGCTCTGGCCGAACGGTTGAGCGAGGCGGAACTGATGGGCCCGGCGACCGCGACCGGCAATTACTCCTACAAATCCAGGCGCATTTCCGGGCCTGGATATTTGATGGTCGGCGATGCGTACGGCTTTATCGATCCGGTGTTCTCGTCAGGGGTTTACATCGCGATGCAGGGCGGGTTTCTCGCCGCCGACGCGGTGTCCGCGTGCCTGCACAAATCGCCGGAGGAAGCCGCGCGCGTGGTGCGTCAGGTACGAGGCCGACGTGAATCGCGCGATGGTGCGGTTCTCCTGGTTCATCTATCGCGTCAACCGCCCGGCGATCCGCGCGCTGTTCATGAATCACGGCAACCCGTTCCGCCTGCGGGAGGCCGTGTTGTCGTTGCTGTCGGGCGACGTGTTCCGTCCCTCGCCGATCCACTCGCGCCTGGGCTTGTTCAAGGGGCTTTATTACCTGAAGACTCTCGCGGCGAAAGCGGAACGATCGGCGGCGCGCGATCCGGCGCGCTCGATGGCGGGATCGGGTAAAACATGATCCGGCGGCGAACCGGCCGGGGTCGGGTTTGACCGCATCAGGTCACGAGAGCGAATGAGACCGAGCGCCCGATCCATTGAACGCCGCCATTGTTGCCAGTCCGTCATGGTCCGGCTCGGCCAGTCCCTTCACGTGGTCGGCCAGTCCCTTCACGTGGTCGGCGGGTCCCTTTACCTGGTCGGCGGGTCCCTTTACGTGGTCGGCGGGTCCCGCCGAGGCGACCCGTCGAGGCGCGTGCGGCGGCAGATGGCCGGGTCGGGGCCCGGCCATGACGGCGATCGGGCGTGCCACACCGGCAACGTCGCCATGTTACCGGCAAGGTGGCCTGACCACCCGCTCCGCGTCGGCACCAAACTTCCGCGCGGCCAGGACGAGGAGAAGGCGTCCGCGTCGTGGCGGAAAATGACGGCCGGGAGTCGAAATGTCCGGGCGGTGGGCATGAACGCCGAGCGCCAGACCCATGTCGTCCTGATCCCAAGTTATAACACCGGCGCTCGCTTGTTCGAGACGATCGCCGGTGTCCGTCAGCGCGGGCTCCCGGTCGTCGTGGTCATCGACGGCAGCACCGACGGCACGGCGGACGCCGTAACGCGCATGGCCGCGGACGATCCGGCCCTGTTCGTCCGCGTGCTGCCCGTCAATCAGGGCAAGGGCGCGGCCGTTTCGCATGGACTTGAACTCGCGCTGTCGAAAGGGTTCACGCATGCGCTGACCATGGACGCGGACGGCCAGCATTCCGCGGCGCATATCGAAACGATGATCGCCGAATCGCTGGCGCATCCGGAAGCGATGGTACTGGGCGTACCGGTGTTCGACGACAGCGCGCCGAGGATCAGGGTGCTCGGCCACGGCATCGCCAACTTCTGGACCGCTTTGGTGACGGCCGGCGGCGGGATCGGCGACTTCGCTGTTCGGATTTCGTGTGTATCCGATCGCGCCGCTGCTCCGCATCTTCGCGGAGACGTCGGGCATGCGGCGCTTCGATTTCGATTCCGAGGCGGTGATCCGGCTATGCTGGCGTGGCGTCCATCCGATCAACATTCCGACGCCGGTGCGATATTTCCGCCAGGACGACGGCGGCGTTTCGCACTTCAAGTACCTGCGCGATAATTTGCTGTTGATCGGGATGTACACGCGGTTGATCGCGGGCCTGCTGACCGGCTGGCGCATGCCGCGGCGCGTGCCGACGACCATCGAGGACGTGCAGCCGGCCGATCCGTGACGCGATCAGAGCGCCGGGCCGATATATCTCGAGGTCGGACGGATCATCCGCCCGGTTTGCCTTTGCTCCAACGCGTGCGCGATCCAGCCCGCGCAGCGCCCCACCGCGAACACCGGGGTGAACGCCTCGCGCGGAAATCCCACCGCGTCGAGCAACAGGGCCGCCATGATCTCCACATTCGGCGGCAAGGTCCGGCCGGGCTTCACCCGCTCGATCGCCGCCGCGACTCCCGCTTCCACGCGCGCCGCGAACGCCAGTCGCCCGGCCATCGGTCCCATCGCCGACAGGGCGCGGCGCATGGCCTCGGCGCGCGGTTCCTTGCCGCGGAACACGCGATGGCCGAAGCCCATCAGGCGTTCGCCCGCGCGCAGCTTCGCCTCCAGCCACGCGTCCAGATCCGCCGCCGCCCGTGCTTCGTCCAGCATGTCCAGTGTCGGACCCGGCGCGCCGCCGTGGATCGGTCCGGTGAACGCACACCACGCGCCAAGCACCGCGGCCGCCAGCGACGCGCGGGTCGAGGCCACGATGCGCGCGGTGAACCCCGATGCGCTCAGTCCGCTCTCCGCCATCACCGTGAAATACGTATCGAGCGCGGACACCATGACCGGATCGGACGCGGCGCCATGCCACATCCGCAACAAGTCGGCCGCCGTGGACAGCACAGGGTCGGGCGGGAGCAATCCTTCGGTGCGCAGCAACGCCGGCACGATCACGGTCATCGCGCCGACCAGTTCCGCCGGCGTCGCGCTGTCAGGCTGGGCTGCCAGGCCCAGCCGCACGCCTTCGAACAAAGTTCGGCCGCGGGCGCCGGGGAGCCAGTGGTCCAACCCGGCGAAGGCGGTGACCCGCGCGGCGCCGAACGCCTCGGTCAGGCTCGCGCGGGTCAGTCCCTCACCGGCGAACCCATCCCACAGCAGCGCGATCGTGCCCTCGAACCCATGGTTGGCGACGAGGTCCGGCAGGTCGTGACCGCGCACCCATACCATCCCGCGCGCGGCATCCGTGTGGCTGAGCACGGTTTCCGCGGCGACAACGCCTTCCAGTCCACCCGACATGATCTTCTCCCCGCCGTCGGACCGGCATAGCCCGCACGCGCCGCTTGATCCAGGCCCGAACTCGCGCCAGAACCCGCACGAACAGCGCGCGCGATCCAACGATCCGCCGCGACCGACCAACCAGGGACCAGAGCGTGAAACAACCGAAACCGATGAGCGAGGGGCAGCGCGCCTACGAAGCGCGCCGCGCCGCCAAGGCGGGCCTCAGCATGGAAAAATGGCTCGCCGCCAAGGAGCGCGACCGGCTGGCCGAGGAAAAGGCCAAACTCAAGGCGGTCGAGGCGACCAAACCCGCCAAACCGCCGGGCTTCTTCAAGCGTTTGCTGGAGCGCGCCCACAAACCGCTGGGGTCCTGACGCATCCTCGTCGCGCACGCCGATTGGAGCATCGATCCCCGCAAACGGTGGACCGCGATCGCCCATCGTAACGGTGCCGGCTGGCGACTGCGCGTCCCGCGGCCGGTCGGCGATCCGGCGGTGTTTCTGAAAGTTTTGCTCGCGGAGGCCGGCGGCGCGCCGGTGGCGCTCGGTGTCGATCTGCCGATCGGTGTGCCACGGGTTTACGCCGCGCAACGACCCGAGCCAGGCTTCCTCGCGTTCCTGGATACGGTGCGCGGCTGGCCCGAGTTCTTCCTCGTGTGCGAGGCGCTGACCGACATACGGCCCGATCGCCCGTTCTATCCCGCGCGCGGCGTCAAGGGCATGACCCGCTTATCGCATGCTCTGGCGCTGGGACTTGGCGCCGCGTCCGGCCTGTCCCGTTTGTGCGACCGCGCCACCGCCGAGCGGCCGCCGGGTGCGCCTTTGTTCTGGACGCTCGGCGCCAACCAGTCCGGCAAGGCGGCGATCGCGGCGTGGCGGGACATGCTGTTGCCGGCGCTGGCTCTGGGCGATCACCTGCGGCTGTGGCCGTTCGAGGGCCCGTTCCGCGCGCTGCTGGCTCCCGGCACCGTCGCCATGGCGGAAACCTATCCGGCCGAGGCGCTGCGCCACCTCGGGATCAAATTGCGCGGCAGCAAGCGGCGGCGCTCCGATCGCGCCGCCGTGGCGCCTTCGCTGCTCGCGGCGATGGCGCGGCTGGATGTCGTGCCCGAGCCGGCGCTGGTGGAGGCGTTGACCGACGGCCTCGGCGCCGATCCCGCCGGTGAGGACCGCTTCGACTGTCTTCTGGGCGTGCTGTGCGTGATCAACGTTCTGGCCGGTCATCGGCCCGATACGACGCCGGAGGATCCCTGGTTGACGTCGTGGGAGGGCTGGGTGCTCGGCCAGACCGCGCTGCCGGCGGGGGTGTGACGCTCCCCCGCGTCACCTTGGCCGGCGAACGGCGCGCACCTTCCCGCTGCTGCCGCCGCCGCAGAAGAACCGATCGGCGCCGTCGCACTCGAGCCCCGACACGCCGACGCCAGCGGGCATCTCCACCCGCCGCAAAACCTCGCCTGTCGCGGGATCGACCTGGCGTAAATCGCTCTGCTCGCCTTCCCAGGTCGCGTGCCAGAGTTCGCCGTCGGTCCAGGTGACCCCGGTGACCACGCGGTTCGACTCGATGGTGCGAAGAATCGTGCCGGTCGCGGGATCGATCTGATGGATCTTCCGGCCGCGATGCTGCCCGACCCAGAGCGTCCCTTCGGCCCAGGCGAGCCCTGAATTACCGCCGCTGGCGGGGGCCGGAATCTGAGCCCAGCAGACGGCCGGTCTTCGGATCGATCTTGTGAATGCGGTCTTCGGCGATCTGGTACAGATGCCGGCCGTCGAAGGCGGTTCCCGCATGGGCCGCCACCTCGATCGAGCGGACCGTCTCGCCGCTCGCGGGATCGAGGGCGTTCAATCGGTCGCCGGACGCGAACCACACGTGTTCGCCGTCATAGGTCACGCCGGCAACGTGGTCGGCTCCGGGGAAGGGTCCATACTCACGCAGGATGTCGGCCGCCGACTGTTTCATGATCGCACTCCTGGTCATCGTCGCTCCGCCATATCTGTCATCCCGGAAGCGGCGCCGGGAGTAACAATGTCGTCGTGAATCCCGGCACCGGCGGCGTTACCCAACGACGGGCCCGCGCGCGTCCGAACGACTGCGCCTTGCCCTCCGCCGCGAGCGTGTCGAGCGCACGCTGCACGGTGCGCTGGCTCGTGCCAAGCGCGAGCGCCAGAGCCGAGCTCGACCATGATTCACCGTCGGCCAGGAAGGCGAGCACGGCGGCGTGCTCCTCCTCGACCGGTCGCGCCAGCACGACGACCTCGCACGCGCGGCGCGGTCGCAATGCGAACCCGCGCGGGGTCGCGCTCACGTCCGCCACCGGGCGCAGTTCCGCGCGCAGCCGTCCCACCTCGACCCGCAATCGCGCGCGGTGCGACTCATCGGCGTGCCTGGCGCCAAACGCGCGTGCCAGCAGCGTTTCCCGCGGCACATCGCCGGGCCATGCCTCGCCCAGGGCACGGGCAAGCGCGAACAACACTGGTCGGCTGACGAGCGAGACCACCCTGCCCGCGTCACGCACGACATGGCGGCACGCGTCCAGGATCAAGGCGTCCGAGGCCAGCAATTCTTCGACCTCTCCGAGCAGCAGAGGCCGCACCTCGCCATGCGCGACCCGGCGCGCCGCCGGCGTGGTCAGGACCTCGACCGCGCTTGCGACCTCGGCGGTCAGCGCCGGGATATCCGCGTCCCGCGCCGCGGTCTCGGCCCGGTCCAGCGCCGCCCGCGCCGCCTTCGTACGCGGGCGCCGCAACGCGATACCGGCGACGACCAGTTCATGCGCGGCCTTCAGCGCCGCCGGAAACGAAGCCGAATCCAGGCCGGACAGTGCCTGCTCCGCCTCGTCGAGACGGCCGATCAGCAGCAGGCGCCTGACCTCGAGATGCCGCGCATGGGCCGCGTTCATCGTGTCACCGCGCGCTTCCAGCGTCGCCCGCGCCGCGTCGAGCGCCCGCGCGGAAAAGCCGAGTTCGCGGGAGACGAGAGCGATCTCGGCCTCGGCGACGACACACCGCGCGCGGGCCACTGCTTCTCGGGGTCCGAAGCCACGCGCGGCGCTTCGCAACAGGGCTGTCGCGCGCGCGAAATCGCCGAGCCGTGCCATCGCGATGCCGCGCAAAGCGAGGGCGGGGGGATCGTCACGCAACGCGACTCGTTTCAATGCGCCGAGGAGGTCGCCCGCCGCGAGCGCGCGGGCCGCCGCCGTGATCAGCGAGTCCATCGGAATCCCGACACACTTGTCACTCCCGCCGTTGCGTGTTCCGGCACCAGGTTCGTCTCGCGACCAACAATCGGATCGGAAGGAGAACCCGGATATGCCCGATATTCCGCATAAAGTCGGAATTAAGTCGTCGTCCGCGGGCGATGTCCACACGGCGCTGTTCAAACACGCGGGTTGGCGGGAGCGAGTGGCGTTCATGCATCATCGCGGCACCGAATGGGGCGTGTTTCCGCCGAGCCTGAAATCGCTGCTCGAAACCGGTCAAGGCACGCCCTGGCCAAACGAGATCAAACTCGACATCTGGGAATAACGCGACGCCAACGGAAGGAGAAAATCCATGACCCAACACAACAGCGGAACCCGTGAAGAATGGCTGACCGCGCGGCTCGCGCTGCTCAAGGAGGAGAAAGAACTGACACGGCGCAACGATGAACTGACGCGGCGGCGGCAGGCGTTGCCGTGGGTGCGGATCGACAAGGAGTACCACTTCGACACCGAGGCAGGGCGCGCCTCGCTGGCGGACCTGTTTCGAGGGCGCTCACAATTGCTTGTCTACCACTTCATGTTCGGGCCCGACTATACGGCGGGCTGTCCGTCCTGCTCGGCGATCGCCGACGGGTTCGATGGGTCTGTCGTCCATCTCGCGAACCGCGACGTCACGCTCATGGCGGTATCGCGCGCGCCGCTCCCGAAACTCCTCGCATACCGGCAACGCATGGGTTGGACGTTTCCATGGGCTTCCTCGATCGGCGGCGATTTCAACTTCGACTTCAACGTCTCGTTCACCGAGGAGCAACAGCGTGACGGAAGCATCGAATACAACTTCGCGCGGAGCGGCCACGTGATGGACGCGACAAAGGTGCCGGTACGACTCGCTCAGTTCGCGGCGAGCTGCGGAACCGATGCGCCGACTTATGCGCGCGACCGGCCGGGCGTCAGCGCGTTCGCGCGGGAGGACGATGTGCTGTATCACACCTACTCCGCCTATGCGCGCGGGGTGGACGCGCTGTGGGGCATGTATCAGTGGCTCGACCGCGCGCCGAAGGGGCGTGATGAGGCGGGCCCGCGGTTTCGCCGGCATGACGAATACGGCGACGACTGACAGGTCGTTACGGTACCATGATGGCGGCGATCCATGACGATGCCGGCGGGGGCGCGCGATCTCGCGCCGGCATCCAGCCTCGCGCCGGCCCGGACGCTTTGGGCCCACGACGTTCGGCCGGCGCACGCTCGATTTGGAGACGTTGCCACCCGGTCAGCCGGTCTCATGACCCGCGCGCGCCATGCTTGAACCGCCCCGATGCCCGGCATACACGATGGAGGAATGAACGCCCCCTCCCCCGGATTGTGTCCCTGCGGCAGCGGTCTCCGGCCCGCGCGGTGCTGTGCCCTGCAGCCTGGCTCGATCCCGCCGGCCGAGGCCATCCGGCACCTCGTTCCGCTCGTGGAGCGTGCGATCCAGGCCTATCAGCAAGGCGCCAAGGACGTCGCCGAGCGGCTGTGCCTTGACGTCCTGGAACTCGCCCCCGACCGGCCCGGCGCGCTGTCGGTGCTGTATTCGATCCGCAAGGAGCAGGGCAAAGCCACCGCCGCCGAGGCGCTGCTTCGCCGCCTGGTGCACTTCGAGCCGAACAATTTCGAGGCCACCAACGAACTCGCGTTGATGCTGCTGGGTAAAGGCGCGCTCGGCGAAGCCGAGATCCACGCGCGCAATGCCATCCGTATCGCGCCCCAGGCGCCGCAGGCGCACAACCTGATGGGCATGATCATGACTGAGGCGCAACGGCCGCGCCTCGGCGAGTATCACTATCGGCAGGTGCTGGCGATCTCGGGCGCGCGCGATCCGATCGTGCTCGCCAATCTCGCCTGGTGCCTGAAGAACCAGGGACGCATGGAGGAAGCGCGCGCACTCTATGAAGAGTCCACCGCCGCCGCGCCGGATATCCGCGAAACCCTGCTCGGGTGGGCGCGGCTGGAGGAAGCCGATCGGAACTTCGCCGCGGCCGGGGAGAAACTCGACCGGCTGGATGCGCTGTTCCCGAACGATCCGGGCTCGATTTTGACCCGTGCCGTGCTGTTGGGGCGGATGAAGCGTCCGGATGACGCGCTGGCATTGTTGGATCGCCAAATTCCGGCGGCGGCGGAAGGTGCCGACGCGGGAACCGCGCCGGCCGGGGCCGCGATGGCCTCGGCGCCGATTGGCCTGGGACCGACCGAACTTTCCGAAAAAGGCCGCCTGCTCGATCAACTCGATCGCCACGATGAGGCCTGGGCCGCGTTCACCGAGGGCAAGCGGCTTGCCCGCGAATATACCGGCAATGTGTACCTGGATCAGCTCGCGGGCGATCTGGTGGCGCGACTGCGGGGGTTTTTCGTTTCGGGACGGCTCGCGCTGCTGCCGCGCGCCGGGGTGCGCACCGACGTGCCGCAACCGGTGTTCGTGCTCGGATTTCCCCGGTCGGGCACCACGCTGGTGGAACAGACGCTGTCGGCGCACCCGTCGATCTCCGCCGGCGACGAACTGCCGCTGATCAACGACATCATCAACATCATGCCGCGCATGCTCAACAGCCCGCTGACCTATCCCGAAGCGCTGGCCGAGCTTTGGATGGGCGATCAGCGCGATGGACTGGACAATCTGCGCGACTACTACTTGCAGAAAGCGGCACAAATGGAGGTCGCCGAGCCTGGCGCGGCCTGGTTCACCGACAAGATGCCGTTGAACGAAACCCATCTGGGACTGATCGCGCTGCTGTTCCCGGCCTCGCCGCTGATCCATGTCATCCGCCATCCGCTGGATGTCATGATTTCCGCTCTTTCCAATCATTTCACGCACGGTTTCTATTGCGCGAGCGCGCTGGAATCCGCCGCGACGCATTATGTCAGGGTGATGGAACTGGTGATGCATTACCGCGCCGAAATGGCGTTGCGGTATTTGCCGATCCGCTACGACGCCATGGTGACCAACCAGGCGGAGACGGTTCGCGCGATCCTCGACTTCATCGGCGTGCCGTTCGACGAGCGTTGCCTCAGTTTCCACGAGAACCGCCGCTATGCGCGCACCGCCAGCTACGCCCAGGTGACGGAGCCGTTGTATGAGAGGTCGTTGAACCGGTATCGGCATTATCGGAAACATTTGGAACCGGTGATCCCGATCCTGCAACCGTTGATCGAGCGTCTGGGTTACACCGTTGACTGATTCCGCGCCGCCCGAGGTGCCGCTGGCATTCGGCGACCTGATGACTCTCGCCGCCCGGTTGGAGAATGAGAAAGAGTACGCGTTCGCCGACCGTCTGTTGGAACGCGCCTTGGCCGTCGCGCCCGAGCAACCCGACGCGTTGCATTTGTCCGGCATTGTCGCCTTCCGGCTGGGCCGCCGCGACGAGGCGCTGACCAGGATCGAGCGCGCCATCGCGCACGGCATCGACATCAGGTTGTATCTGCGCAACATCTCCGAGGTTTACCGCGCGCTTGGCCGTTTTGATGATGCATTGAACGCGGCCAAACGCGCCACCGCGTTGGCGCCGGACGACCCGGTGTGCCTGCACAACCTCGCGGTCATTCAGTATCACCGGCTGGAACTGGACGACTGCATCGAGTTGGCCGAGCAGGCGCTGAAGATCAACGCGTTTCTGCCCGGCCCGCATTTTCAACTCGCCGAGGCGCTGTTGCTGCGCGGCGAATGGGAACGCGGGTGGAACGAGTATCAATGGCGGTTCGATCTGCCGGGCAACGCGCCGCTGATGCCGCCGACGACGCAGCCGCGCTGGGACGGAACGCCGTTCGACGACGGCAGGCTGCTGCTCGTCGCCGATCAGGGTTTCGGCGACGTCATCCAGTTCAGCCGCTACATCCCCTGGGCCGCCGAGCGCTGTCCGAACATCGCCGTCGCGACGGCGAGCGAGATGATGCCGCTGCTGCGGCAGGTGTATCCCAAGGCGCATTTGTTCAATGAATGGCGGCATGCGCCGCCGTTTCGCGCGTTCCGGGCGCTGTCCGGACTGCCGGCGCTGCATGGCACGCGGCCGGATCACGTGCCGGGCCAGGAGCCTTATTTGCGGGCCGATCCGGCGCGCGCCGCGATTTGGAAAGAACGGCTGGCTCGCCTGACACCCACCGCCTCCCGCCGCGTCGGCATCGTCTGGGCCGGGCGGCCGACGCACAACAACGATCGCTGGCGGTCCGCCGGCCTGGCCGCTTTCGCGCCGCTGGCGGCATTGCCTGGCGTGGCGCTCGTTTCGTTACAGAAAGGTCCGGCGGCGGCGCAGGCCGGGGAGTATTTCGGCGCCGCGCCGTTGGTGAACATCGGCGCCGAGATCGTCGATTACGAAGATACCATGGCGATCCTGGAGTTGCTGGATTTGCTGGTCACGGTCGATACCTCGGTCGGACATGTCGCCGGGGCGATGGGACGCAAAACCATCATTCTGCTGGCGCGCGCGCCCGATTGGCGTTGGTTACTTGATCGCACCGATACACCATGGTATCCGTCCGTGACATTGGTCCGGCAGACGACGACCGGCGTGTGGACCGACGTGATGGCGAAAGCGGCGGAGCTGATTCGAAACACCCCACGCCAATAGGCGCGCCCGCCGGCACAGGGTCGGCCTGAATGCGGTATCGAACAGAATTCGAATATTGTATTGACGATCATGCCGGCCCTCATGCACGGTGCTCGAAAGGCCATAAAATCGGGGAGGCACCGCATGGCCCAGACCGGCGACTCGTTACTTTTGCTGACCGCCCAGATCGTCGTTGCGTATATCGAGCATAATGAAGCTCCCATCAGCGCGCTGCCTGGGCTCATCCACGACGTATACCGGGCTTTGGCGACCGCCGGCCCGGCTGGCATCGCATCCCCGGGTCAACCCGCCATGAGAGCCCCTTCCCCGCGCAAAGCCGCCGCGGCCGCGACGGTGTTCGACGATCATCTCATCTGCCTGGAATGCGGGGTGCACATGAAGATGCTCAGGCGTCATCTGCAGACCGTGCATGACATGACCGCCGCGGAATACCGCGCGAAATTCAATTTGCCGGGCGACTACCCGATGGTGGCGCGCCAATACGCCGCGTTACGCTCCAGCCTCGCGAAGCAAAGCGGTCTGGGCAAACGAACGGCGCCGCGCGACCGGTAGCCGGCGATCAATATCGCAGCGAGGCCACGACGGCGCGCACGACCGACGCCCAATCGCCCGGCGCGGACTGGCGAAACAATCGCGCGGTCGGATACCATGGGCTGTCGTCACGGCCCAACATCCAGCGCCAGTCCGGACTGAACGGCAACATGATCCAGACCGGCTTCGCCAACGCGCCCGCCAGGTGAGCGACGGCTGTATCGATTGAAATCACCAGATCCATGGCATCGATCAGCGCCGCGGTGTCGGCGAAATCGCGTAACACCGCGTCGTGCGTCGCGATGCTTCCGTTTTGCTCCAGCCAATCTCGATCCGACGCGAGAATTTCCTTCTGCAGACAATGAAATTCCACGCCGGACCGGCGCAGCACCGGCTCCAGCAACGCCACCGGCATCGCCGAGCGCGGCAGACTGGCGAGCGAACCGGACCATACCAGACCGACGCGCGGCCCAGTGGCCGGACCCAGATGATGCTTCATCCGCGCCACCCGGTTCGCCGGCGTTCGCAAATACGGCATCTGCGCTGGGATGGTCGCGTGATCGGTGGCGAACGCCAATGGCAAACTCATCACCGAGGTCAGCAGTTCATACTCGGCCTCATCCGCCTCGGGCCCAGGTACCTGTTCGATATCCGCGATTTCCGACGCCAGTGGAACGAGGTCGCCATAGACGCTCAACGTGACCCGGGCGCCACGCGCGGCGAGCGGTTGGACGTAGCGCAGGAACTGAATGACATCGCCGCGGCCTTGCTCTTCCTTGACCAGCACGCGGCGGCCCGCCACCCGATCGAGATCCAGTACGCGAAAATCCGGATGCGGCGGTTCGTGGCCCGGCGCGTCCCAGCGCGTCTCATAAGCCGCCCAACCCTCATCGAAGCGGCCAAGCAGCAGCAGCAGCAACGCCTCATGCCAGCGAAACGAAACGATATCGGGTTGTTTCAACGCGGCGTCGCGCAGGAGTTCAAGCGCTTCCTCCGGCCGCCCCTGATCTGTCACCGCGCGGGCCAGTTCGTTGGTGACCTCTCTGACCCGATCCGCGGTCGTATCGGGCGGCAACCGGAGCAACAACCGGCGAAAGTCCGCCTCCGCCGCCGCCAGGTCGCCCAACTGGACTTTGGCGCGCGCCAGATTGTACAGGACCGGATCGTTGGCCGGATCCAGTTCGATCGCGCTTTGCAACGTCTCGAGTGCTTCTCGCCGGCGCTCCAGACCTTGCAGCGCCAGCCCGAGGTTATTCAACACGCCGGCATCGCGATAGTTCAGGGCGGCGGCACGGCGATAGGCATCCACGGCCTTGTCGAAGCGCTGCAAGGCCCCGTACGCGGCACCAAGATTGGCCTGCAGGCGGCCTTCGTTCGCTCGCACCGCCTCGGCGCGCAGCAGATAGCTGACGCCGTCGGCATGCTGGCCCCGGTTGGTGCAGATCACCCCCAGAAGATGCAGCGCGTCGAAATGGCGCGGATCGTTTCGGATGATTTCCAGACAAACGCGCGCCGCCTGGCCGAGGTCACGGGCAGCGTAATGCCGGGCCGCTTCGTCGATGGTGGCGGTCATGCACCTGGCGGTGGAGTTTTACCCGCGCGCAAATCGGCGACGGTGGCGCGGGTGGTGATCTGATCCGGGTTCATGCGCAACTCGATCACCGCCGGTTTGCCGCTGTCCACCGCGCGGCGGAACGCCGGCGTGAAGGCCGCCGTGTCGCTGACCACCTCGCCATGCCCGCCGAACGCCTGGATGTACTTGCAGAAGTCTGGATTGGTGACCTGGGTGCCGGAGACGCGCCAGGGATAGGCACGTTCCTGGTGCATGCGGATGGTGCCGAACTGGTTGTTGTTGAACACCAGCACGATCGGCGCCGAGCCGTGATGGAACGCGGTCGCCAGTTCCTGGCCGGTCATCATGAAGCCGCCGTCGCCGACCATGCTGACGACCATACGCCCAGGATGGACGATCGAGGCCCCGATGGCGGCGGGAACGGAGTAGCCCATCGCGCCGTTGGTCGGTCCGATGTACCGTTGCCTGTCCGAAAAGTTCAGGAACCGCGTGGCCCAGCCGGCGAAGTTGCCGGCGTCGGTGGTGACGATGGCATCCGGCGTCATCAATGTTTCAAGCTCGCGCATCACGGTGCCGAGGTTCAGGGTGCCATCGTAGTTCGGCACCGCGCGTTGCGCCTCCCGCAACGATCGCAGATCCCGGGTCCATGCCGACCACGACGGCGCGACCGGGTCCAGCGCGGCCACCGCATGGGCGAACACGTTCAGGTCGGAGACAATGCCCAGAGCGGGGCGGAACACCCGGCCGATGTCCGAACCCTCGGGCAGCACCTGGATGATCGGCACGGCGCCCGCCATATCGAGCAGCGTGTAGCCCTGCGTTACCGCGTCACCCAACCGGCTGCCGAGCGCCAGGATCAGGTCCGCTTCCTTGATCTTCCTGATCAACCCAGGGTCCGACCCCACCCCCAGATCGCCCGCGAAATTTTCCTGGGCTCCATCGTAATGGCTCTGGCGGCGGAACCCGACGGTGACGGGAATTTCGTTCTTGACCAGGAATGATCCCAGAGCGGCCCGGCCCGCCTCGGTCCAGCAGGACCCGCCGACCACCGCGATGGGCCGTTTCGCCGCCGCGATCATTTCGCGCATTTTCAGCAAAGCGGCCGGGTCGGGATGCGCCGCGGAAACCGGCACGCGCGGCAGATCGGGAACCGTCGCCGTGTCCTTCTGCATTTCTTCCGACAGCGCGATGACCACCGGGCCGGGGCGGCCGGAGACGGCGACATCGACCGCGTGCGCGACGACCTCGGGGATGCGATGCGCGTGGTCGATCTGCGTGACCCATTTCGCCAGCGGCGCGAACATCTGGCGGTAATCGACTTCCTGGAACGCGTCGCGGCCGGTGTCCTCATGCGGGATCTGCCCAACGAACAGCAGCATCGGCGTGCTGTCCTGCATGGCGACATGCACGCCGATCGAGCCATGACAGGCGCCCGGTCCGCGCGTCACCATCGCGGCGGCGGGCCGGCCTTTGAGCTTGCCGTACGCCTCGGCCATGTTGACCGCGCCCGCCTCGAACCGGCAGGTGACGAGCTTCAGTTTCCCGCCGACGTCGTGCAATCCATCGAGCGTATCGAGGAAACTTTCGCCCGGTACCTCGAACACGTGGTCGATGCCTTGCGCGACCAGCGCGTCCGCCAGGATATGGCCGCCCAAACGAGGTTTCATCATTGGAAGCCTTTTGTCTCGGGAAAGAACCGGTTCGGCGGCCGCGGCACGCCAAGGTTTTCGCGCAACGTTTTGCCCTCGTATTCCTTGCGGAACACGCCACGCCGTTGCATTTCGGGGACGACCTGATCGACGAACTCGTCCAGCCCGCCGGGCACCCAGGGGAACATGATGTTGAACCCGTCGCAGGCGCGGCCGTGGAAATACTCTTCCATCTTATCGACGATCGTCTTCGGCGTGCCGACCAACGCGAGCCCGCCATACGCGCCGAGGATCTGTGCCAATTGTCGTACCGTCAGATTGTCGCGGCGCGCGCGGTCGACAACGCGTTGCCGGCCGCTCACGCTCTGGTTGGTTTCCGGAATTTCCGGCAGCGGACCGTCCAGATCGAACTTCGACGCGTCGGTGCCAAGCGCGATCGACAGTGAGGCCATGCCGCTGTCCGGATGCACCAGACCGTCCAGCCGGGCCTTTTTCGCGCGCGCTTCGTCGTCGGTGTCGCCCACCACGACCAGACAACCGGGCAGGATCTTCACATGCTCCGGATCGCGCCCGGCGGCGGCGGCGCGGGCTTTGATGTCGTTGTAATAGCGTTGGCAATCGGCGATCAGACCGCCGGGGGAAAAGATCATCTCGGCGGTTTCGGCGGCGAGTTGACGGCCCGCGTCGGACGCCCCCGCCTGCACGATCAGCGGCCAGCCCTGCACCGGGCGCGCGATGTTCAGCGGGCCGCGGACTTTGAAATATTTGCCCTTGTGATCCAGCACATGCATCCGCTCGGGATCGAAATAGATGCCGTTCTCGACATCGCGGATGAACGCGTCATCGGCGAACGAATCCCACAATCCGGTGACGACATCGAAGAACTCGCGCGCGCGGCGGTAACGTTCGTCGTGCTCCATGTGCTCGTCGAGGCCGAAATTCAGCGCGGAATTGGGGTTCGAGGTGGTGACGATGTTCCAGCCCGCGCGGCCCTCGCTGACGTGATCCAGCGAGGCGAAACGGCGGGCGACATGGTACGGCGCATCGAACGTGGTCGATCCGGTCGCGATCAGACCCAACCGCTCCGTCACCATGGCGAGCGCGGGGAGCAGCGCCATGGGATCGAACGAGGTGACCGTGGCGCTGCGTTTCAGCGCGGCCATCGGCATGTTCAGCACGGCGAGGTGATCGGCCATGAAGAACGCGTCGAACTTCCCCGCCTCCAGTTTCTGGGCGAAGCGGACGATGTGCTTCAAATTGAAGTTCGCATCCGGGTACGCGCCTGGGTAGCGCCACCACGCGGTGTGGATCCCGACGGGCCGCATGAACGCACCCAGGCGCATCATCCTCTTGTCAGGCATTTTCCAGAATCCTTACGTCTTCTGCACTCCCCAGAACACGGGCGCGGAGCCTTTGACAAGGCCGGTCAGGTTCGAACGCCACGCCGCGTGCGGCATATACGTGCCGCACGGAATGATCGGCACCGACTTGAACGCCGCGAGTTGGTAGTCCGCTTCCAGTTTCCGCCGTTCCGCGTCGGTGGCGGCGTCGAGCCATCCGTTGTACGCGGCCTCCAGTTTCGGATCGTCCGGCCAGCCGAACCAGGCCTTCGCACCGTTGCTGCGCATAGGGTTCGACAGCATCGGGTCGACGAACTCGGGCGCCGGCGCGCCGGCGGGGAACATCGACCAGCCGCCTTTGTCCACGGGTTCCTTCGACGGGCGGCGTTGCACCACGGTGCCCCAGTCGACCATTTGCTCATCGACGTTGATGCCAATTTTCCGAAATCCATCGACCGCGACCGTGGAGACCGCGTGGTAGATCAACTGGTCGGTCGGATGCATGAACGCAACCTTTTCCCCACCGTAGCCGGATTGTTCCACCATCCGTTTCAACTCATCGAGCGTCTTGCGTTTGCGGTACATTGTCCATGCCGGCTTCGGTGGCCGAGGGCATGCCGGGAACGATGAAGCCCATCGGCGCTTTCCAGGTGTCCGGCACCTCGCCCATCGCCGCGAGCATCACTTCCTTCTGATCGATCGATGCCAGCATCGCCCGCCGCAGCGCCGCGTTATTGGTCGGCGTCGTCAGGTGGTTCGGCCGCAGGATCGACACCGTGCCATAGATATCGAGCAATCCCGTGACGACGTTGTTGGTTTTGGCCAGCATCGGGATCAGGTCGGGTTGCGGCAGTTCCAGCCAGTCGACCTCTCCCGCGGTCAGCGCCGCCGACGCGGTCGCGACGTCGGGAATGACCCGCCATTCCACATGATCGACGTAGACCTTATGACCGCCGGCGTTGTACGACGCCGGCTCCTGGCGCGGCACGTAACCATCGAAGCGCGCGAAGCCGGCGTGGATGCCGGAGACATACTCGTCCGGCAGGAACTTCAATGGGCCGCTGCCGACGATCTCGGTCATTTGTTTGTACGGATCGGTCGCGGCGAGACGCTCGGGCATCATGACCGGCTGTGGCTGTACCTTCGACAGGAAATGCGCCAGCAGCGGGAACGGCCGCCGCAGGCGCCAGACGATGGTGCGATCGTCCGTCGCCTCGAAGGCGTCGACGCGGTCGTTGATAATCGGCGCGGTTGCATCGCGCTTCATCCAGCGTCGCAGCGACGCGACGCAGTCCCGCGCGAGGACCTTGGTGCCGTCGTGCCACATCAGGCCGTCACGCAGCTTCATGGTCCAGCGTTTGCCGTCGTCCTCGATGACGTGGCCCTCGACCATCAAGGGCCGCGGCACGAACTGCTGATCGCGGCCATACAGACCCTCGTAGACCATGAGGGCGAAGTTGCGGGTGACGGTCGCGGTGGTCCACACCGGATCCAGGCTGGTCAGATTGGTCTGCGGCACGAAAATCAGATTTTTCGTGCTGCCGGCCGCGATCGCCGGCCGAGCCAAAGCTCCGGCGGCGGCCGCGCCGGCCAAAAACGAACGTCTCCTCATTTTTTTACTTACTCCGCGGCTTTGGCGACACCCGCGACACGGGTTCGCGTGCGTAACGTGACGAACTCCTCCGCCGCCGTCGGGTGAATCCCGATCGTGCGGTCGAAATCCTGTTTGGTCGCGCCCATGACCACCGCGATGGCGATGCCCTGGATGATCTCCGGCGCGTCCTCCCCCAGCATGTGCGCGCCGAGGATTTTCTGGCTGGCCTGGTCAACGACCAGTTTCATCGTCGTCTTGCGATTGCGATGCGACAAATTGTGCCGCATCGGCGTGAATTTCTCGACATAGACATCAATCGGACCATGCGCGGCGGCTTCTTCCTCGGTCAGGCCGACGGTACTGATCGGCGGCGTGGAGAACACGGCGGACGGAACGTTACGCAACGAAATCTCGCGCGGGTTGTTGCCGAACAGCGTGTCGGCCAGAGCGTGACCTTCGGCGGTGGCGACCGGTGTCAGGTTGACATGATCGGTGACGTCGCCGATCGCGTAAATATGCGGCTGCGCGCTTTGCCGTTTCGCGTTGACGATCACCGCGCCTTTCGCGTTCACCGAAACACCGGCCTTGTCCAGCCCAAGACCCTTGGTGTTCGGGATTGCGGCCGGTCGCGAAAAATACCAGATCGGCGCTGAGCATTTCATTGGCGCCGAAGGTCAGCACGCGTTGGTCGCCATCGGCGGTCAGGCTTTTCAGCACGACTGTCCGGATGCAGAATGACGCCTTGCGCCGTCAATGCCTCCGCCAGTCCCACGCGCAGATCCTGGTCGAAGCCGCGCAATGGCAGCGGCTGGCGATAAACCAGATGGGTCTCGGCGCCGAGCGCCTGGAAGATGCCGGCGAACTCGACGGCGATGTAGCCGGAGCCGCATATGATGATCTTCTTCGGCATCTGCTTCAGGTAGAACGCATCGTCGGAGATGATGCCCAGTTCGGCGCCGGGAATCGGCGGACGCTCGGGATGGCCGCCGGTGGCGATGACGATGTGCTCCGCGGTGACGCGTTGGCCGCCGACATCCAGCGTGTGCGGATCGATGAAGGTGGCGCGGGCGTCGAAGATCGTCGCGCCGGCGTTGTCCAGCAGCCGGCGGTAGATGCCTTCCAGCCGGGTGATTTCGCGGTCCTTGGCGGCGATCAGCGCGGGCCAGTCGTGCGGGCCTTCCTTGATGATGGTCCAGCCGAAGCCGGCGGCGTCGTCGGCCCAGGCGCCGTATTCGCCGGCCTGGACGAGGAGTTTCTTCGGGACGCAGCCGATGTTGACGCAGGTGCCGCCCCAGAACCGTTCCTCGGCGACGCCGACCTTGGCGCCATGGCCGGCGGAGATGCGCGCGCAACGAACCCCGGCCGAGCCGCCGCCGATGACGAAAAGATCAAAGTCCATTCGAAGGGTTCCTTATGCCAAGGGAGTGGTCCAGGCGTTGTAGCCGTAGACCCAGTCGGCGTTCGTATTGCCGCGAAGCCAGGTGTTCGCCGCCGAGGTGCGCTGAATGGTCGCGGTGCGCTCCAGCCGCGTCGCTTCATAGCGCTTCAGCGCGGCGGCGACACCGTCCGGCGTGACGCCCTCCAGGCAGCGGCTGAGCACCGCCGCGTCCTCGATCGCGGTGGAGGCACCCTGCGCCATGTAAGGCGTCATCGGGTGACAGGAATCGCCGAGCAGCGTGACGTGACCGTCGCTCCAGCGCGACAGCGGCTCACGCACCACCAGGGCCCATTTATGCACGTCCGGACACGCGGACAGGATGGCGCGGACGGTGGGATGGAACGTGTCGTAGGCGGCGCGAAGCTCCCCGAGATCGCCTTTGGCGGACCAGGATTCGATGGCGAAGTCGGGCTCCGGCGTGCTGGTGACAAATGACAATTCGTCGCGCCGCGGATTGGTGAAGTAGTGCACGATGTGCCGATCCGGTCCCCACCATTTCACGCATGGATCGAGTTCAAGGCCACGCAGCAGTTGGGTTGGAAACACCGTGCGATACGCGACGCGGCCGGTGAATGTCGGATCGTCGCGGCCGAACAACGTCTCCCGCACCACGGAGTGCACACCGTCGGCGCCGATCACCGCGTCAGCCGTCGCGGTTTCCCCATTGGCGAAGCGCAGGCGGACCGTGCCGCCCCGCTGGTCCAGTCCAACCAGTTGGTGGTTTAACCGGACGACGTCGGCCGGTTACGCTGTCCGCCAGCAGCGCGTGCAGGTCGCCGCGATGCAACAGGAAATACGGCGCGCCATGGCGTTGCTCGACCTCGGCGCCCAGTACCAGGGAATTGGTCAGCGCGCCGGTGTCGTGATCGCGGCTGAGGTTCAGATCCGGTTGGAACGCGATGGCGCGCAACTTCGCCTCCAGGCCGAGAGCGAACAGCACACGCACGGCGTTGGGGCTCTGCTGAATGCCGGCGCCGAGACGGGTGAACGCGCGCGCCTGCTCGTAAATCCGCGCCTCGATGCCGACACGCCGCAGGCACGCCGCGGCGGTCAGCCCGCCGATGCCCGCGCCAATGATCGCCACCTGAAGAGGCCGCTCCGCCATCCCGTCCCTCCGTTCCCCTTGGCTTAACTTGATCGCGGAACGAGGCCGTAGCAAGGTAGCCGCGATAACCTGGGAGGAATGCAATGGCCAAGCTGTTGTCTCGTGCGCCGGAACGCCTGCACCACCATGCTTATGTCGTGCGCGATCAGGAAAAGAACCGCCAGTTCTTCGAGGATGTGCTTGGTATCCCGCTGACCGCCACCTGGTGCGAAAAACACTTCAATCCGTGGGTCGGGCGCGAGGTGTCGTTCTGCCACACGTTCTACAGCCTCGGCGACGGCGGGGCGCTGGCGTTCTTCTCGTTCGCCGATGACGAGGTTTATCAGAAGACGCAGGCGGAAAAGCCCCCCGAAATCCGCAACTTCGATCATATCGCGTTCAAGGTGGACGACGTCGCGTACGATGAGCTGGTGAGCCGGATCAAGGCCTCCGGGCTGGCGCTGCGCGAGACCGATCACGGCTATTGCCGCTCGATGTATGTCGAATCGCCGGACGGACTGATCACGGAATTCACCGTGGACACCGAGGATGCCGCCCGGATCGACGAGATCCGCCGCGCCGACGCGCATTCCGAGCTCGCACGCTGGATGGCCGGCGATCACCGGGTCAACAACGACCTACGGGTGCGCGAGACGGCCTGACCAGCCGTCCACGCGGACGGTACGCGCGTCGCCCTCGGCCAGTTCGAACTCCAGGCGCAACGCGTCCGGAGGTGCCAACGCACCCAGGCGGTCGGGCCACTCGACGAGGACGATCTCCTCGCGCGCGTCGTCCCAGCCGAGTTCGGCCAGCGCGCCGGGTCCGTCCAGCCGCCAAAGGTCGAAATGATGCACCGTGCCGCGGTGCGTGTCGTACGTCTGGACCAACGTGAAACTGGGGCTTGGCACGTCCAGCGCCGGATCTTCGGCGGCGGCCCGCAGAAAGGCGCGGGCGAACGCGGTCTTGCCGGCACCCAGCGGACCGGTGAGCAGGATGGCGTCACCGGGGCGCGCGATGGCGGCGACGGTGGCGGCGAACCGTTCGGTGGCGGCGAGGTCGGGTAAGAACAACAGCACGACCGGACTATGCCGGCAGTTCGTAGCCGACCGCTGATTCGATCTCCAGAACACGGCGTACCGCGGGGCGCGCCATCATGCGTTCATAGTGCGCGGACACCCCGGGGAACGTGCCTGGCGCCGGCCCTCCGCTGTTCATCCAGCGCCAGAACAGCCGGAACAAATGAATGTCGGCGATCGTGTAATCGCCTACCGTCCACGCGCGACCCGCCAGCCTTTGTTCGGCGATCGAGAAGACCTCATGCAATCGGGCGGTTCCCACGCGACGCGCCGGATGCACCGTCGAGGCGATGAACGACATCCACGATACCACCTGGGCCTCCGCCTCGATGTCGCCGGACGGCAGCAAACCGGCCTCCGGGAAGCGGCGCGCGATGTAGAACAGCGTGCCCGCGACCTCGGTCAGCACGCGACCATCGATCAGCAGCGTGGGCACTTTCCCTTCCGGGTTCAGCGCGAGGAATTCCGCGGTCTTGTTCTCCGCGCGGGAGAACGAAAGCGCGCGTGCGTCGAACCGCGCGCCGACCTCGTGCAGCGCGATGTGGGTCGCCATCGAACTCGCGCCGGGCGAGAAATACAACGTCAGCATCGGCGTGTCCTTTGCCGTGGGTCTGGCCTGTTCGTTGTCTGCCATGTTCATCGGACGGCGAGAAGCCAACAGTCCGCCTCTTCCTTTATAGCCCGATTTCCGCGAGACTGATGGCATGAATGACTCTCTCGCGCCCGACGCGCTCGCCCTGCACCGTGCCCTGGTCACGCTGGACACACATATCGACATTCCGTGGCCGCCGGGGCCCGAACCGTTTCAGGATGGCCCACGCAAGGTCGATATGCCGAAGATGCGGCGCGGCGGCCTGTCCGCCGGCTGCTTCGTCGCCTACGTGCCGCAGGCCGCGCGCACCCCGGCGGGCGAGGACGCCGCGTTCGCGCGCGCCATCGCCATGCTCGACCACATCAACGCGATGGGGCGGACCGAGAACAACATCACCGCGCGGGTCGACGGCCGTCGGCCGACGCGATCGAGGCGGCGAAGCGGGACGGTGTGCTCGCCATTGTGCCGTGCGTGGAAAATGGTTTCGCGATCGGCACGGATTTGTCGCGGCTGGCCGAGTTCCGCGCGCGCGGCGCGAAGTATCTGACATTGACCCATAACGGACACAACGCGCTGGCCGACAGTTGCAATCCGCGGCGCGACCTCGGCGACCGGGACAGCGAGCATGGCGGACTGTCGCCGATCGGCGTGCGCGCGATCGGCGAACTGAACCGGCTGGGGATCATGGTCGATGTGGCGCACACCTCGCGCGATACCATGATGCAGGCGGCCGAGGTCTCGCGCACGCCAATCGTGTCCACGCATTCCTGCGTCAGCGCGCTATGCGATCACTCGCGGAACATGACGGACTGGCAACTCGATATCGTGCGCGACGTGGGCGGCGTGATTCAGATCACGGCGGTATCCGCGTTCCTCAAGCCGAACGCCAAGCCCGAGGACGTGACGACCGCCGATTTCGCCGATCATGTCGATTACGCGGTGAAACGGATCGGCATCGATCATGTCGGCATCTCGTCCGATTTCGATGGTGGCGGCTGGTTCAAGGACTGGCGGGACGCGGGCGACTGCGCCAACATCACGATCGAACTGGTGCGCCGCGGCTACGACCGGGGCGCGCTGGAGAAACTCTGGGGCGGCAATTTTCTCCGCGTGATGCGGGTGGTGGAGGAGGCGGCGGGCTGATGCGCACGGTTCGGCTTCGCTCCGGCGAGCAGGTTTCCGCGATCGGACAGGGCACCTGGTACATGGGCGACCGCAAGTCCGAAGCGGCCCGCGAAGTGGCGGCGTTGCGGCTTGGGCATCGATCTCGGGATGACGCTGATCGACACGGCGGAGATGTACGCCGATGGCGGCGCCGAACGGATCGTGGCCCAGGCGGTGGCGGGGCGGCGGGATCAGGTGTTCATTGTGAGTAAGGTGTATCCGCATAATGCGTCTCGCTCCGGCGTGCCGGCGGCGTGCGAGCGCAGCCTGAAACGGTTGAACACCGACCGGATCGATCTTGTATTTGTTGCACTGGCGCGGCGGTCATCCGCTGGCCGAAACGGTCGCGGCGTTCGAGGCGTTGCGGCAGGCGGGCAAAATCCGGCACTGGGGCGTGTCGAACCTGGATGTCGCGGACATGGAGGAAATGTCCCGTGCGCCCGGTGGCGGCAACTGCGCGGCGAATCAGGTGCTGTATCATCCGAACAGCCGCGGCATCGAATACGATCTTGTTGCCGTGGTGCGACAAAGCATGCGTGGCCGATCATGGCGTATTCGCCGTTGGGGCATACCACCAGCCGGCTGTTGCGGTCGCCGGCGTTGGTGGCGGTGGCGAAACGGCATGGGGTGACGCCGGCTCAGGTGGCGTTGGCGTGGGGTTTGCGGTTTCCGCATGTCATTTCCATTCCGAAAGCATCGGATGCGGGCCATGTGCGGGAAAACGCGGCGGCGATCGACGTCGCGCTGACGGCGGAGGATCTGGCGGAGATCGACGCCGCGCACCGGCCGCCTGGGCGCAAGCAGCCGCTGGATTTGCTTTGAATTTTTCTGGAATTCGCGGCGTTCGCCGGTGAGGCTTCAGCGGCGAAAAGCAAGAATTTTCGACCGCCGATGAACGCGGACACGCGCCGATGCACCGTGCGGCTTGAGGGTCCGCGGTCCGTTCACCGGTTGCCTGTGGCGCGTCATCGCAGCCCGTAACGAACCAGCAACCACAGCTTCCGCCAAAGCGGCAGACTTATCCGCGTCGCCGGATCGCGCCAGCCGCTTTGTTCCAAACACCCCAGAATCGCGGCGTAGGTCTCGCCCATCAACCGCGCCGGCTTCATCGCCACCGGATCGCACAGTGCCATGTGCGCGCGGCGCTTCGTTGAAATGCCGCCGCGCATCCGCCGCCAGACGCGCGCACACGACCGGCAAACGCGATGAGGCCAACGCGGCGGCGGGATCGTGCGGCACGCCGGCCTGATCCAGATACTCGGCCGGCAAATAAAGCCGTCCGCGGTCCGCATCCTCCTTGATATCCCGCAGGATGTTCGTCAGTTGCAGCGCGCGGCCCAACGAATACGCGACTTTGTCGGCCTCGCCGGAACCGTCGCCGAACGCGCGCACGGACAGGCGGCCCACCGCGGCGGCGACCCGATCGCAATACAGGTCCAGCGTCGCCAGGTCGGGGGCGACGATAATCGTCTCCGCGTCCATTCGCATGCCGTCGATGACAGCGGCGAAATCCTCTTCGCGCAGCCGAAAGCGCTCGACCGCGGCGACCAGGACGCGCGTCACCGGGCCTTCGGACTCGCCCCGGTACAGGCCCGCAACGTTCGCTCGCCAGGCCGCCAGACCGCGCAGCTTTTCCGGCAACGCGCCGTCCTCGTCGGCGATGTCGTCAACGATGCGGCAAAATGCGTAGATCGCGTACATCGCGTGCCGGCGGTCCGGCGGCAACACGCGCATTCCGCGGTAAAAGGACGTACCCGCGTTCCGGACCAATCGTTCGACTTCGTCCAGATCCGCCTGCGACGCACCCAACGGCGTGCCTACCGCCACACGAGCGCTCCCAGCGCGCGCAGCAGGCTGAGGGTCGCGTCGGCCTTCGTCAGCTTGACGCGTCGCGCCAGCGGGTCGCCTTTGACGAGCCGGTCCGCCAAACGCATCGACAGCCGGCAGATGAACGTCGTTTCCGCCCGCAGCCGCCGGCTCCGCACCAGATAGGGCAATTCCTCGGCGGCGAGGTTCAGCCGGTCCACCCGGTCCAGGACCGTGATGAACGCGCGCCGCAGCGCCGGCGTTTCCTCCGGGCCAAGCAGATCGCGTGTATCGACGCCAAAGTGCCGCATCAACGTTTGCGGGATGTAGCAGCGATCCAACGTGCGCATGTCGGTGCCGCAATCCTGCAAATGGTTCAACAATTGCAGCGAAATGCATAACGCGTCGGAGGCGCGGTAAGCGGCGTGGCTCTCCCCGTGCAAATCGATTACGTAACGGCCGACCGGCACGGCGGAGTAACGGCAGTAATTATACAGCTCGTCGAACGTCTCATAACGACGTTTGGTGGCATCCTGGCGGAACGCGATCAGCAGATCGGTCGCGTGAACCGGCGTCACCCCCGTCTCATTCAAACTCCGGCGCAGCCTTGCCGCGCTGGGCGATCCTTCCAGCCGCTTGCCCAGAAGCACCTCTTCCATGACGTCCAGGCGCGCGACCTTTTCCTCGGGCGCCAGATCGGCCGAGTCGGCGATGTCGTCGGCGTTGCGGGCAAACGCGTAATACGCATGCATATGCGTCCGCACCCGGCGGGCGAGCAGACGGGAGCCGACGGGGAAATTCTCATCCGAGCGGGTCTTACCAGACCAGGCCTCGACATTGTCGATCCGCGCGTCAACCACCATGTCGTTCATGGCGCGCCTCCGGCATAGGCACGTCCCTTCCAGACCACGCCGCGGCCGCGATGATGATTTACCGCCGAACCGATGGTGGCCGCCATATAGAACAGAGCGATCGCCGGGAGAAGAACAGCCCAGAGGAACGACCGGCGAAACCGGGCCAGCGTTGGCAGATAGGCGGCGCTGAAACCAACCCAGGTGAGGATGCCGAGGCAGCGGGTCAGACCGTGGCCGAACAGCGCCGCGCATGGCGGCACCAGCCAGATCAGCGCCATCGCCAGGGTCGTCGCGACCAGCAAAAGCGGTGAGAAGTGCAACTGCGCATACGCCGAGCGGGCGATCATCCGCCAGATATCGGCGATACTGGGATAGGGTCTGATCGAACGGGCCAGCGCGGAATGACCCAGGAAAATCCGTCCCCCGGCCTTTACAGCCCTGGCCAGGGCGACATCATCGATCAATGCGCCTCTCACAGCTTCAATCCCACCAATTCTGATCAATGCCCGCCGGCGAATCAGCACAGTCCCCCCGGCCGCCGCCGCTGTACCATGTAAGGGATTATTCACCCAGGCGAATGGATAAAGCAACTGAAAGTAGAATACAAAGGCCGGGACCAGAAACTTTTCCGGCCAACTTTCGCAACGAAGTGTTACCATCTCCGAAACCAGATCCAGGTCGTGCCGCTCCGCCATGGCAACGAGACTGGTGAGGTGGGGGGCGTCGTGCGCGATGTCGGCGTCGGTCAGCAGAAAGTAGTCCGCATCCCCGGACGCCGCGATGCCCTGATGCACGGCCCAGAGCTTTCCCGCCCACCCCGCCGGACGGGGCTCGCCGGTCAGCACCGTGACCCGCTGGTCGCCGATCGCACGGACGAGACTGCCGGTCCCGTCGGCGCTGCCGTCATCGACCAGCGTGACACGGAACGCGCCGGGGTAGTGCTGCGCCAGCAGCGACCGGACCGTCGCCTCGATGAACGGCGCCTCGTCGCGCGCGGGCACCACGATGCCGACCGAGGGCGCGGCCGTTGGAGGGACCGTCGCCACGGGCAGCACCGGTCCGGCGCGCCAGAACCGGCCATGCAGCGTCAGCAGCCAGCACCAGATCAGAAACGACAGAATCGTCAGTGGCGTCATGCGTCCGCCGTCAGGAGCGCAGCATGCCGACCGAGCGGAACCAGGCCACCGCGTCCTCCACCGCCTCGCGCGCCGGCCTCGCCTTGTAGCCAAGTTCGGCCTCCGCCTTGGCCGAGGAATAAAACATCTTCTTGCGCGCCATTTTCAGGTGATCGCGGGTCATCATCGGCGCGATGCCGGTCCATGGCGCGGTCTTTTCCATGGCCCAGGCGACCGGCCAGATGAGGGCCTCGGGGAGGCGGATGCGGGGTGGGCGCTGACCGGCGACGTCCGCGATCAGCGTAAGGACGTCTTTCAGCAGCAGGTTCTCGCCGCCCAGAACGTAGCGCTCGCCGATCCGGCCGCGTTCCAGCGCGAGGGCGTGTCCCTCGGCCACGTCGTCCACGTGCACGATGTTCAGGCCGGTGTCGATGTAGGCGGGCACCCGGCCGCGGGCGGTGTCCAGCACCATCTTGCCCGTGGGAGTTGGCTTGATGTCGCGCGGCCCGACCGGGGCGGCGGGATTGACCACGACGACCGGCAGCGACTCGCGGGCGGCGAGTTCCAGGACCGCCCGCTCGGCGCGATATTTCGAGCGTTTGTAGATGCCGACGAAATCGGCCTCGTTGGTCGGAGTCGCCTCGTCGGCCGGGGTGCCGTCGCCGATCTGGCCCAAAGCGGCGACGGAGCTGCAGTGGACGATGCGCTCGGCGCCGGCGTCGGCGGCGGCGCGGATCATCGCCACGGCGCCATCGACGTTGGCGCGCATCATTTCCTCCGGCACGGGAACCCAGAGCCGGTAATCGGCGGCGACGTGCACGACGTAGCGGCACCCCGCGGCGGCGCGGGCGAGCGAGGCTGGATCGGTCAGGTCGCCGATGACGACTTCCGCGTCGAGCCCTTCCAGGTTGCGCCGGTCGCTGGAGGGCCGCGCGAGCAACCGCAGCGCATGGCCCCGGCGCGCCAGCGTGCGCGCGACGGCGGAGCCGACGAATCCCGTGGCGCCGGTGATCAGGGTGGTCATGCGTCTGGTGCATAGACGATCCGGCGGGCCGGGGGAACGCGCGCCGTGGCGTTGCCCCGGATCCCACCAAGAGGCTCTGCCTCCCGCCGGGTCCAGAGCAGCGCCCTGCCGCTCATCCCTTGCCGCGATCCGCCCGCGCGGGCAGAACCGCCGGCGATGAAGCATCTTTCCTATGTCCTCGCGCTTGTGGGCGTGCTGATCGGCGTCGTTCTGGTCGCGTATTTCGGCGTCGGCAACGTCGTCACCGCCGTCAGCCAGATCGGCTGGCCGCAGTTCGCGCTGATCGTCGGCTGGCAACTGGTGTTGTTCGTGATCCTCGGCATCGCCTGGGACATCATCATGCCCGCCCGCGAGAGGCGCCGCGTCTGGGTGCCGATCTGGGGCCGCATGGTGCGCGACGCCGCCGCCAACTGCCTGCCGTTCTCCCAGGTCGGCGGCTTCATCTTCGGCGCTCGCGCGGTCACGCTCCAGGGAGTGGAGTGGCACACCGCGACCGCCTCGACCGTGGTCGATGTGACCGCCGAATTCCTGGCGCAGATCGTGTTCGCCTGCGTAGGCCTGGTGATCCTGATCCTGCGCGTGCCCGGCTCGAAGATCGCCGGCCCGGTCGAGGCGGGGATCGGCGTCGCCGTGCTGGCCTGCTTCGGCTTCGTCTGGGTGCAAAAGGGCGTCGGCACGATCTTCGCGCGACTCGGCGCCCGCATCGCCGGCACCCGCTTCCAGGACGCCAAGGAACGCGTCGATGTTCTGCAGGCCGAGCTGGCGATGATCTACGGCCACACCACCCGCCTCGCGGTCGGCTTTTTCGGCCACCTGATCGGCTGGCTGGGCACCGGCGTCGCCGGCTGGATCGGCTACCACGCTCTGGGTGTGCCGATCGACATCGACGACGCCATGGCGATCGAGGCGCTGTTGAGCGCGGCCGCCGCTGTGGCGTTCCTCGTGCCGGTCAACGCCGGCGTGCAGGAGGCCGGCTACGCGGGGCTCGGCGCGGTGTTCGGCGTGCCGCCCGATGTGTCGCTCGGCGTGTCCCTGGTTCGGCGCGGCCGCGACATCGTGGTCGGCGTGCCCATCCTGCTGCTGTGGCAATTCATCGAGATGCGGCGTTTGCGCCAGGTCGCGTCCGGGTTGGATGGCGCGGGCGAAACCCAGGCCACCGGCGCGACGATCGGCGCTCAGGCGCGGCATGACCGTTAAGGGAAAGGAGGCGGCATCATGGAATCGTTACGCTGCACCATCATGCGCGGCGGCACCAGCAAGGCGATCTTCCTGCGCGAGGAAGACATCCCGCCGGTCGGTCCGGAGCGCGACCGCCTGATCCTCCGCGTCTTCGGCTCCCCCGACAAGCGCCAGATCGACGGACTGGGCGGCGCCGATCCGCTGACCAGCAAACTGGCGATCATCGGCCCGCCACGCATGCTGAACACCGACGTCACCTACACCTTCGGTCAGGTCGAGATCGATCGCCCGCATGTCGATTACCACAGCCTGTGCGGCAACATCTCCGCCGCCGTCGGCCATTACGCGATCGAATCGGGGCTGGTGCCGGCGGTCGAGGGCACGACGCGGGTCCGCGCCTGGAGCACCAACCTCGGCCGCCTGCTGGTCATCGAGGTGCCGGTGAAGGACGGACGGCCGGTGGGTCTCGGAACCTATCGCGTGCCGGGCGTGCCGGGATCGGGCGCGCGCATCCTGATCGACTTCGCCGACACGGCGGGCGGCGCCACCGGAGCGCTGCTGCCCACCGGCAATCCGGTCGATACCCTTGATGTGCCGGGGATCGGCGCGATCGAGGCCTCGCTGGTCGATATCGGCAACGCCCATGTGTTCATTCGCGCGCGCGACGTTGGACTGACCGGGACCGAGACCCCCGCCGAGATCGATGGCGATCATGCCTTGCTGGACCGGTTGGAGCGCATCCGTGCCGCGGGCGCCGTGCGCATGGGCATGGCATCGTCCGTCGAGACAGCCCGCGCGACAACTCCGGCGACGCCGATCCTGGGGATGGTGGCGCCACCGGCGGCGTATGTCGGACATCTCGACGGTATCCCGGTAGCGGCGGAGGACGTCGATCTGGTCGCACGCCTGCTGTTCATGCAGATCTCCCACAAGACCTACGCCGGGACCTCGACTGTCTGTACCGGCGTGGCCGCGCGCATCCCCGGCAGCCTGGTCGCCGAAGCGATGCGGGATGAAGCACTGGGACGGACCGAATTGCGGATCGGCCATCCGGCGGGCGTGATCGACACCGAGTTCGGAGGTCATGCTGGCGGAAGCCGGGCGCAATCACGGCGTGCGTCGCGCCACGCTTGGCCGGACCGCGCGGCGGATCCTCGATGGGACGGTTTATCTGGACCTCGACGCGGCGGCCTGAGCGGCGAGGACGGCCGCATTCGCCAAATCCGGCTGTTGGAGTAGGGTGCGGCGAACACCGCACCACCGGAGGTCGCCGATGCCCAGAATTGTGTTGTTGCCCGTGACCGGGTCCCCCGCCGACCCGGAAGTCTTCGCCATGGCGTTGACCGTCGCGCGCACCTTCGACTCGCATTTGGTCGCGCTGCACGTGCGTCCCGATGTGCGCCGCGACATCGCCTCGTTGGCCGCGAGCGACGGCGGCATGACCGCCGGCATCGATACGATCCTGGAGCGGATGGAGGCCGACGCCGACACGCGCGAGAAGGCCGCGTCGGACGGCTGGCACACGTTCTGCACGCAGAACAACATCGCGCCCGCCGACGCGCCGGGCGCGAAAGGCGTGACATTCGAATGGGCGAGCGAGATCGGCGTGGAAGCGGACTGGCTGGCGGAATACGGCCGCACCGTCGATCTGATCGTGGTCGGCCGCGGCGAGGAAAAGTGGGGCCCCGATTACGTGCTGATGGAAGCGGCGCTGATGGACACCGGCAAGCCGGTGCTGATCGCGCCGCGCGCCGCGGGCGCCTCGGTCGCTCCGATCGGCGGCGTGGTCGGGATCGCCTGGAAGGACACGCGGGAGGCCGCCGGCGCGATCCGGGCCGCCATGCCGTTCCTGCGCGCCGCCAGTCAGATCAACGTTTTCGTCGTGCCGGAAAGCGGCGACGACAGCGACAAGTCGCATCTTCGTCTCGTCCGGATGTTACGCTGGCACAATCAGAACGTGACGATCAACGCGTTGAGCGATGCCGACCGCACCCCTGTCGCGCTGCTGTTGGACGCCGCGGCGAAGGCGAACTGCGGATTGCTGGTGATGGGCGGTTATGGTCACACGAGGCTGCGGGAGGCGGTCTTCGGCGGCTTCACGCGCGCGGTGCTGGAAGCGGCGCCGCTGCCGGTATTGATGGCGCACTGAGACAGGCTTTCCGGGGGAGGAACAACGCACATGATCCAGATCGAACGACGGCATTTCGGCGTGCTGATCCCGTCGACCAACACCACGGTCGAGATCGAATATACGCATCATCTGCCGGCGACCTTGCAGTTCCACACGGGACGTTTGGGCAAGGGTGGCAAAACGCCGTTCTCCCCCAGCCTGGACGCGGACGTGATCTACCAGTCGAAGCTGCTCGGCGACGCGAAGGTCGAGGTCGTCGCGCTGGCGCAAACCTCGGCCAGTCTGTTCGACGACGACTACGACGCCAAGGTGAAGGCGCGGATGTCCGAAAACGCCGGCGTGCCGGCGGTGACCTCGGCCGAGGCGATCGGCGAGGCGGTGCGCGCGCTCGGCATGAAGCGGGTTGGCATCGTGACGCCGTACTCCGCGCAGGTCATCGAAAACGCGAAACGATACTACGAACGGAAGTATGGACTTCAGGTCGTCGGCATGGAGGGTTTCGGCGCGACCGACGCCTACGCGATCGGCAAGTTCGATGCCAACATGGCGTTCGAGGGTCTGCGCCGGGTCGATACGCCCGATATCGAGGTGTTGATCGTCCCCGGCGGCAACTTCCCGACCATGCCGTGGATCGCCCCCTGGGAGCGGGCCTTGCGCAAGCCGGTGATCACCACCAATCAGGCCGCGTTGTGGGCCGCGCTCGGCGTCATGAAGCTCAACGATCCGCTGCCGGGCCTGGGTCGGTTGCTGGAGCAGATGCCGCGCTGACAACGAACGTTGGACGGGGGAATGTCTCAGCTCGTGCGATCAGGCACCGGCCTGCGCGCGCTGCTGGGCACGCCCGCGTTCCTCCGGCTGTGGGCGATCGGCGGCTGCGTCAACACGATGCGCTTCTTCGAGTTGCTGTCGGCGGCTTTGTTCACCCTGGACGTCACCGGATCGGGCCTCGACGTCGCACTGGTGTCGGCGGCGCGCACGATGCCGATGTTGCTGTTCGGCGCCTTCTCCGGCGTGGTGACCGAGTCGGTCAGCCGTAAGTCGGTCTTGCAAATCGGTCAACTTCTGACCTGCGCCTCCGCCGTGATCATCGCAAGCCTGGCGTTTCTGGGCCTGGTGCGGCCGTGGCACCTCGGCGTGTCGTCGTTCGTTTCGGGCATGGTGTGGTCGACCGAGATGGCGACGCGCCGCCGCATGGTGGGGGAAAGCGTCGAAGGGCGGTTGGTATCCCGCGCGCTGGCGCTCGATACGATGTCGAACTCGGGCTCGCGGCTGGTTGGGCCAATCGCGGCGGGGATTGTTTATCAGCATTTCGGTATCATGGGGTCTTACGCGGTCTCCGCCTGCGTATACGCCGTGGCCGCGAGCATCACGCGCGGTGTCGAGTACCACCAGCAAAGCCGGCGCTTCGTCGTCAGTCAGGTGCCGCGCGATCTCGCCGAGGGCGTCGTGTTCGCCCGCGCCCACATCACCATCGCCGGCGTGCTGGCGGTGACCATCGCGATGAACCTGCTGGGGTTTCCCTATTCCGCTCTGGTGGCGCCGATCGGCCGCCAGGTGTTTCAGGTTTCCGCGACTTTGGTCGGCGTGCTGGCCGCGTCCGAGGCATTCGGCGCGTTCATTGGCGGCATCTGGCTGACCAGCGGCGAGCCGCCGTTGACCGGACGCATGCTGATGGTCGGCGGCTCATTGATGTTCGTTGCATGTGTGTTCCTGATGCCGTTGATGCCGGCGTTTCCATTGGCCAGCGCGTTGTTGGCCATTGGGGGCTTCGGGTCGGCCGCGTTCGCCAACATGCAAACCTCGCTGATCGTGCTGCACGCACCGGCGCCGATCCGCTCGCGTCTGATGGGATTGTTGACGGTTTGTATCGGTATGGGACCGTTGGGTATCCTGATCGTCGGCTTCCTGGCCGATCGCGTCGGCCCGATGCGTGCCATCGATATCGTCGAAAGCATCTGCTTCGTCTGGGTCATCTGGATCGGTGTCCGCTGGCGCAGGCGGGAGCGAGTTGGATAACCGCTCGATTTGTGCGAAGCTTGGGTCAGGGATGTACAGCCCAGTGAAGTCTGGGCCAGGGAGGTGAACCGTGGCGAACAACAGCGCTGATTATGACTTTCTCGCCGGAGTCCGGGTCGTCGATTTCACCCAGTTCGAGGCTGGGCCGTCCTGTACCGAAGCCCTCGCCTGGCTGGGCGCCGAGGTGGTGAAAATCGAGAACCCGGGTCGCGGCGATCCCGGTCGGCGACTGCGCCCCGGCCAACCCGATGACGATCCGTATTACTTCCAACAGTTCAACGCGAACAAGAAGTCGATCACGTTGAACCTGAAGGCGCCGGAGGGACTGGCGCTGGTCAAGGACCTGCTGCGCAAGGCCGACATCACCGTGGAGAACATGGCACCCGGTACCATCGAGCGTCTCGGCCTCGGCTACGACGAGGTCAAGAAACTCAATCCCGGGATCATCTATTGCCAGGTCAAGGGCTTTGGCGAAGGCAGCCCGTACGAGACCAATCTCGCGTTCGATATGATCGCGCAGGCGACGGGCGGAACGATCAGCGTGACGGGGGAGCGAGGACGGCAACCGGTGAAGCCGGGTCTGTCTCTGGGCGACACCGGCACGGGCATGACGATGGCGATCACCATCCTCGGCGCGTTGCGTAAGCGTGACAAAACCGGTGAGGGATGCCGTCTGCAGGTGGCGATGCAGGACGCGATGCTGCACTACATGCGCACCAACTTCTCGACGCAGGCGCGGACCGGTAAGGCGGTGGAGCGTGACGGCACGCGCTCGGGCGGTGGATCGAACGCGCCATCCGGACTGTATCCGTGCGCGCCGGGCGGCCTGAACGACTATGTCTGGATCATGACCAGCCGCGCCAATCCGGAGCACTGGGACCGGCTGTGCAAGGTGATGGGACGCGAGGATCTGATCAACGATCCGCGTTTCTCCACGCCGGCGTTGCGTGTGAAGAACGATGCGGACCTGGATCCGATCATCCGGGAATGGACGAGCACGCGCACCAAGCATGAGGCGATGGCGCTGGTCGGTGGCGCGGGCATTCCGGCTGGCGCCGTGCTGGATACGATGGAGTTGCAGAACGATCCGACGTTCGAACAACGTGGCATCATGCAGGTGATGGAACATAAGGACTACAAGGGCTTCAAGATGCCGTCGTGGCCGGTGCGCATCAACGGCAAGCCGCCGCGGGTGAAAGCTTCGCCGGCGCTTGGCGAGCACACCGAGAATGTGCTGACCAGTTGGTTGGGACTGAGCAGCGACGACGTCGGGAAATTGAAGGCGAACAAGATCGTCTGATCGCCGGGCCCGCGCCGCCGCGCCGTCCTCACGCCGCGGCGGCGTGTCGCGCCTGCCACGCGGGTCGGCGGCCTCCGGACGGAGGTTGACGCGGTACCCGTTTTCGGACGCTCTATGTCGCAACGCGACGAGAAGGAATGCACGCCAATGAAAGTCTACGAAGCCATCGCCGACGCCTTGCTGGCGGAGGGTTGCGACAACCTGTTCGGCCTCATGGGCGATGGAAACATGTGGCTATGGTCCTCATTGGCGCAGAAGCAGGCGAAGATCATCTCGGCCCGGCATGAGGCCGCCGCGGTGTCGATGGCCGATGGCTATTCCCGGACCACGGGCAAAGTCGGCGTCGCCATGGTAACGTGTGGGCCGGGCCTGACCCAGCTTGGTACCGTGCTGATCATCGCCGCGCGCAATCGCTCGCAGCTCGTGGTGGTCGACCGGAGAGATCAATCCGGGCGCCAAGAACAAGACGCAGTCGATGGATCAGAAGCGTTTCACCGAGGCCTGCTCGGCGCGTTTCCATACCGTCACCAGCATCGACAACATGGCCGAGGAAATCGCCGAGGCGTTCTACACCGCGCGCGTGCATCGCGTTCCCGTGGTGCTGAATTTGAATATGCATCTGCAGGAGCAATCGTTCGATTGGGACTTCGACTATCGGCCCTCGACCCAGTTCCTGCCGCCGCGCGTGGAAAACCCCAGTCCCGATCTGCTGGCTCCGGTGATCGAGAAACTGGCGGCGGCGCAACGGCCGGTGATCATCGCCGGCAAGGGCGCGATGGCTTCGAAGGCCAAAGACGAGATCATCAAACTCGCCGATCGGGTGGGCGCGCTGCTGGCGACCTCGTTGCAAGGCAAGGGCTATTTCGCCGGCCAGCCATGGGATATCGGCATCGCCGGAGCCTTCGCGTCGGAGCCGTCGGAACGGTTGTTGGCCGATGCCGACTTCGTTTCGGGTGTCGGCGCGGAGCTCGGCTATTACACGACCGAAGGCGGACTGCTGTTCCCGAGCGCCGAGGTCGCCCGTATCGACATCAAACCGATGCCGGAGGAGATCGGCGTCATTCCCGGTCTGTATATCCAGGGCGATGCGCGCAAGACGGTCGCGGCATTGACGGAGGCGCTGGAAAGCCGGCAGGTGCGCAATGAAGGCTTTCGCAATGCGACGACCAAAGCCGTGTTGGATGAGCCCGCGCATAAATTCGATCCGCCGAAGGATGGCCTCGACCCGCGCGCGGCGGCGGGGTACCTCGCGAAGTCGTTGCCGAAGGGTGTGCTGGTCACCTGTGGCGCCGGCCACTTCTTCTCGTTCCCGGCGATGTACATGGCGCTGCCCGAGGGGGCGGAGATCCAGTTCTCCTATCAGTTCGGCGCGGTCGGTCAGGGCCTGCCGCTCGCCATCGGCACCGGTGCCGGCAATCCGGGCCGTCCGCACGTCGCCATCGAGGGCGACGGCAGCATGTTGTTCCATATCCAGGAGCTCGACACCGTCACGCGATTTAAGATGCAGATGGTGTTGATCGTCTGGAACGACGGCGGCTACGGCGCCGAGGTGCACAAACTCGTGCCGAAAGGGTTCGATTGGGGCCAGGCGCACTGGGAATTCGCCGGATTTCGTCGCGATCGCGAAAGCATTTGGCGGCGACGGCGTGAAGCTGGACAAAGAGTCCGATCTGCCGGCGGCGGTGGCCGAAGGTTTGCGCAAAGGCGGTCTGTATTTGATCGACGTCCGCGTGTCACCGACCACGTTCAGCGACCCACACGGCAAGGTGTACTACGGGGTTCCAAGCCAGGCGCCGCTGCTGCGTCCGGTCGCCTGATCGCCGATGCACTTCGAGGGCGAGTTCCGCGTTCCCGGCAAGGCCGCTGACGTGATCAGGCGTTTCGAGGACGTGCCCCGCATGGCGCGGTGCATGCCCGGCGCGATGCTGGAACCCCAGGCCGAGGACGGGTCGTGGCCGGGCGCGATGGTCGTGTCGTTCGGCCCGAAGAAGATCAACTTCAAAGGCAAAGCAACCTGCGACTTCGATGAGCAGGCCTTGACCGGATCGGTGCATGGCCGCGGCACGGCGGATATGCGGTCGGCGCGCATCGGGGTGAAAGTGTCGTTCGCGCTGGCCGATGTCGCCGATGCTCCGAGGCCCGAGACGGTCGTTAAAATCGTTTCGGACGCGGAGCTTGGCGGCGTGCTGGAGGATTTCGCCCGAACCGGTGGTATCGCGGTCGCGAACGCGATCATGGCGGACTTCGCACGCCGCGCGGCGGACGAGTTCTCCAAGGATGAGGTCCCGGTGGAGGTTGCCACCGCGGCGCCGGCTGAACCTCCGCCCGCGCCGGCGCCTTTGGCGGCACAGGGTTTGCTCTGGATCGTGATCAAGGCGTATTGGACGAAGTTCCTGCGGGCGGTTGGCCTGGCGCGGTCCTAGCGCTTCGCTGGTTCAATCTCCCGGATGCGCGCCGAATGCGTCGCGATGTCATCGACGCTGTACGACAAATGCACCCGCTGCGTCGATGCCGGACGTTGCGTCAGCGATACGCCAGGCCGCCATTCCGTGACCGGACGGATCGGCCGGCGCTCGAAACCGCCACCACAGTTCGGGCAGACGTTGTGCAACTTCGTCTCCACACAGTCCGCGCAGAACGTGCATTCGAACGAGCAGATCCGCGCATCGGTCGCGTCTGGCGTCAGGTCCTTATCGCAATACTCGCAGTTCGGACGAAGTTGCAGAGCCATCCTCGCGTTTCCTTATACCACTCGATGCAACAGCGTCTCGCCCGCCACCACGCGACGGCAGTTCTCGGCGGCCAGACGGAAGCTGCGGTCGAATGTTCCGGTGCTGATCCAGGCGACATGCGGCGTGATGACGACGTTGTCCAACGTCAACAAAGCCTCGTCACGCGCCAACGGTTCCTCGCTGAAGACATCCAGACCCGCACCGCCAAGATGGCCGGAGCGCAGCGCATTGGTCAGCGCCGGCTGATCGACCAGCCCACCGCGCGCGGTGTTGATCAAAACCGACCCTTGTTTCATCCGCGCCAACGCCGCTCGGTCGATCAGCCGGTCGGTGTCCGCGGTTAACGGCAGATGCAAGCTTACGACATCGGACCGATCCAGCAACGCGTCCAATGCCATGAACCGGCCCATCGCGTCGGGCACCTGATTGCGAGCCGTATAGATAACCTCGCACCCCATCGCGGCCAGCACGGGCGCCAACAACCGCGGCACGGACCCGTAGCCGACCAGTCCAACCACGCGACCGCCAAGCTCGCCCAATCCGTCCTGCAACGCCAGATCGGTCCAAACGCCAGAACGCAACGACGCATCGAACCGCGGCACCCGCCGCAACACCGCCAGCATCAGCGCCAGCGTCAGTTCCGCCACCGCCCGCGCGTTCGTGCCGGGAAGATTGCACACCGGAACGCCGCGCGCCTTCGCCGCTTCCAGATCAATCGTGTTGACGCCAACGCCGATCTTCTGGATCAGCCGCAGCTTCGGCGCCGCCGCGATCATGTCGGATGTGCAGCGTTTCAGCACGTGCCACAACACCTCGCACTCCGGCAGCAACGACATGAGCCGTGCGTCGTCATCCTCCGGACAGCGTGCGATCTCCAGGCCCGGCAAAGACGCAAGCCGTGCCGCGAGATCGGGACCAGCCGACGCGTGATAAACGACCTTCACGACCGCGAACGCCCCAGGTACCGCGCCGCCGGCGAACCGCGCCCGCGCGCCCAACGCTTCCTCGACCCGCAGCATTTCGTTCCACTTCGCCATCCGTTCGCCGCGCGAGAAACTGCCGACCTTCAACTGTCCAACTTCCCAACCAACCGCGAGGTGCACGATTGTCGTGTCCTCGGTCTCCCCCGAGCGAGCCGATACGATCGCCGAAAAACCAGTGTCCTTCGCCGCGTTCCAGGCATCCAGCGTCTCGCTCAGCGTGCCACGCTGATTGGGCTTCAGCAGCACCGTATTGGCCGCGCCCTTGCTGGCGGCATCGCGCACGCGCGCGGCGTCGCTGACCAGAAAATCGTCGCCGACAATCTGCAACGACTTTCCATGCAGGCGGGTGAACTCCGCGAACCCCGCCGGGTCGTCCTCGGCCAGCGGGTCCTCGATCGAGAGTATCGGATAGCGGGAAATCCACCCAGACAGCAGCGCGATCATGCCGGAACTGTCCAGTTCCCGATCCTCCAGCGCCAACTTATACCGCCCGCCCTCGCCAAACTCCGACGCGGCGATGTCGAGCGCGATGCCCACCTGCTCTCCGGGCCGGAACCCCGCGCGCTCGATCGCCCGCACCAGGGCGTCCAGTGCCTGCTCGTTGGTCGAGAACGCCGGCCACCAACCGCCCTCGTCCGCGACGCCGGCCAAAGTCCCCGCTTCCGCCATCAACTTTCCCGCCGCCCGGTAAACTTCCGCCGTCCACTCCAACGCCTCCGCGAAGCTCCCCGCTCCTGGGCACATCACCATGAAGTCCTGAATATCCACCCGTCGCCCGGCGTGCGCGCCACCGCCAAATATCTGGATTTGTGGCAGCGGGATCAGCGAGACATCAGTATCGGCGAGATAACGGAACAATGGCAGGTCAGCGGCCTGAGCCGCGGCATGCGCGGCCGCCATCGACACCGAGAGCAACGCATTGGCGCCAAGGCGGCTCTTGTTCGGCGTGCCGTCCAATTCGATCAATCGCCGGTCCAGCGCCGCCTGGTTGGCCGCGTCCATGCCGGTGACCGCATAGGCGATCTCCCCATTTACATTCGCGATCGCGCGTTGAACATCGTAGCCGCCAAATGCCTCGCCGCCATCGCGCAATTCCAACGCCTCGGCGCTGCCGGTGGAGGCTCCGGCCGGCGCGATCGCCCGTCCAACCGCGCCGTGCTCCAACATCACGTCGGTTTCCACCGTGGGCCGGCCACGGCTGTCCCACACCCGCCGAGCGTGCACGAAGGCGATATTGGTCATGCGTCGATTTCCTTTGCCCATGCCTCGCGAATCTCCGACAGGTGCTTCGGCGGATCGGCCAGCAATGCGCGTGCAACGCGCCGCACCCGATCCTTCTGAGGCTCCGCGGTGATGTATTCGACAGGCGATTTGCCATCGATTCGTGCCAGGAACAATCCGGGCAACAACGCCGCCGCGCGTTGTTCCAGCGCATCCGGCGTTTCCCAGACCACGCCGCGCGAATATGTCGCGGCGAGGGCGTCGAAGCAACGCAGAAACCCGACCCGCGCGCGCGGAGTCCACAGGCACTTCAGCAGCAAATGGTTCAGGCAAAACGCCAGGTCGAACGCCGGATCGCCCCACCATGCACATTCGGCATCCAGGAACACCGGACCGGCCGGACCACACAGGATGTTCTTCGGGCTGACATCGCCATGCACCAGCGCTTTCTTGTTGGCCCGCGTTGCCGTCACCAACGCCAGCAATCGATCCGCGAGATCCGGATGCGCGCGCGCGGTCGCGACCAGATACGGCTCCAACCGGATATCGTAAAAGATCGCATCCGTCGGAAACTCCGCGGCGATCGAGGGATCGGCGGCGGTCTTCGCATGGATCGTCACCAAAGCTTCGGCGACACGCGCGGCGAACCCGGCATCGGCGATGCCATCGCGCAACTGATTCTTCCACAACGGATGATCCGCGGGCGAAAGGAACGCCATCGCCAGCGTGCCACTCTCCGCGTCCTGACCGAGCAACCGAGGCGCGAACCCATCGGCGTGCCGCATCCAGCGCGCCTCGAACACATTCCGCTCGACCGGCGCATGCCAGTCCGCCGCTACCCGCAATTTCGCCAGCGCGCGCTTGACGCAGATCGGCCCTGAAGGAAGATCGATCCGCCAGATGTCGGAGGACACGCCACCGGTCAGCCGCTCGCCGCCTGTCGCACCCAACAGGTTCATGCGGCGCAGGGCGTCGAGGATCGCCTCGGGCGGCTGGTCTGACATGCCCGGTTTTAGGGGCCGGATACCCCGCGCGGTCAAGATCCCTGGGTCGTGGGTTGCCCCCACCCCATCCCACACGATACCTTGCGCCGGTCAACAAACTCTGGACGTGAAAACATGTCTCAACAACAAGTCGTCGCTCAACTCGCGCCGCACGGCGTTTTGCGCGCCGCGATCAACATGGGAAACTTCCTGCTCGTCACCGGCCGTACCGCGTCCGGCGATCCTGACGGATGCTCCCCCGATATGGCCCGCGCGATCGCCGAAAGTCTGGGCGTCCCGGTGCAATTCGTGCCGTATGCCAAACCTGGCGAACTGGCTGACGACGCGGAAAACGACAAGTGGGACATCGGCCTGATCGGCGCCGAGCCCGCGCGCGCGGAGAAGATCGACTTCACCGCGGCGTACGTGGAGATCGAGGCGACCTATCTCGTGCCCGCCGGCTCACCGATCAAATCGATCGCCGAGGTCGATGTCAAAGGCAACCGCATCGCGGTGACCGCGCGCAGCGCATATGATCTGTGGCTGGAACGAAACATCCACAATGCCACCCTCCATCGCGGCAACAGCCAGGCGGCGGTCGTGGAAATGTTCCAAAAGGAAAAGATGGAGGCTTTGGCCGGCCTGCGTCCAGGTCTGATTGGCGATGTCGCGAAAATGCCGGGATCGCGGATTCTCGACGGTCAGTTCACCGCCGTGCAGCAAGCGATCGGTACCCCGAAGAAGAACGCGGCGGGCGCGGCATATCTGAAGAAGTTTGTTGAGGACGCCAAGAAGTCCGGCGCC
The DNA here is from genome assembly GCA_963719675.1 of uncultured Alphaproteobacteria bacterium. Taxonomy (GTDB): domain Bacteria; phylum Pseudomonadota; class Alphaproteobacteria; order Acetobacterales; family Acetobacteraceae; genus Rhodopila. The sequence continues at coordinate 59,226 of CAVRDN010000057.1, read as the reverse complement.
GTCGCGGCCCTCATCCAGAAGCACGGGGTCGTTGGCAGGCTTTCGGTCGCGCCGCTCGCCTGAGTCTTTTGCAAGCCTGTTGGGCGCCAACGCTGAATTCCGTGTGTTGGCGGCCCAAAGGCGCTCGCCCCGCCGCATCCAAACCGCTGCTGCCGTGGTGATCGCCTCAGCGATACGAGCAAGTGTCCGGGCAGACGGGTGCGTCTCGGCCGTCCGATCATCCCCGCCTGGCCCCTGGTCCAACGCCTCTGTCGCAGTCGGGCCGGGGAGATCTACCGCCGGCCCGCCGCCCGGTCATTCCAGATACAACACGAATTTCCCGGGTGACGCCACGCCCGAACCCATGCGCCCGTGAGCATTCGGAATCACTCTCGCAGCCAATGTTCGATCTTCCATTCCCGAGCAAACTCCAACACGTCGTTCGGGTTGTAGAATTGATCCAGTATTGTCCTCGTATTCAGTTTTTCGACGTCTGTCTTCCACACATGTCCCACGGGCAAGTCAAGGAAACGTTCAACCGAGGAGAAATCACCAGTGGTCAACGTCAGATAATCGATATCAAGATAGTCTCCCTTGGCGTCCGCGATTGATCCGCGATAGTAGTCGTAAGTCTGACATTCCCAGTCCCAGTAAGCCCTGAACCGAGCCGGATCGAACGTGACTTTACTTTCCACCGGCTCCATGGGTTGAGCTTCCGGGTCGTGCCGGGCTTCCGACGGCGGCTCCACCCAGTTCGATACCCAGTTCGGTCGACTTTGCCAATGACCGGTTTTGATCGCGATGAGCAGCGATGAGTACGAGGCCAGCACATTCTCGCGTCGCAGCACAATTTTTTTTATTTCCCGATCCGCCAGAATATGGGCCAATGCGGTATCGCTGTGACCTCTGAAAATCTTGAAGCCCGCGGCATACAGATCCGTTTTCAGGGCGAATATCTGATCGACAAATGCGATTGGGTTTTGTTCTCTCAGGCTGAAGTCGAGAGCGCCGGTGTACTCGGCGGAAATGTGCTCCGCCACGTTTCGATGAAAAACCTCCCCGTGGCAAAGAACCTTCGGAAAGCCGGTAAGGGCTGTAGCCAGATAGCTGGTGCCGCTCCTTGATGTGGCGACTATACAAAACCTGATCATGCATCGCTCCATCGAGGGTCGTAACAAAGTCAAATGACCGGCGCGTAGCTGAGCTCTCCATTCTCGCGGGATACTCGTTGATGTGACCGCGAGAGCTCGAGCTTTCCGCGACCGGAGCAGGCATCGGTCTTCACGGGTCGCCGGCAGTCCGCCAAAGCCGTCAAGGCACCTGAAGCGCCACAACGGTCTGGAAGGCATGGTGATCCTGGAAGAATTCGATAGAGTTGAAGAATCTTCCCCACTTCGCCGTGAGATACTTTCGCGGCAGGAACACATTGAAGTTATAGGCCTCGGCGGACGAACGTTCGAGGACGACCCGCCCGGTCAGCTCGTGCGCTGCCCGCGCCACGAGCATGTCTTTGTGCCGTCCCGCCGCGACCGAATTCAGCAACCACTCCCAGGCGGGATCCGTCAGGCGGTCCCATACATGTTCGTCAATCACGGTCGCGTAGATGTAGCCGCCTGGGCGAACGATGCGACGCAACTCCAGCAGCCAGGGAATCTCATCATGATCGAAGTGGGTGAAGACTGAAAACGCGGATACGAGGTCGAAATATCCATCCGAGATCGGCAGCGATGGAAAAATCCTGTTCTGAAAAGCGGCGATCGGCGGAACGAAAAACTCATCAACCCAGGCGATCCAGTTCGCGTTGATATCGCACAGCCAGACCGCGAGGCCCGGTCGCCGCGTCATATGACGTGCGACGCGCCCAGTGCAGCCACCGAAATCAAGGTAACGAGCAGTCGCACCCTCGGCCGGCAGCCAGGCGCCAAGCTTTTGCGAATCCAGTAGCCCGGACAACCAATATTCAAGGTGGCGCTCACCGTAATAGTTCTCTCGATCCGCCGCGGCCGGTATGGACATCAGATCATCATCGATCAGGGGTCGCGTCAGCGAATCAGCCATCAGCGCGCGGTGCTCGCCGCCAAGAATTTTGCCGCTGAGATGGTCCTTCGGCAAACCGGCGTTGGGGTGGAAGGAGCGACGAACATCAAATTGTGTCTTGCCGAGGTCCCCTATGCCGCTCACAGCAGATGCCCTCCCAGGTGGACAAACCTGGTGGAGTCGGGAGCGTCGCCGAGATCCGCGCTACGCCGCGTGGAATTCGATGCGAATGACCGTGTCATAACCCCTCGCTGCGAAGATCCGCCGCATTTTGGTCCGCCCGCGAATTAGCATGAGCGTCCCCCTTCAGAGCATCGATCGACTGTGCCTTCGGGACGGATTGGGGGTCGAGGATCTTCAATTTCTCTAATGTATGCGAAACAAAATGATTCACGAGGCCATCCGTCAAATCGCGAACTCGGTCCCGGAATCGGCCTTTGTCGGCCGTGTCGGGAAACTCGCCTGTTTTGCGGATTACGACTTCGATCGATCGCAGGGCCGGGTTCATCACGGTTTCGAATATGGCGTCACATTGAATATGTTCCTCCGGGAACTTGCCTGTGTCCCGATTCCAAACATAGAATCTGCCGTCTTTTTCATTGAAATTGAATTGATGGAAACCCTCGTAATCACCTGTACTCCGCTTCGTCCGTATAATGGCGAAGCACCACACAGCCGCCGGTTTTCACGACACGGAGCATTTCCTCAATTCCACGGATCGGGTCGAAAGAGTGGTCCAGCGCATTTTGGCAATGCACGAGGTCAAAGCTCGAGAAATCAAGAAACGCCGAGAGGTCTTCAGCGGTCGCGAATATCGTACGAATGGGAGGTACGATTCCATACGTGTCGAGTATCTGTCCGTATAAGGCAGCGAGCGGGTCTACCGCCACGAAGTGGATGGTTCGTGTCGCGGATCGCGTGCCCAGGAATGTCATCGGACCCGCACCGACATCGAGGACCCGGCTATCCTCACCGACTGGCAGTAGCGCTTCCAGACTGGCATCGAATATCCGGTCGGTCTGTTGCCGTGCGATGAAATCCTGTGGCCAACGACCACCGCCGGTTTTTACCCAGTTCTCCCAGAACACCGCCTCGGAGTCGATTCCGGCACTCCATGCCGCGACAGATAACCTGATCGGGCCGACGTTCATCGCGCATCTCCAGATCCCGTGGTGTTTGACATGGCCCTACACATCTGCCGCGGCGATTTCACGAAATGGGGCCGTAGTGACGTGACGGTCGCGCGACGCGGCGCTCAACGGGACGGATGTCGCATCGCCGGCCATTAACGCGTGCGTCGCCCGCGGCAGCAACGCGCGCAGCCACCTGGCGCGAGACTGCCCTCGATCCCGCAGCAGGCGCCTCAAGGTCTCATCGAGCGCCCTGACGGACCGGTTCCAGTCACGGTCACGCATCGACTCGAACGCCGCGCCGGACATCGCGTGCAGGAGCGGCGTGTCGTCAAGAAGTTGTTCAATACGGATCCGCATCTCCTCCACGCATCCGTCCTGACTCACGATCCATCCGTCGATACCGTCACGCACCGCCTCCTCCACCGCGCCCACCCGGGTCACGATCGGCACGACCCCCACCGACATGGCCTCAAGCAGTGTCAGGGGAAGCCCTTCGAACAGCGACGGCACGACGAGAACGTCGGCCCAGACATAAAGGGCGAGAAGATCGCGGGGCTCGTACACCGGATCCTCAAGCGATGCCGCGAGGGCATCGGCCGAGGCAGGATCATCGATGATCGGCTTGCCGACGATGCGAAACCGAACGCGCTCGTCGCGGCGAAACCGACGCCGCAGATCAATCAGACGATCGACCCCTTTCTGTTGATCGATCCGTCCCAAGAACAAAACATTCAGGTGGCCGGAACCACGACGCCGGCGCGCGTCGCACAGATCACGCGCCCGCTCCGGCGCGAGCTCGAGCGTGGACGCGTTTGGCACCAGCGTGACTTTGGTCAGCGGCACGCCGGCGGCATGGATCTCCGCGCAGATCCGTTGCGAGCATCCGATGATGAGATCCAACGCATGTTCGAAGGCGACCGCCAGCGTCGGGTGTCCAACGTTGCGGCCAAGCGCGGAACGATCGAACAAATGCAGATGGCTGGCGGTTATCACGCCCCGCCGGCGAAGCTCTCCCATGAGGCCCAACATATCGCCGGCATGCGCGCCGATGACGACGTCGAACACCGAGAGTTGGTTGACCTCACCGCGATGGTCGCCGGAGACGGACCACCGTGAAAGATTGGTGCCGCGATAGGTCGGACCGGACCAGTTTTCAAACTCGGCATTGTCCATGAAAATGATGCGATCGAACGTGCGGCGGATCGCGACCGCCAGATGCACGTCGCGCGGATTGAGCACGACGAGGTTGACCCCGTAACCAAGCAAGCGAAGTGCTCCCGCGACAGCGATGGTGACCTTCTCGACGCCGCCGAAATCCACGAAGGGCAGCACGAACGCGATTTCCGGCCGTTGGTAATGCAGGGCGGGAGGCAGCAGCGCGCCGCCAAACCTTGCCCGCAGTTCCTGATGCAGCATCGACACATCCGCGATTCCTGGGCGTAACTCCTCACCTGGCAAATGCCTCGAGCCGGCATGTTCGGACCGGCGCAATTCCCGGCAGATCCCGACAAGAGATTGCAACGCGCCGTGACCCGGCCGCGACGGCACGGCCCAGGGCGGCAGGAAAATGTCGCGTCGCGAAACGCGCGGCATCGGCTGTGGCGTGTCGGCGGTGGCGATCCATTCGTCCGTCGAATCGTGCACGATTTCCCGCAGCAATTGCGTGGACACCGCGGCGACCGCGGCGGCCGGATCCGGTCCGGACGTCGGCGCGTCGATACCGAACCGGCCTTCGGCGGTCGCGCGGATCGTCGCGCAGGCAAGGTTGCTGTCGCGCAAACGCAACTCGAGATCGGACAAAGTCCAGTGCCAAAGCTTCGCCTCCACGAGCATGTGGATATCGTGACTTGTGGTCACGATCAGGATGGCGCCGCTCTGGAACGCGTTCGGCGCTCGCGCCGCTCGCCAGAAGCGGATCACGTATTCCGGCCAACCGATTTCCTCCGTCTGGCCTTCCGCCGAAGAGGTGAGACGGACGATGTGCAGATCTCGCAGGTAGATCGCGTAACGCGGCCATTCGGCATGCTCCAGCGCCAGCATCGTGCGCATGTCGCGCATCCAGGGATGCCGCTTTTCCAGTTCGAAGCGGATGATCGCGGCATCGCGATTTGAGTCCGCCAGCATGCTCTCCGGGCGTTTGCGGTAGCGAAAGCCGGAGGCCGGGAAGTGACGCCCGCGGAAGCCGGCTTCCACGGCCGAGAGCCAGAAGTCCCAGTCCTCGAAGCCAAGACGCATGGCGTCCGAAAACCGTGTGCCCGACTCGAACACCCGGCGGCGCACGAGACTGCCCGCTTCGCAGATGTTCTCCAGCGACTGGACCAGAACGGTGTACGGGCCGGAAAAGTCGCAGTCGAGTTCAAGACCGAACATGCGAATGTCGGGATAAAACCAGTCAGCCTCGGGATGCTCAATCAGAACGCGCGACATTTGCCGATGCGACCAGGGCGACAGCATGTTGTCCGCGTCCAGGAAGAAGATCGCCTCGGCATCGGGCAGTACGGCCAGCACATACTCAATGCCGCGATTGCGCGCGCCGCTGAGACCCCTGTTACGACCGCGGATGTAGTGAATGCGCGGCGTCAGGGCACTCAGCCCGAGGCCGCCGAACAGGGTCGCCGGATCCGGACAGCCGTCGTCCACCACGACGATATCGCACTCCAGGACATCCCCGCGCAGCAGTGATGCGATGGCGTCAAACAGCAGGACGCTGTGCCTGAAGGCCGGAATGACAATGGCGATCATTGTTGATCGAACCTGTCGGCCGCGATGGAATTCCGGCAGGTCATCCGAAGACCGCGGAACCAGGCCGACGTGTAGTTATAATTCTCCGTCAATGTGCGCGTCAGCAGATAGATATGAATGTCCCCATCGAGCATCGCGGGAAGATTCAATTCGATTTCGCCCCATTCGCGCGCGTTGAATTTGTGCCAGGCTACGCTGGCCAGATCGATATCCTCTCCCGTCGACCGGCCGTTGAAGGTCCGGCCCCGATCGGCCGCCGGCGACACGAACAGGCCAAACTCGGTCGGTTGCGCATTGGCGTCTCTGAGCTGCACGATCGCGGACAGGGAACTCAGCCCGGACACGGTCAGCGACGGCAGCCGCACCACGGTTGGGCGGGTGCCCAATGGGTGAACCAGCAGCGATTGCGTCGTCCCGTCGTAGCTGACCGGCGAAAAAGTCAGTGCGGGCGGCAGCTTCGATATCATTTCCGCCATGCCAAGTTGCTCGGATGCGATGGCGAGGATGGTCGCGGCCGCGGCATCATGAGCCTGGCCGTTCTCACGCATGGCGGCCGGCGCTTCGATGCCCGCGATGCCTGACCAGATTTGCATCGCGAGAGGGCGTCCGATCGGACTGTAGCCGGCGATGGTCGCGCACTCCTCCTCAACTGGGCTGGGATGCGAGAACGCCGGCGCGATCCAGCCCAGTTCAGAACCTGATAAGTGGAGTTCGATGACAAGTGGCTCTTCGTCACCGCTTTCCAGCGGATCGCATTTGAACCGGGTCCAGCCTGGGCCGATCTCTTTCACGTCGATGGAGGCATCGCACAGCACTTTTTCCGACCACGCGCCGCGGGCCGTGAACCGGATGGTTCCCTCGAGGTTACGGCCGTCGCCGTTGAAGAAGACGTCGATGTAACGAATATTGGGGATATGCCGCCTGAGGGTCTGATTGACCTCAAGGGATCGCTGGCCGCCCTCGTTTGAACCCATGAGCGGGAGCGCATAGGTCCCCGCGCGCTCGGTCCGGTACGCCAGTTTCAAAGGCTCCCGCCGGAACTCCGTGAAGACTGCTTCCGCCTGCTCCAGAGAACGTTCGAGTTGTTCCGTATGGCGACGCAAACTGGCGGTGGCGAGTTGGCTGGCGACGTATTGGCCGAGCAGGACATCGAGCACGCGTTTGACCCGGGCGGCGCACCACGCCTCGAACCCGGAGAAGTCCGTGACGCGGGGCGGCAACACGAAGACGCTATCGGTTTCCAGTTGGCCGGGAAAGGATGACTGGAGTGCTTCGCGTGACGTGTCCTCCGCGCTTTCCATGACAATGCCGACGGTCAGACATTGGTCGGCTTCCGTCGCGGACCGATCGCGAGAGCTCCATGCGAACAACTGGCCCGCCAGGTCCGCTGACGTAAGCGGCTCGATGCCGTCAATGATTGGCGGCAAACGCTTTTTCAGGGCTTGCTCCGACTTCCGGTCCGCTTGCAGGAGCAACTTCAACACGCATTGAACTCCGATTTTTTCGGCGCGGCCGTCGTACCGACGGCAAGATCGATGAACATACCGGTAGCGTTACGGTAACATATCGGCGAGAGAGCGATCGGCATCCTGTGAGACGGCATCTACGAATGTCACGCGATTGACGCGGCGTTCCGATGCCACGGGCTTTACCACCCGATCGCGACGATCGACCGGTTCATTGGCTTTCAGGTTGAACGCGGTGGGGATCGTGGCCCGGGCCTTTTCCATACCGATGACGCGGCCGTAGAGCCTCGCTTTATTTTCCATCAGACGTCGCGCGAGGTCTTCCTCCGAGACCGCGTTCGCGTTGGCCCAGCGGGTGTCGGCATCGTTGATGGCGGCGATGTGCTCCGCGAAGGACTTGCTGAAATCGTACAATTCGTAGCCGAACGTTGTCGCGAAGAAGCACGCCTCGAGCGCCTCCCGCTCGGTGATTTCGGTTGGCGTGTAGGCATGCGAATGTTGCACGACAGCAGTTGGGACGTAGATTTTCTCGTAACCAAGCTCGATGATCCTGTCGGCCCAGGCCTGGTCTTCGCCAAAGTCGATCTCGGGATAGGGGACGGTGTGCCATACCGCCTTACGCAGGCAGGCATTGTTATCGCTGAAGAAATGCAGGATTTTTCGTGCTGCCTCGGTATTATCGTCAATCCCGGGCAGCCTGCTCGCGCGGGACAGGACCAGGGGGAAGCTGAGAAACCCATCGAAGTGGTTCGCGATGTCGCGCCTTGTGAATGGGGAGGCAGCCGGCCAGGCGATATGGCGACCGAACGCTCCCGCGGCGCCAGGAAAGCGTTCCAGGACCGTGACGAGGTTGTACAGCCAAAACTCATCGGTGGGCAGTGCGTCCTGAGTGAGGAAAGCAACGAAGTCGCCCAATGCCAGGCTCACGCAAAGATTGCGCGTACGGCCATGTTGGAATTTGGACTTCTGAATGCGTTCCAGACGAAAGTCCGCGGGACGAAGGGAGCCGTTCGTATCGGCCATGGCAGAAACGATCCGCTCGATTGAGCCATCGGTCGAACCGCTATCGACAATGACGATTTCGAATTGCCATGGCGCGCGTTGCGAGGCGACTCGCTGGATCACCTCCGTCAGCAGTTCGCCTCCGTTGTAGGTGGGAATGCAGACGCTGACCTTTGGCGCGCGGGCGAAGCGGCGCGCCTCCGACGTGCGGGACGTTCGCCAGCGAACCGCGGCTTTGGCCGGAGCATTCCGCGGCCGCGCCGCCGGTTGGGCGGAAGACGCCGTTAATTTCTCCAGCAGCGCCCGCTCGACCAGGTGCGCGGCGCTTTCCCAACCAAACTGATCGACCCACCGAAACGCGGCGTTGGCCTGGCGGCGGCGGCGTTCCGAATCGCGCAGCAGGGCCTCGATGCTATCGGCGATCGCGCAAGGATGCGGGCCGGTCAGCGTGACCACATCTTCCGGAAACACCGCGCGCGTGCTCTCGCCTTCAATTTCGATCACCGGCAGCCCGCAGGCCATCATCTCCTGTGGCACCAGCGAATAGTTGGTCGCGGAAAAGCAGATGCCGATGTGTGCATTCCTGTAGAGTTCCGCCAGACCGCCTGGATCGAGAATCCCGTGATTGGAGCAAGGGAATGGAGCCGCGGTATTGATGACGTCGTCACCGAACAGATCGACGTGAAACCGCACGCCGTTGGCGGCGAGATGCTCCAGGGCAAGGAATGCCAACTCGACGGCGCGCCGCGCCGAAGTGAGGCGGGCGTAGACCGCGATATGGAGTATCGGGGGCGGCCCGTGCTCGTCAGGTTGTTCGAAGGCCGGCGGCGGGTAGTAGATCGCCCTGTCGTAGGCCAGCCAGAAGTGACTGACCCAGCGTCCGTGCCGCTCACTGATCAGTCGCGCCAGCCACGGGCTCGCGCATATGCAAGCGAGGTCCTGCGTGTAAGTCCATTCCGCCGCGAGCGCATAGCTACCGGCGGGATGGAAGCTCGGCTCGTAATCCTGCACGAGATAGAACCGCTCGCGGAAACCCGTGGCGTTGAGAACGCGAGCCACCGTCTGCCATCCGGTGGCGATGATGGCATCGCCATGCGCTTCGGTCAGGCCGTCGTCGGCGAAGGCCACGGTGGCGCGGACGGTCTGAAAATGCTTGATGATGTCATCGTAAGCGGCAACGGACGTGCTGTGTTGGCGCGGACTGGTGATCCAGATCGCGCAGATATGTCCGGCCATCTCCAGCCAGCGGATCAGCCGAAAAATGGTCATGTGGCCACCACTGCCATTGCTGAAATCAGGGATGACCCAATGAAGCGTCAGGCATTGGATGCGCAAGATCTCGCGTGGTGGAACGAGGCATCGCGGCCGAAATCCGATCAGGTCATGCAGATCGCTGTCCGCGACCAGCGTGGCCGACGGAAGGACGTCCAGATCAAAGGGGCCTTTGTGATCCGCCGGCCAAATGCAACGGCCTTCTTGCTTGCCGACCAGGATGTAATGGAGGAAGGGGTTAAGCCCGCTTTCCGCGACATCGGAATTGCGTTCCAAATAGCGCCGCGTTGAGAACCAGGCGCAAGGATCTCTGCCTTCCTTCCATCCGAACATGCAATAATGTTCCAACGGATCGACCAGGCCCGCGTTAATGTCTCGATAGCGTTCGCGATAAAACGACGCGTCGAAGTCAGCCACGAGCAGGCTCTGAATGTAGGCTTCAGAGTATTCCGGTTCTTGCACGCCTTCAATTCGCGGATTGTCGAACATTCCCTGGACCACCGCCATGGCTACTCAGTTGACACAGGAAGCGGTCGAGCACCCGAACCTGAAGTGGCGGGTCCGGTGACAACCCGCACTGGTCAGGCGCTCGGGTGAGTTGGCACATGGGTTCGCGCCACCGCGGTGGTGTCCCGTCAATCGTCGGCTGGCATCCGGCGGACCACGCGAGACAACGCGGCACGGTGGTGCCGGGCGCTACAGAACAGCCCCGTCGCCGCAATTGAGGACCGCATTTTCCACTCCGCGTCGTTCGACGTCTGCCTTACCAGGCGGTGGAGTGATCGATCGTCAGAATATCGTGATTTTTCTGACAATTGCCGGGCGGGACGACAGCGAAGTCGCGGGTGTAGGCACCTCGGGGGTGTTTCGCCTGTCGCTTCGACCGGGAGGCGCCAACCCAGACCAGGGATCAGCCTTCACCGCCGGCGGTCAGGCGCGAATGCGGCTTGCCTATTGGCAGGCGAGGCATTCCTCGTAGTCGGTGGTTGCCGCGGCGACCAGCGGAAGCGGCGCCGTCGTGTCATTCGCCGGCTGATGGATATCGTCCACCGGAGCGACCGCTTTGGTGCTGACATTGTCCGCCCGCTGGATCGACAGGCTGCGGCAATAATACAGCGACTTCACGCCGCGCTTCCATGCCATGAAATGGATCTGATGCAGATCCCGCTTATGCACATTGGCGGGCAGGAAGACGTTGACCGACTGGCTCTGACAGATGAACGGCGCGCGATCCGCCGCGTGCTCGACGATCCAGCGCTGATCGAGTTCGAACGCCGTTTTGTACACCGCCTTCTCATCGTCGGTCAGGAAATCGAGGTGCTGCACGCTGCCTTTCGTGGTGGTGATCGACGACCACACCGCATCGTTGTCCTGGCCTTTCGCCTCAAGCAGCTTCTGCAGATGGCGGTTGCGCACCGTGAAGCTGCCGGACAGCGTCTTTTGCAGGAACACATTCGCCGCGATCGGCTCGATTCCCGGCGACGCGTTGCCCGCGATGATCGAGATCGACGCGGTCGGCGCCAACGACATCTTGTGCGAGAACCGTTCCTTGCTGCCGTATTCCTCGGCGTCCGGGCACGCGCCGCGTTCCTCGGCCAGCACGATCGAGGCGGTGTCGGCCTGCGCGCGGATATGTTTGAAGATCCGTTTGTTCCAGACCTTGGCGACAACACTTTCCCACGGCACGTTCAGCGCCTGCAGGAACGAGTGGAAGCCCATCACGCCAAGTCCAACCGAACGCTCGCGCATCGCCGAATAGCGCGCCTTTTCCATGCCCGGCGGCGCGCGGTCGATGAAGTCCTGCAACACGTTGTCGAGGAACCGCATCACGTCCTCGATGAACGTCGGGTGGTTTTCCCACTCGAACCATTTCTCCAGGTTCAGCGAGGACAGGCAGCAGACCGCGGTGCGCTCGACACCATGATGGTCGCGTCCCGTCGGCAAGGTGATTTCGCTGCACAGGTTCGAGGTTTTCACTTCCAGCCCGGCGAGTTTGTGATGCTCCGGCTGCGCCCGCGCGACGTGATCGGAGAATACCAGGTATGGCTCGCCCGTTTCGATGCGCGCGGTCAGGATGCGCACCCACAACGCCCGCGCCGAAATCTGGCGCACGATCGACTTGTCTTTCGGCGAGAGCAGCGGCCACGGCTCGTCCGCTTCGACCGCGCGCATGAACGCGTCCGGGATTTGAATGCCGTGATGCAGGTTCAGCGCTTTTCGGTTCGGATCGCCACCGGTCGGCCGCCGCAATTCGACGAACTCCTCGATCTCCGGATGCGACACCGGCAGATACACCGCCGCCGAACCGCGGCGCAGCGATCCCTGGCGAAATCGCCAGTGTCAGACTGTCCATCACGCGAATGAACGGAATGACGCCGGAGGTTTTGCCGACCGCGCCGACCTTCTCCCCGATCGAGCGCAAATTGCCCCAGTACGACCCGATGCCGCCGCCTTTCGACGCCAGCCAGACGTTTTCGTTCCACAGCCCGACGATGCCTTCCAGGCTGTCGGTGGCCTCGTTCAAAAAGCATGAAATTGGCAAGCCGCGCTGCGTGCCGCCATTGGACAGCACCGGCGTCGCCGGCATGAACCACAGCTTGCTCATATAATCATAGATGCGTTGGGCATGGCCCTGATCGTCGCCGTAAAATGACGCGACGCGGGCGAACAGGTCCTGGAATTCCTCGCCCGGCATCAGATATCGGTCGGTCAACGTCGCTCGACCGAAATCAGTCAGCAGCGAGTCGCGGGTGCGATCGACCCGAACCTGATGGCGACCCGGCATCTGGACTGCGTCAAGCACATCGGCCTCCGTGGCGTTTATCATTGTCGCATCGTCCTTTACGGGCCGGGAGAGGGATTCGGAACACTGCATGTTGCGATCCACCGTCGAAGAACCACAAGATAGGGCGGTTGTGGCCTGGTTGCAACGTTGCGGCGGGCGGCGATCCTAAACCCTCCACTCAGGCTGAAAAAGGAGACAAACGCGTTCGCCGGGCGTTCTCCCCAGGTTCCGCGGTTCGGTTGCGTTCTCTATATGTTCCGGCGTACCCTCAGTCAAATCCCCGCCAGTCCATGAACCGGTCCGAGGTCACCCGCTCGGTCACCAGCCGGTTCTCCGGCGCGTCCGGGTCGGCGTGACCCAGGGCCATCCCACACACCACGACCTCCTCCTCGGCGAGCCCCAGCACCGGCCGCATCACCTTATGATAATGCGTCCATGCCGCCTGAGCGCAGGTATCCAACCCCCGCGCCCGCGCCGCGATCATGATGTTCTCCAGGAACATTCCGTAATCGAGCCATGATCCCGTCGCCAGGCGGCGGTGAATGGTGAACACCATCCCGACCGGCGCATCGAAAAACTGAAAGTTCCGCCTGTGCTGCGCGCGCATCTTTACGTTCTCGCCACGCGCGATTCCAAGCGTTCCGTAGAGATCCCAGCCAACCTTGCGCCGGCGCGATAAATACGGCTCGAAGAATTCATCAGGATAATACTGCACTTCATGCCGATGGCCCGGCTCTTCCGCGTCGAACACCGCCTGCACGGCGGCGCACAGTTCATCACGTGGCGCGCCGACCAGCACGTAGCCGCGCCATGGCTGCATGTTGGTGCCGCTCGGCGCGCGCGCGGCCGCGTCCAGGATCTCCGCGATCACTGAACGCGGCACCGCGGTCGGCAGAAACCGGCGCACCGAACGGCGCGAGGTGATCGCCAGATCGGTCGCCGTCGGGTCGGTCAACCTGGGGTCGGTTAACCTGGGGTCGGTCAACGTGGGGTCGGGTGTTACGCGCAAATCCATCGGCATTCTCCGTTTCGCGCAGAGTAGCGGACCCCGCGGACTTGACGCCACCCGCCGCATGGTGGGCAGAATCGCCACCAGGAGGACACAGCCATGGTTCAGATCCGTAAGATGGGGCCCCGGATTGGCGTCGAGGTCAGTGGCGTCGATGTCAAAACGCTCGACGACGCGGGGTTCGCGCCGATCTATCAGGCCTGGCTCGACCACAACGTTCTGGTGGTGACCGGCCAGGAACTGACCATCCCCGATTTCCTGCGCTACAGCCGCCGCTTCGGCCACGTCACGCCGCATCCGTCCAAAAGCACGCGGCATCCGGACTATCCGGACATCACGATGCTTGGCGTGAACAAGTTCAATCCTGACGGAAAGTTGAACGAGTCGATCTACCGCCGCGGCGCGGAAGGCTGGCACACCGACGGCGCCTATGACCCGGTTCCGTTCAAGGCGACGCAGCTTTACGCGCTGGCGATCCCCGATACCGGCGGCGACACCTTGTTCGCCAGCGGCTACGCCGCGTACGAAGCCCTCCCCGCGCGCCTCAAGACGCGCCTCGACGGCGTCAACGGCGCCTTTAGTTACGGCGGGCGAAGGAAAAAGCAGGCGTTGCTCAATCCGGAAGATCGCGACGTTCCGCCGGCGATCCACCCGATCATTCGCACCCACGGCGAAACCGGCCGTAAGTCGCTTTACTTCGATCCCGGCAAGATCCTCTCGATCCTTGGCGCGGAACAGGCCGAGAGCGACGACCTGATCGCGGAACTGGAGACCTACATGGTCCAGCCGGACGGGCAATACCGTCACAAGTGGCACGTTGGCGATATCGTGATCTGGGACAATCGCTGTTCCTATCACAAAGCCGCCGGCGACTATCCGCCGGAGCAGGACCGCATCCACTGGCGGGTGTCGATCCAGGAATTCGCCCAGTCTGGACGGCTTGCCGCGGAGTAGCCATCGCAGTAACGAGGCGCGCGGAAAGCGCGCGGAACTCTGCTTTCCCCGTGACGTTATGCCCGCCTATGGCCCGAGAGACGCGGCGCGGTCATGTGTCTGATATCGTACTCATATCCGCTTTGACGCGGCAACGATATCCTGTCATGATCAGTAACTCTCTCTTGAACTCGGTCCGGGCATCAGGGGGCAACAACATGCAGACCGCGCTTGATCGGATCTTGCGGCGTTTCATCGGGATCGGACGGCTGACAGGTACGTTGGCCGGATGGTCATCTCAGTCTTTACTCGGGTGACGATGGTCCTTCGGCGGGCATCGTGATCCGAACGAATGGCGCGATCCGCGCGCTGGTCGTCAATCCAGGCCTCGCTTTGGGTGAGGCTTACATGGACGGCACAATTACACCCGATGGTTGTGGCATCTACGACGTTCTGGACGTCATGAGCGCCAATATCGGCCGCGATTTTGGCCGGCTGCCTATCTTGCGGTTCCGCACTTTCTTGCGTCAGTTGAAAAGACGCCTCGATCAATACAACCCCGCCGCGCGGGCGCAGAAAAATGTCGCGCATCATTATGATTTGAACGGCCGACTGTACAGTTTGTTCCTCGATCGTGACCGGCAGTATTCCTGCGCCTATTTTCAGCGCGGCGATGAAACGTTGGAAGCCGCGCAACTGGCGAAAAAACGTCACATCGCCGCGAAACTGTGCCTGGATCGGCCTGACCTGAAGGTGCTTGACATCGGATGCGGCTGGGGCGGTTTGGCCCTCACGCTGGCCCGCGACTACGGCGCGCGGGTCACCGGCATCACGCTGTCCCGCGAGCAACTGGCCGCTGCGAGGGACCGCGCCATCGCGGAAGGGCTGGAGGATCGCGTCAATTTCGAATTGATGGACTATCGCGCGGTCGCCCAGAAGTTCGATCGCGTGGTGTCGGTCGGGATGATGGAGCACGTCGGCATTGGTTACTATCAAACCTTTCTCGACACCGTCGCGCGCAGCCTCACGCCGGACGGCGTGGCGCTGATCCACGCCATCGGCCGCAGCGAGGGTCCGGGCGCCACCAACGCCTGGATCGACAAATACATCTTCCCCGGCGGCTACAGCCCGGCATTGTCCGAGGTGCTGCCGGCGGTGGAGCGGTCCGGCCTCGTCGCCACCGACATCGAGATCCTGCGCCTGCACTACGCGCAAACCCTACGGCACTGGCGCTGGCGCTTCACCGCCAACCGCGACACCATCGCCTCGATCTACGACGAGCGGTTCTGCCGCATGTTCGAATTCTATCTGTCCGGCTCCGAACTCGCGTTCCGCCGCGGCGGCCACATGGTGTTCCAGATCCAATTGGGCGCCAGGCAGGACGCGGTGCCGTTGACCCGAGATTATTTATACGCGGGCGCCGGCCGTATTGGGGTTTCCTCCCCGGTATCCTCCTGATCACAGGCTGTGATCCGGAGCGCATGCCGGACTATGATGCGCCGGCATGAACACCATCACCGATTCGCCTCTTCTTGGGCTCTCGCAACGCCTGCCGCCGTCCAATTTGCAGGCGGAACAGGCGTTGCTCGGCGCCCTGCTGGCCAATAACCGCGCCTATGAGCGGGTGTCGGAATACCTCGCGCCGGTCCATTTCGCCGACCCGATCCACGGCCGCATTTTCCAGTCCATCGCGCGGCGCATCGAAGTCCGGCCAGCTCGCTGACGCGGTCACCCTAAAGGCCGAGTTCGAGCATTCCGGCGTCCTCGAGGAAGTCGGCGGCACCGCCTATCTCGCGCAGTTGCTGTCGTCCATGGTCGGGCATCATCAACGCCGGCGAGTATGGCCGCGCGATCCACGATGCCTGGTTGCGGCGGCAGTTGATCGACATCGGCGAGACCGTGGTCAACAATGCGTTCGGCGCTGACCCCGAACTCGACGGGTCCGGCCAGATCGAAGCGGCCGAGCAGTCGTTGTTCCAACTCGCCACCGAGGGCGGCGGCAACGACGGCGGCTTCGTCACCTTCGAGGTCGCGCTCAGCGAGGCCATCAAGGGGGCCGAGCGCGCGTTCCACCAGGCCGGCCACGTCACCGGCCTCACCACCGGTCTGCGCGACATTGACGGCAAGCTGGGTGGCCTGCACCCCTCGGACCTGTTGATCCTCGCCGGGCGTCCCGGCATGGGCAAATCCGCGCTCGCCACGAAAATGGCGTACGGCGCGGCGAAATCGCTGCTGGAGCAGGCGCGCGCGGAGGGTCCGAACGTGCAGCCGCGGCAGCAGGTCGCGATGTTCTCGCTGGAAATGAGCGCCGAGCAGTTGGCCACTCGCCTGCTGAGCGAAGAGGCGCGCATTTCCGGCGACCGCATTCGCCGCGGTGACATCGGCCAGAAGGATTTCGACCGCTTCGTCGAGGTCTCGCGCGAGATCGGCGCGTTGCCGCTGCAAATCGACGATACGCCGGCGATCAGCATGTCGATGCTGCGCACCCGCTGCAGGCGGTTGCAGCGGACCAAGGGACTGGCGCTGGTCATCATCGATTATCTGCAACTGATGCGTCCTTCGGCCGGCACGCGGCCGGAGAACCGGGTGCTGGAAATCAGTCAGATCACCCAGGGCCTGAAGGCGCTGGCCAAGGAACTGAACATCCCGGTGCTGGCGCTGTCGCAGTTGTCGCGCCAGGTCGAAAGCCGCGAGGACAAACGTCCACAGTTGTCCGACCTGCGCGAGTCAGGCTCGATCGAGCAGGACGCCGATGTGGTGATGTTTATCTATCGTGACGAATACTACCTGGAACAGCGCATGCCGAAGGAGGTCGCGTTCGAGGGCGGCGCCGACAAATTCAATGCCGCGATGGAAGACTGGCAGCAGAAGATGGCGCAGGTGCATCACAAGGCGGATTTGATCGTGGCGAAGCAGCGGCATGGTCCGACCGGATCGATCCCGCTGTTCTTCGAAGGCGCGTTCACGCGGTTCGCCGATCTCGACACCGTTCACTCCGACCATGCGGGCTGACGCCGCGCACGCGATACTGACCATCGAGTTAAGCGCGGTTGTCGCCAACTGGCGATTGTTGCAGGCGAAACATTCGTCGGGCCCCACGGGCGCCGTCGTCAAAGCCGACGGCTACGGACTTGGCGCGCGCCCGGTCGCCTCCGCGCTCGCGGCGGCCGGTTGCGCGCATTTCTTCGTCGCCACGCCGGATGAAGCGCTGGCCCTGCGCGACGCCATCCCCGGCGCCGCTCTGGTCGTACTGGGCGGGTCTGTTCACCGGCGCCGAGCCGGACTACGCGGCGCACGACATCATCCCGGCGCTCGGTTCGCTCGCGGAGATCGACGCCTGGTCCGGTCTCGCACGCCGGCGTGGCCGCGCGCTCCCCGCGTTTCTGCATGTCGATACCGGGATGTCCCGATTGGGCCTCGACGCGCGCGAATGCGCGATCCTGGCTCAGGACCACGGTCGCCTCGCCGGGATCGAACTTCGCGCCGTGATGTCGCATCTGGTGTCGGCGGAAGCGGCCGGCGACCCGTTGAACGAACGTCAACGGGAGCGGTTCAACACCATCCGCGCCCGCCTGCCCGCGGCGCCGACGAGTCTGGTGAATTCCTCCGGCATATTCCTCGGCGAGAACTTCGCGTTCGATCTGGCCCGCCCAGGCTCGGCGCTGTACGGGGTCAATCCGACGCCGGAGCGGGCCAATCCGATGCGCCCGGTGGTGCGCCTGTCCGCCCGCGTGCTGTCCGTCCGTGACATCCCGGCCGGCGCGACTGTCGGCTACAGCGCCACCTGGACGGCGCCGCGCCCCAGCCGCATCGCGACCGTTGGGATCGGCTACGCCGACGGTTGGCATCGCGCGCATTCCAATGCGGGCGCCGCGTCTTTTGACGGCCACCCCGTTCCGCTGGTAGGGCGTGTCTCCATGGACCTGACCACGTTCGACGTGACCGATCACCCAAGGGTCCAGCCCGGAAGCTGGCTGGACTTTCTGGGCCCACACCGCCTCGTGGACGACGCCGCCCGCGCCGCGGGCACCATCGGCTATGAGGTGCTGACCGCGCTCGGCCGGCGATATCATCGGATCCATTCGCCGGCGTGAACCGCTTTCTGTCCTTCCTCGCCGGGGTTGGCCGCACGGTCATCTCCACCTGCGCGGAAACCGGCAAGGTGGCGCTGTTCGCCGGCACCGGTTTGTCGCATGTCGTACGGCCGCCGTTTTACGGCCGCCTGTTTCTCAAGGCGTTGCTGGACATTGGCTATTTCAGCCTGCCGGTCGTCGCGATGACCGCGGTGTTCACCGGCATGGTGCTGGCGTTGCAGTCCTACACCGGGTTCGCGCGTTTCTCGGCGCAAGGCGCGGTGGCCAACCTGGTCGTACTGTCGATGACCCGTGAGTTGGGACCGGTGCTCGCCGGACTGATGGTCGCCGGACGTGTCGGCGCCGCGATGGCCGCCGAGCTTGGCACCATGCGGGTCACCGATCAGATCGACGCGCTGACGACCTTGTCGACCAACCCGATGAAATACCTGGTCGCGCCGCGGCTGGTGGCCGGCGTCCTCGCGTTGCCGCTCCTGGTGTTGATCGCCGATATCCTCGGCGTCATGGGCGGCTTTATCGTTTCGACCTTGAAACTTGGCTTCAACCAGGCCGCCTACCTGAGCAACACCATCGATTTCGTGCAAACCCAGGACGTGATCTCCGGCCTGGCGAAAGCCGGCGTGTTCGGTTTCGTGATCGCGCTGATGGGCTGTTATCAAGGCTACAACAGCAAAGGCGGCGCGCAGGGTGTCGGCGCCGCCGCCACCGCGGCAGTGGTCAGCGCCTCCATCCTGATCCTCGCGTCCGACTACATTCTGACGGAAATGTTCTTCACCCGGTCGTGATCAGCCTCTGTCGGCTCAACTCCTTCCCGGGGGCGGATCGCACGGCACCGTGTCCATCCTGGCCGGCACCGAGATTTCCAGCAGTTCCAGTTCGTCGGCGGTGCCCGTCTCGTTATGCCGCATGCCGCCCGGGATCATCAGCGAGTCACCGGCCTTGAGGCGGATCTTGCGGCCATCCTCGAATTCCAGATCGACCCAGCCCTTCAGCATGTAGACAAGTTGCTGGTCGCACACGTGGTAGTGCCAACCGGTCGGCTTGCCCATGCCCTGCGTGGCCTTGGTGACCTGCGCCCGCATCGCGCCGTTGGACGCATCGGTGACGCCAAGATCGAGGTAGCTGAAAAACGCGCGGCGGCCGGCGACGGGTTTCGCGGTCTCCGGCGTGGCGTGGGCCAGAGTTTGCGCGGGGCTGACCTTGTCGTTCATGGGACGCTCCTTTTTTGCCTGAACAGATCAGATCACTGTTTGGCCCTCCGGTAAACCGCCGCCCACGCAGCGCGGCGCGCCACTTCATTCTGGCACTTCATTCTGGCATTGCATCCGATCGATCCGGGCCATACAGTTCGTCACCACGCTGGCAGCGCAATGTTTCAGATCAGCAATACATGAGCGGGCTGCTCGCCAGGCCGCGAGGGAGTGCCGGCTCCAAGGGATTCGGACCCGCGCTGCGAGACGTCGTCCTGGCACTTGTCGTCATGAACAGCGCCGTGTTTTTCTGGCAGAGCGGCCGGATCGAGAAAGATTGTCTGTGCTCGCACGCGAGCGCACTGACGATCGAGATCGTGACGGGCGTGCTGGTCGGAGGGTTCGCGCTGGGGCTGCTCGCTTTCGCGGCCTATGGCTGGTGGACCGGCCCGCCGCATGGTTTCCGCCGCTTTCTGACCGAGGAACGCCATCACCTGATCGCCGCGATCGTCCCATGGATCATGGCGATTCTGGGCATCGTGCTGCTGACCGTGCCGTCGCAGACCGCGGATATGCTGGCCGGTCTGCAAGGCACGACCTGGACCGAGATCCATAAGCCATGGCTTCCGTTCGGTGCCGGCGCGCTGATCTGGGGCCTGTCGACCTGGTTCTGCGGCCGTTGGGCGATCGACATCGAACGCCGATCGTCACGGCGGCCCGAGAGCTTTCTGGCGCTGTGGAACCCTCGTTTGATCGCCCTGCTGACCGGCTTCGCGATCATCATCATCACCGTGAAAGCGGCCGGCCTGTGCTCCTTCGCCATGGTGGTGGCGAGCGTCGTCGCCGGGATTGTCGTTCTGCTGGCGGTGCTGCGGCGCCCGGTCGCGCGGCTGTTCAATCCGGCGTGGCGGTCCGGCGGCGCCGCCCGGCTGGCGGCCTCCCATCGCGCGGGAAAGAACCGGTGGGAGGAGTTCATCGACGACATGCGCACGGCGCCTGGCGGACCTGTGGCGCTTTTGACCGCCCTCGGGCTCAGCGTCGTGGTCATCGGTCTGTACGCGGTGGCGCCCGAGCTCGCCGGGGGCATTCTCCAGGCGCCCGGAACCGTTCTCCTGGGCATTGGCTGCCTGACGGTGATCGCGACGTTCCTGTCGAAGTTCGGGTTACGGCTCGCTCACTTCCCGGTGCTGATTTGTTTGGTCGCGTTCACGACACTGCTCGGCCGCCTGGACATCGGCGTTAATCACGACATCCGCACCTTGCCGGCGACGACCGTTTCGACGGTGCCGATCCGCACGCTGGATCAGGCCGCCGAGGAGTGGCTCAAAACCTGTGGCTCAGGACTGGCGGCGGGGACGAGCGATCTTAAAGTGGTGCTGGTTTCCACGGCGGGAGGTGCCAGCCGCGCGGCATTATGGACCCTCAACGCACTGGCCGATCTCGAGGCGAATGACCGGCAATTCCCACGCCGGCTTTTCACGATCAGCGCGGTCTCCGGCGGCGCATTGGGATCCGCGGTCTGGTCCGCTCTGCTGGCGCGCGAAAACTTCGATTGCCGCACCGTGATCCCTGACGACACGGCCGCGACCGCTCGGCGCAGCGCCGGGCAGGCGATTTTGAGTCATGACTTCCTCGCCCCCGTTCTGGCCGTGTGGCTGTCGCGCGACGTGACCCTGGGCGTTGTCCCCTTCGTCAATTCGGTATTGCGCCGGTTCGGCGTTCAGATCGGGGATCGCTCGTCCGCCCTCGAGCAAACCTGGGAATCGGCCTGGGCGGCGCAGTTCGAGACGGAACCCAACCTGTTCGCCGCGGACTTCATGGCGCTGTGGGGCACGACGTTCGACCGGCCGCTGCTGCTGCTGAATGGAACGGTCGAGGACACCGGCCAGCCGATCGTGACCGCACCGATCGCTCTCGTGGATACACGAGGACAGTCGGATGGCGGGTTCCCGGCGACATATGACGCGCGTTGGCTGTTGCATCGGGAGATCAGGACATCGACCGCGGTGCTCAACGCCGCGCGCTTTCCGGTCGTGACCTCGCAGGGCGATATCCGGCTGCGGCTTTGCCCGGATGGTGCGAACTTCGCGGCGGGATCGTGCGCCGAGAAGGTCGCCTCGAAGCCGCGCGTGCTCAGCGTCGTCGATGGCGGATATTTCGACAATATCGGTGGCGGAACGACCTTGCGGGCGGCGAACGCGCTCACAGCGGCGTTCGCCCGATTGCAAAAACAGGAGCACCTGTTCCCCGGTGTCACGCTGCGCATCATGGTCGTCGGCATCAACAGCGATCCGGCCCGGCTGATCTCCCCCGACGCGTGGAAATGGCTTGACCCTACGGGCTATACGGACACCACCGTCGATGTTCCGGTGGATCAGGTGATGCGCTGCGGTGAGACGTCGTCAACCTTGACGATCGACGCGAAGGGGCTCGACAACACGTTGGACAATGAGATCGCGCCGGCGCTGGCGATCATCGCCACGCAGTCGGGTCATACGGCGCTCCGGATGGCTGAACTGAACCAACAGTTCTGCTCGCCGAGGGCAAACGGTCCGACCCTGACGTGGCCCACCAATTACGTCATGCTGAGCCTCTGTCCGATCGGCGACGACAAGGGCACTGTCTCGCTGCCGCTGAACTGGACGTTGCCACAAACCACGCTGGACCTGTTCGCGGGCCGCACACGCTGGGACCTCGCCAAAACGGAATGCGAAAACGTCACACAGTTCAACGTCTACCGCGACTGGGCCGCGCTTCCCTGACCCGCCCATTGCCGGTCCGGTTTCCCACTGGCATCTAACGCCGCATGAGCGATCCCGTGCCCAAGCTGCGCCTGCGCGGCGTCCGCAAACAATTCGGCGACAAGATCGTGCTGGACGGCATCGACCTCGACGTCATGCCGCGCACTTCGCTGGTCGTGATCGGCGGCTCCGGCTCGGGCAAATCCGTGCTGCTCAAATGCATCC
This sequence comes from uncultured Alphaproteobacteria bacterium, assembly GCA_963719675.1. Lineage (GTDB taxonomy): Bacteria > Pseudomonadota > Alphaproteobacteria > Acetobacterales > Acetobacteraceae > Rhodopila. The sequence continues at coordinate 36,618 of CAVRDN010000057.1, read as the reverse complement.
TGGGCCTGATCGAGCCCGACTCCGGGTCGATCGAGATCGACGGCCGCGACCTGATGACCATGCCGCGCGCCGAGCGGGAAGCCGCCCGCGCCCAGATCGGCATGCTGTTCCAGAACGGCGCGCTGTTCGACAGTTTGCCGGTCTGGGAGAACGTCGCGTTCGGATTGCTCGCGCGGCACCGGGTCACACGCGCCCAGGCGCCGAAACACGCGGCGGCGTTCCTGGCGGAGGTTGGCCTGGCGGAAAGCGTTGGCTCGTTATCGCCCGCCGAACTCTCCGGCGGTATGCAGAAGCGCGTGGCACTGGCGCGTGCGATCGCGGCGCAACCGGATATATTGTTCTTCGATGAGCCGACGACCGGCCTCGATCCGATCATGGGCGCGATCATCGACGGCCTGGTCGTGGATTGCGTGAAGCGCCTGGGATCGACCGCGGTCGCGATCACTCACGACATGGCGAGCGCGAAACGAATCGGCGACACGGCGGCGATGATCCATAAAGGCCGCATCATCTGGAACGGCGCTGCCTCCGAGTTGATGAACACCGGCAACCCGATCGTGGATCAGTTCACGCATGGCCGGCGCGAAGGTCCGATCGAGATGGAGTTGCGGCGATAAAGTGGGCGCTGCTTTTCGCGGTGCTGCTTCCGGTCGCCGCGCTCGCCGGGCCGGCCGAGGAATTGTCCGGCCTGTTCCTGCAATCCTGCATACCCTACGCGGGAAATCCGGCTGCCCTGCGACAATGGGCAACGCGCGCGAAACTGCCGGAAGTGCCCGACCCGGCCCGCGCCCGGTTTCTCGACGGCGCGCCTGGCAAAGTCTTCGACGCCTCGAACCGGGCCGGGAAATTCGCTTTGCTGTCATCCGATGACGGCATCTGCGCGGTCGTGACGGACCATGCCGGCGACCAGGATACCGCGCGGGCATTGGAACGCGCGTTGGGCGCGGCTGGGTTGAGGTTTCGCCTCGTCATCGAGCGGAACGACAAACTCAATCCGGTCCTGCATCATCGGGAATATCTCGCCGCCAGGTCAGGCCGCGGCTGGCGCATTCTCGCCGCCACCGTTCGCGACGCCGCTCCTGGTCAGGCGATGTTGACCGCCGCGCCGGAATGATCCTCTCTCGACGGCGGAGAACGGGAGGGGCACCATGGATCCGATCGAGGCCGATTACATCATTGTCGGAGCAGGCTCCGCCGGCTGCGTGATGGCCGCGCGGCTGTCCGAGGATCCCGGCGCCCGGGTACTGCTGCTGGAGGCGGGCGGACCGGACCGCAATCCCTGGATCCATATCCCGCTCGGCTATGGCAAGACCATCACCGATCCAAAGGTCAACTGGTGTTACGAGACCGAACCCGACCTCAATGGCCGCCGGTTCTATTGGCCGCGCGGCAAAGTGCTCGGCGGTTCATCGTCGATCAACGGTCTGGTCTATATCCGCGGCCAGGCTCAGGATTTCGATCACTGGCGCCAACTCGGCAATGCCGGCTGGTCGTTCGACGACGTGCTGCCGTACTTCAAACGCGCCGAGGATAAGATCGGCGGTGGCGACGATCTGCATGGCACCGGCGGTCCGCTCGCGGTGTCGGAGGTCGATGAATACGATCCGATCAGCAAGGCGTTCATCAAGAGCGCGGTTGACCTTGGTTTCCCGCGCAACGACGATTTCAATGGGCGGGTGCAGGAGGGTGCCGGGTATTACCATCTGACCACGCGCAATGGACGCCGTTGCTCGACCGCGGTCGGCTATCTGCGGCCGGCGATGAAGCGGCGCAACCTGCGGGTGATCACGCATGCGCTGTCCGAGAGCATCGTGCTGGAGGCCAAGCGCGCCGTCGGCGTGACCTGGCGGGAACACGGGCAAACATTCACCGCGCGCGCACGGCGGGAGGTGATCCTGTGCGGTGGCGCGCTGAATTCGCCGCAGTTGTTGTTGCTGTCCGGCATCGGGCCTGGCGCGCATCTGACCGAACTGGGAATTGAAGTCCGGCACGACCTGCCTGGCGTTGGCCAATCGATGCAGGACCATTACCAGGCCCGCATCGTGCTGAAATGCACGCAGCCGATCACCGTCAACGACATCATGATGAGCAAGGCGCGCATGGTACAGCACTGGCCTGCGATACCTGTTACAGCGCAAAGGGCCGCTGACCATCGCGGCGGCGCAGGCCGGCTTGTTCGCGCGCACGCGGCGGGAACTGGAAACGCCGGATGTGCAGTTCGCCACGGTGATTTTCAGCGCCGACCGGCCGGCGGAAGGCTTGCACAAATTCTCCGGCTTTTCGGTCGTGGTCTATCAACTCAGGCCCGAGAGCCGCGGCGAACTGAAATTGAAGTCTTCCGATCCCGCGGTGCCGCCGGCGATGCATCCGAACTATCTCGCGACCGAAACCGATCGCCGCACGATCGTCGATGGACTGAAGCTCGGCCGCCGGCTGTTGAGTTCGCCGGACATGCGGGCGTTCATCGCCGGCGAGTACATTCCGGGGGACCACGTCCAATCGGATGACGAGATCCTGGAATACGCCAAACAATACGGCGGCACGGTATTCCACCCGACCAGTACCTGCAAAATGGGCAGCGATCCCCTGTCCGTGGTGGACGCCCAACTGAACGTGCACGGGATGGAGGGGCTACGCGTTGTCGATGCCTCCATCATGCCCGCGGTCGTGTCCGGCAACACCAACGCCGCGACGATCATGATCGCGGAGAAAGCCGCCGACATGGTGCGTCAACGCGTGCCGTTGGCGGCGGCGGCTTAACGCCAGCGCAGCAACACCCGCTCCAGCGCGCCGATCAGTCCGGCGACAACGAGGCCGAGCACCGACAGCACGACGATGCCCGCCAGCAAGGCATCCGTGTCGTACAGATTGCCGGCGGACAGTACGAACGCGCCGATGCCTTGCTCGGCGCCGATCATTTCCGCCGCCACCAGAAGCACGATCGCGATCGAGGCGGTGACGCGGAACCCATTCAGGATCGCCGGCGCGGCACCCGGCAGAATGATGGACCGAATAATCGTGCGCGTGGGCAGACCGAAACTTTGTCCCATGCGGATCAGTCCTCGCGGCACATTGTCCACGCCTCCCATGGTCGCGATCACGGTGGGAAAGAAAACGCCCAGTCCGATGGTGGCGAGCTTGGAGCCCTCCCCGATGCCGAACCAGATGATGAACAACGGCACCAGCGCGATTTTCGGGATCGGGAACAGCGCGGATACGACCGCCATGACCGGCGATCGCGTGATTGTCCACAGTCCGGCCGCGATGCCGGTCGCGATGCCGAAGAACGTTCCGACGAACCAACCGATCAGCAAACGCGCCAGCGAAGCCGAAAGATGTTGCCACAACACACCGGTCACGGTGAGCCGCCACAACGTGACGGCGATCGATACCGGCGAGGGCAGGAATAACGTCGGCAGAAAACCAACCCAGGTGCCGAATTGCCAGCACGCGATGATGACGCACAGTGTCGCGGCACCGGCGGCCCATCGCTCACGCGGATGGAACCCGCCGCCGCGGAATGGCACCGCGCCATCAAGCCGGCGCATCGATCCGCTCCCGCTCCGCGACCGCCGCGTCATCCCGGATGATGCGCCAGAGCGTGTGCTCAAGGTCCTTCAAATCCGCATCGTCCGCGGAACGACCGGTCAATGGCCGATCGACGCGGAAGATCTCCCGCACCCGCCCAGGCCGACGGGACAGCACGACGATTTGTTGCCCCAGACGGACGGCTTCGGCCAGGTTGTGGGTCACGTAGACCGTCGTGGTCCCGGCTCGATCGATCAGCGTCACGAACTCGTCCAACAGCAGATCGCGGGTTTGCGCATCCAGCGCCGACAACGGCTCGTCCATCAGCAGACACGCCGGCCGCACCGCGAGCGCGCGGGCAATGCCAACCCGTTGCCGCATGCCGCCCGAGAGTTCCTTCGGCCAGGCGTCGGCGAAATCCGCCAGTCCGGTCAGGTCGAGGACCTCACGCACCCGTTCCGCCCGCGCGGCGGCCGCCAACCGGTTCTCCAGCACCAGCGAAACATTCGCCTGGACACTGCGCCAGGGCAGCAGCGAGAAATCCTGGAACACGTAAGTCAGCGGATTGAGGCAATCGTCGGCGATCGCGCCCTCGGTGCGCACCGATCCGGAGATGGGCGCCAGCAAGCCGCCCATGATGTTCAAAAGTGTCGACTTTCCGCAGCCCGAGGGGCCGATCACCACCATGACCTCGCCGGGTTCGGCGGTCAGGGTAATGCCATCCAGAACGCGAAGAGTTTTCCAGGCATGGCTGACCTCGTTCAGGATCAGTCTGATGCCGTGGCTCATCGCGTCGGCAGGAAGCGCGTGTCGATCAACGACGCCGGATCGGCATCGCCCTTTACCAGATCGCGGGCCTTGAACGAACGCAGTTGCTCTTTCACGTCAGCCACGTCCAGCGCCGCGCCCGCGTCATAATAGCCAACGCCGCTGAGGATTTTCTGCCGCGCCTGAGGATCGCCGGTGAACACGTAGGCGGTGATGTTGGCGATCGCGGCGTCGGTCGTGGCATCGACAATTGGCTTGCCCGCTGCGTCGCGCCGCAAGAACGCCTCCCGATAATCCGCGACGCCGCGCTGGTACGCCTTGCAGAACCGCTGTACCACCGCTTCATGTTGTTGGATCATTCGCTCGGTGGTGAACAACGCGGTCAACTGATACGGCACGAGATCGCCGATCCAACCGATAATATGCGCCTGACCGCTCGCGGCCAATGGTTTCGCCTGCGACGCGATCGCGATCGTCGCATCCACCTGCCCGCTCGACACCGCCGCGATCATGTTCGGCACCTGCTGCACCGCGCGCAACTGCACCGTCTTCAGGTCGAACCCCTGGGAATCCGCGAGCCGGCCAATCAGATAATCGAACGATGAGCCATATTGCGTGATGGCGAAGCTATGGCCGCCCAGTTTGGCGACGGAGGTGAGACCGGCGTCCCAGGCCTGGTTGGATACCAGGATGGCCGAGCCTTCGTAGCCCTTTTCCTCATGCAGGCCGCCGCCGATGACTTTCAGGATGCCCTTTTCGGCCAGATTGAAGAAGCCTCCGGTCAACGCCGTGACACCGATATCGATATCATTTGAAACCGCGGCGGCGGCGATCGGCTGCGCGGCCTCGAAGAACCGGAACGTCAGGTCGATGCCTTCGTCTTTAAAATAGCCACGCTCTTGCGCCATATAAAATGGCGCGGGCGACAGGGTGCGCAACAAGCCAAGCCGCACGGCGTCGGCGGCGTTGGCGCGAACCAGCGGGATGCCGCTCGCCAGCGCCGCGAGCAGCGACCGGCGCATGAGACCTTGTGACAAAGCGCGCTCCCCTCCCTTTGTGCGTGGCGTTCCTGTAGCGCCGCGCATGGTTTCCGGCAATGTCGGGGCACTGTATAGGCAGCGCATCATGCCGCCGCCCTTACTGACGCTTCAGGATATCCACCTCACCTTTGGTACCACGCCGCTGCTGTCGGGCGCGGCGTTGAGCGTTTCGACGGGGGATCGCGTCTGTCTGGTGGGGCGCAATGGCTCCGGCAAGTCCACGCTGCTACGGATCGCCGGAGGCCTGATGCAATCGGATTCCGGACGCCGCTTCGCCCAACCGGGGGCGACGATCCGCTATCTGCCACAGGAGCCGGATTTCTCCGCGTTCAGCACCACCCTGGCCTATGTGGAAGCCGGGTTCGATGATGGCGCGGCGGGCGATCACCACCGCGCCGCGTATCTGTTGGAGCAACTCGGACTGAACGGCACCGAAGATCCAGCCTTGCTCTCGGGCGGCGAGGCACGGCGCGCGGCCCTGGCACGCGTGCTGGCGCCCGAGCCGGACATTCTGCTGCTGGACGAGCCGACCAATCACCTGGATTTGCCGGGCATCGAGTGGCTGGAACGCGAGCTGAACGGGTTGCGCTCCGGCATCGTGCTGATCAGCCATGACCGCCGCCTGCTGGAACGGCTGTCCCGTGTCACCGTCTGGCTCGACCGCGGCATCACGCGCCAACTGGACGCGGGGTTTTGCCGGGTTCGAGGCCTGGCGCGACACCGTGCTGGAGCAGGAGGAAATCGACCGCCACAAACTCGGCCGCAAGATCGTGATGGAGGAGGACTGGCTGCGTTACGGCGTCACCGCGCGCCGCAAGCGGAACCAGAAGCGTCTCGCCGATCTGCACGCGCTGCGCAAGAAGCGGAAGGAACTGCGCGGCGCCGCCGGTGGCGTGAAGATGCGGGCCGCCGAGGGCGGATCTGTCCGGACGGCTGGTCGCGGTGGCGGAGGGCGTGACGAAGGCGTTCGGCGATCGCGTCGTGGTGCGCGATTTCTCAACCCGGATTTTGCGCGGCGATCGTGTCGGCATCGTCGGGCCGAACGGCGCGGGCAAGACAACGCTGCTCAATCTGCTGACCGGCGCGCTGGCGACCCGACGCGGGCTCGGTGGCGATCGGAACCAACCTCGCCCAGGTGACGGTGGATCAACGGCGGGATGTGCTGGATCCGGAGCGGACGTTGACCCAGACCCTGACCGGAGGCGCCGGCGACAGCGTGACGGTGGCCGGACAAACGCGCCACGTCATCGGCTACATGAAGGACTTCCTGTTCGCGCCGGAGCAGGCGAACACGCCGGTCGGCGTGCTGTCGGGCGGCGAGCGCGCACGGCTGACCTTGGCGCTGGCGTTCGCGAAACCATCGAATTTGCTGGTGCTCGATGAGCCGACGAACGATCTCGATCTGGAAACGTTGGAACTGTTGCAGGAGTTGCTGGCGGATTATGCCGGCACGGTGTTGCTGGTATCGCATGACCGGGACTTCATCGATCGTGTCGTGACCTCGGTGATCGCGACCGAGGGCGATGGGAGCTGGATCGAATATGCCGGCGGATATTCCGACATGCTGGCGCAGCGCGGGCCAGCCAAAACAAGCGCCGCGCCGCCGGTTCAGAGCCGGCCGAAAGCCGAGACTCCGCCTCGTGCGAGCGCCAAACGCCTCACCTTCAAAGACCGGCATGCTCTCGAAACCCTTGCCTGCGCGGATCGCGACGCTGGAAGCCGATGTGGCGAAACTGACGGCGGTGCTGGAGGACCCGGACCTCTATACGCGAAACCCGGGGCGCTTCGCTGAAACCACCGCGATCATTGGAAGCCGCTCGCCACGCACTGGCGGCGGCCGAGGAACAGTGGCTGGAACTGGAAATGCTGCGCGAGGAACTGGAGGGCTAACGTCACCGCCGGAAGCGCAGATCCAGTTCACGCGCGATCCACCCGGCCTCGATCGCATCGAGATCGGTCATGCCGGACGGATTGGCTTTCGAGGGCGCGGAGCCCAACCGCGCGACCCCTTCGACCCGCCAGATGTTCAGCAGACGCCGCAGTTCGGTCAGCGGCTCCGCGTGATCGTCGACCCGCAAATTGAGGTCGGGGAAATCTTCTGTCGTGATCATGACCATCGCGGCGGATTGCTTGCCGCGCCGGTCGCCGCCCGCCGCCTCTCCGGCCTGCATCGCCGCCATCAACCGTTCCGGCATCGGCAGGTCGTCGCCGGTATTCCAGGTGCGCAACGTCTGTTGGATGGTTGGCTCCCCGGCCAGCATGTTGCCGGCGACGCTGATTCCGTCGGCCGAAGCGGATCCGCACCATTCCACGCAATTTCCGCCGGTCCACGCCGCGGTGCGGCCGAAGCGATCGACCGCGTGCACCTGGCGAATGCCACGGCCTTCGTCGCCGGCCAGCGCGCCCTCGATCGCCGCCGCGGGCGGCAGGCCGCGCGCCAGGGCGTCCAAAATCGCCGGCCCCAGATAGCGGTTCGTCATCGATTGCGTGGAGACCGCCCCGATGCCGGCGCGCACGAAAGGGCACGACGCGCCGACGGCGAATGCCTTGGTCGCGACCGCCACCGCGAACGCGCCGGTTTTCGGGTCATGCGCGACGATCGACCAGGTCATGCGAACCCTCCGTCGGAGTTAAAGGCCGAACTGCTCCAGCAGACGCAGCGTGCGGGTCGGCTGCCGCGGCGTGGCGCGCAGGAATGCCAGCAGATCGACGGGATGGTCGATGTCCAGGCCGATGCCCGGCAGGCGTACGATCGTCGGCTCGAGCCCATGGGCGCGCGCCGCCATCAAATGCGGAAAATAACTGTCGTCGCCGAACCGCAACGGAACCACGAAGGGCGGCGCGCAGAGCACGGCGTTGGAACCGAGTTCATCATGCGCCGGAACGATCGTGAATGACGGTGCATCGCGGCAGGAGGAGACAACAGCATCAACTTCGCGGGACGTGACACGCGGAATGTCGCCGGGCAATGTCAGCAGCGCACCGTCGCCCTCGGCCGCGAGCACGCGCGCCATGCCGTTGACCGCGCCGGTGTGGCCGTCTCGGGCGCCCTCGGTCACGACACGCGCGCCGTACCGGTCCGCCAGGGCAGCGGCGCGCGGATCGACGGTGTTCACCAGAATGCCGGCGAGGCGCGTGGCTCCGGCGAGCGCCGAAAGCACGTCCTCCAGCATCGTCTCCGCGAGGATTTCCCGCTGTCGCGGGCTTAATAATGACGCCAGGCGCTGTTTGGCGCCGGTGAACTCCTTGACCGGAACGCAGGCCCAGACGCGGGTCATCGCGCGTTCCTTCTGACGCCGGCGTGGTGTCCGATCAGCCTGTGCCGATGCGCGGCACCGGCGAGTACGGGCCGGGCATCACGCCATCCGGGGATGTGCGGCGACAGATGGCCGGGTCGAGCCCGGCCATGACGGAAACGGAATGGCTCGAACGGATCGGAAAGCGCGGTGATCATCGCGCCGTCTTCCGGGCTTCGATCATCGCGCCGTCTTCCGGACATGCGTCATCGCGCCGTCTTCCGGACTTCGATCATCGCGCCGTCTTCCGGACATGCGTCATCGCGCCGTCTTCCGGGCTTCGATCATCGCGCCGTCTTCCGGCGACGCAACACCGCGGCCGCGTCCAGCACGGTGCGAGCCAGCGCCTCGCGATCTTCCATGGTCCGCATCAGCGTCTGCGCCAGGGTAACCCGCGCGTCGATCGAAACGACCTCCGACATGTCGGCGTGATCGATCACATACCCGTCCAGCAAATCGTGATACCGGTGGGCGACCGTGCCCGCGCTTGGGTCGAGCCCCAGTTCCTTCATCATCTTGGCGGTGGGGCCTTTCACCGCCTGACCGGCGATGATCGGCGACACCGCGATGATCGGCGCGGGACTGTCGATCATCGCCTGCCGCACGCCAGGGATCGCCAGGATCGGTTCGACGCTGATGAACGGATTGGACGGACAGATCACGATCGCCCGCAACGACGGATCAGTCAGTGCGGCGAGGAATTCAGGATGCGCGCGCGCCGCGCCGGCCCCCTGAAACAACAACTCGTGCACCATGGGCTCACAGCGCCGATGCACGAAATATTCCTGGAAATCGAGCCAGCCTTCGTCCGTGCGCAGTCGCGTGCGCACCGGATCGTCGCTCATCGGCACCACGCGCGACCGGATACCCATGCGGCGGCAGAAATCGGCGGTGACCGCCGACAGTTTCTCGCCATTGTTCAGCCGGCGCGTGCGTTCGACGTGCAACGCGACGTCGCGGTCGCCCAGACGGAACCAGGTTTCGCCGCCCAGAGCTTCCATCGTCTCCATGAACGACCAGGTTTCATCGTGACGCCCCCAGCCGAGTTCGCGATTGGCCAGGCCCGCGAGCGTGTACGTCACCGTATCGATGTCCGGTGAGATCGACAGGCCAATATGCTCGAAATCGTCGCCGGTGTTGACGACAACGACGAGTTCCTCGGGCGGCATGACGCGCGCCAGCCCCAGCGCGAGCTTGGCGCCGCCAACGCCGCCTGACAGAGCGATGATCACAGGAACAGATCCTCTTCGGGCGGGCGAACCAGTTCCGCGATGGAGGCAGCGGGCGCACTCCAGGTCAGGCCACGCACAATAACGACGGGTTGGCCCTCGGCCGCCTGGCCCTGCAGAAGCGACGCGGCGGCGGCGATCTCATCGGCGAAACCGATGATGCTGACTTCGAGGATGCGGCCGAACAGGTCCGGCTTGCCTCGCAGGTCGATCAACGACGGCAGGCCCGCGCAGCCGATGGCCACCCCGGCGGTGCCGCGGCGCCAGGGCCGGCCGAAACTGTCGTTGATCACGCACCCCAACGTGATGCCGAACCGTTCCGCGAGGCCGGCGCGAATGATCTCGGCGGAGCCATCCGGATCGACCGGCAGCAGCAACGCCCGTTGCACACCGTCGGTGGGCGCGACATTCGACTGATCCACGCCGGCGTTCGCCATCACGAAGCCAAGCCGGTGCTGCATGATCATCAAATTCGGCCGGCTACGCACGACCCGCACCGATTCCGACAGCACCACCTCGACGATGCGCGGATCTTTCTCGACCTCCGCCGCCAGTTTGATCGCCTCCGCCGACGGCATCACGGTGGCGAGATCGACCGTGCGTCCTTCGGCTTTCGACACGATCTTCTGCGCGATCACCACGACGTCGCCATCGCGCAACGACAGATTCGCCGCCACGGCCGCGTCGGCGATCATGGATGGAAGATCGTCCCCGGCCCGCACCATCGGCAAACCGGGGATCGCGAAGATTTCCAGACGAGCGCTCATGTTATCTGAAGAGATGAAGCCTGCGACGGCACCGGCTCAGTCGAAACGCTGGCGCAGTTTCGGCAGCACCTGCTCACCATAGAGTTTCAGGAACCGCACCTGATCCGGACCCGGCGCGTGGAACACCAGATGGCGGAAACCCATTTCGATGTACGGTTTGATCTTCTCGATGTGCTCGTCCGGGTCGCTTGAAACGATCCAGCGGCTGGCGGCCCGTTCGATCGGCAACGCGTCCGCGAGACGTTCCATCTCGACCGGATCCTCGACCGACACTTTCTCCTCCGGCGTCAACGCCAGAGCGGCCCAATGCCGCGTGTCGTTCAGCGCGCGGTCGCGATCGGTATCGAAGGAGACTTTCATCTCGATCATCCGGTCGTAATCGGGCTTCGGTTTGCTGGAGAGCTTCAATCCTTCCTCGACGTTGGGCAGCAGTGTTTTGGTGTACAGGTCCCACGCCTTGCCGCTGGTGCAAATGAAACCATCGTTCATGCGGCCGGCATATTTGGCGACCTGCGGTCCGGCACCGGCGACGTAGATCGGCACCGGGGTCTTCGGCTTGTCATAAATCGTGGCTTTGTCGGTGCGATAATATTCGCCCTCGAAACTCAGCCGATCCTCGGTCCACAGCCGGCGGATCAAGGTCAGCGCCTCGCGCAGGCGGGCGAAACGTTCCTTGGTTTCCGGCCATTTCATGCCGGTGGACGGAACCTCGTTCAGGCCCTCCCCGGTACCGACACCCAGGATCACGCGGCCTGGAAACATGTCGCCGAGCGTGCCGAAAACCTGCGCGACAACGGACGGATGATAGCGAAATGTCGGCGTCAACACGCTGGTGCCCATGACGATGCGCCGCGTGCTGGCGCCGAGCGCGCCGAGCCAGGGCAGCACCGAAGGCGCATGCCCGTCGGTGTGCTTCCAGGGCTGGAAATGGTCGCTGATGAAAACGGAGTCGAAACCATTGCGCTCGGCCTCGACCGAGAAGTCCAACAGCGGTTTGGGAGCGAACTGCTCCGCGGACGCTTTGTAGCCGAGTTTCAGCATAACCGGACCTCCTCATCTCGATCGGGCCGCACGCTACCGTCCCGGCCTGCGCGGGGCAATCGGGGGGAGCGCGAGGGCATTGGTCCGCGCTTCGCGGCCCATGCCAGGAACCCGCCAGGGCCAACGCCCCGACGCTTTCAGCCGAACGCCACGCTCAGCGCTCCGAGTGCGTTCAGCGCCGGCGGAAACCCGGTATACGGTGCAGTCTGAATGATCGCCTCGATAACCTCCGTTTTCGACAAGCCGACATTCAGCGCCGACTGGCCGAACTTACCCGACCTGCTCCGGCAACCGCAGCGCGGTAAAGCCGGCGACCGCGACGAGCGCGCGCTGGCGGCGCTCCAGTCCGGGCCGAAACCAGATCTCGCCGTAGCCATACTGGATCGCGGTCGGATACAGCGCGCCGGTCACCGGGTTGTCCGGCGCGGCATAACCGAGACGAGCGCGCTCGCCATGCAGCGTATGCATGAGGTCGGTGCCGCGACGCGTCAGTTCCTCGAGCGACGCATCCTCCGGCGGATCGTCGGGAAACGGAATGTCGCGGTCACCGAGAATTTCCGCCAGCAACGGCAGAGTTTCCTCGGCGCTGGAGAACCCGGCATACAGCGCGGCCTGCACCAGGATCTCGCGGATCGCGGCGCCGTCCAACCCGTGATCCAGGCCGGCGACGATGTAGGGTCGTAACGAACGCAGTCTGGGCCCGGTGGCCAGCGCGGCGATCGTGCATAGCAGCCGGTCGCTCAACGCGAGGCCGGGCCGGTTCCATACACCGCCGAACACCGGCTCGGTCCGCAGGTTGGCGAACCCTCGCGTGTCATTTTCCGATCCGAACAAATCGCGGATCGTGGACGCGCCGCTTTGGCGCAGCATTTGGCGGGTCATGGTCTGTCCTCCAGAACGATGTTCGCGCACAGTGATCGCCCCAGGGCGACGGGCTGTCCACCGCGGGCCGGGATATCGACGCAAAACCCACCAACTTTGACCAGGATCAAGGCGGCTCTCGATAACCCTGCCATAACCTCCGTCTCGGAGAACATAAAGTGACCACGCCATGGTAGGCATCCCCGGACTTTACTTCGTCATCGCGTGTGACGAGTTCGCCCGCTTCGTCCGCCCCGACACCGACGACGGTCTGCACACGATCGAGGTTGTGGATTCTTCGTCGATCAGTGACCGCGACGACCTGGGCGGTCCGGCGGCGCCCTCCGCCCGGTTCGCGCGCCTGTTGGCGGCCGTCATCGAGGAGGATCTCGCGGTGGATTTGTTCACCCACCTGGTTCTCGTGGCGCCGCCGGACCTGCTGCGCGAACTGCGGGCGAGCCTCTCTCCCTCGGCGCACGCGAGCCTGGTCGGAAGCCTGGCGAAGAGATCTCGCGATCGTGCCCGACCTTGAGTTGTGGCCGCATTTACGCCCTGGCTTCAGCCACTGAATACTCTCTGGGCGCCGGCGACGTTCCTGAAAGAGCCTTGATGACGAGGCGATCCAATCCGCCGGTCGGAGGTTGCTTGACCGAGATCAATGTGCCGCATCACCGCGTCGGCGATGATCCGCGAGAACGATAACGAGGAGCGGGCTCCATGGCTCAAAAACGCAGACTATGTTTCGTGATCGCGGATGGTGGTCACGCGCGCTTCGTCAGGCCGGCAACCGATAACGCGCTGCACACGTTCGAGGCGGTCAATTCCGCGACCGTTCATAAGAAGGACCACGACCTCGTCTCCGACCGGCCGGGACGGTCCTTTGAAAGCGGTAGCACCGGACGGCATGCCTATGTGCCGCGCACCGACCCACATGAACTGGCGAAAGAGCACTTCGCACAGGCCGTCGCCCGGCGCGTCAACGAGGATGCCGCGGCGGATCGAATTCAACGAACTTGTCGTGGTGGCGCCGGCGCATATGTTGAGCGAGTTGCTGGACGGCCTCGATTTACCGGCGAACGTGAAGCTGCTCGGGAACCTCGCGAAGGACCTCGTCAAGACGCCCGACCATGAGTTGTGGCCACATTTGAAGGAATGGGTCAGGCCGGTCCATCGCGCCTGATCAGGCGAACGCGGCCTCCATTTCGCGGCGATAGCGCATGGCCGCGTCGGTCTCATCGACCCGGACGTCGGCCCAGGTGACGGGGGCGCCGAGGGGAATGTCGCGGAGGAGGGGGAGTTTGTTGGCGAGACCGATGGGCAGCCCTCCCATGCGCAAGCTATCGGCGGCCGGCATCAGTTTGCCCCAAACGCAGGCGCCACCCTCGCCGTCCAGCACCTCGCCGGCGCGCAGGTCCCGCTTGGCGGTCGAGACGACATCGCCGCGGAAGCCGGTGGGCGGCGCCGGTGGCTTCGTTGCGCAGCGCGGCGGAAAGGACCGACACGTTCAGTTCCAGACCGATCAAGTGGAACGGGCGGTACAGCGCGGTGATCCGGCCGGACGGATCGGTGACGACGCCATATTCCTGGAAGCAGCGCAGCGGCGTAATCGTTCGGCGCCTCAAAGGCCACGAATACGCCCCACCGTAGGTCGTTCCGCACCTGGCTGCCATCGCGATGCACGCTGGAGATGACCTCGACCTGGCCCGAGTGGTGCAGCGCGCCCGCGTTACCGGGCCGCAGCACGTCGGCGAGTTCGTGCGTGCCGCAGGGCGGAAACGCGAGCCCGTCCGGCGCCGGCGTTAACCCGGTCGCGTTGGCGACCGCCGCCATCTCGATGCCCGATTTCGTGCCGTCGAGAAACGAGTTGAACATTTGCGGGTTCATGCCGCCGATGCGCGCCTGTTCCGGCGTCAAACCATAGTAGCCCCAGACCGTATCGGGCGTGGAGGCATGGTATTCCGGCACGTACTTCGTGCCCTTGCCGGCCGCGATCACCTTGAAGCCGCAGGCCCGCGCCCAATCGACCATCTCGCAGATCAGCGCCGGCTGGTCGCCATAGGCGAGCGAGTAGACGACCCCTGCCCGCTCCGCCTCGCGCGCGAGCAGCGGTCCGGCGAGCACATCCGCCTCGACGTTGACCATCACGATGTGCTTGCCCTCCAGGATCGCGCGACGGGCATGCGCGATGCCGGCTGGCGCGTGGCCGGTGGCCTCGACGATCACCTCGACATCCGGGCTGGCGATCATCGTCATGGCATCGTCGGTGAAGCGCGTGGCGGCGAGCCGATCCTCGGTCCAACCGACGGCGCGGCAGGCGGCGCGGGCGCGATCGGGCGAGAGGTCCGCGATCGCCGCGACCTCCAGCCCAGGGGTGGTTGGGACCTGGGACAGGAACATGGAGCCGAATTTGCCGGCACCGATCAGACCGACGCGGACCGGCCGGCCGGTGGCGAGGCGCTTTTGCAAAAGGGAGAAAAGGTTCATCCGCCGAGCCTTCCATGGTGGGTCGGGGTCCTGATAGCGCGGGAGGACGGTCTCTTCCATCGTCCGCGATTTCATGGCGGGATGGGTGCGGCTGCCGGGGAGCGGAGACGATGGCGGAAATCGAGTGGCGCAAACTGCGCGCCGACCAGTTGCGCGACCTGTCGAAACAGGACGCGATCGTCATTTTGCCTGTCGCCTCGATGGAGCAGCACGGCCCGCATTTGCCGGTCGAGGTCGACTCCATGCTGGGGGAGACGGTGGCCGCGCGAACGGCGGCGAAGGTCGCGACGCGCGGTCAGGCCGTCGTGGTGCTGCCGGTGCTGTGGACCGGCTTGTCGGAACATCACATGAGTTTCGGCGGCACGATCACGCTCGACAACGCCGCCTTCGCCGCGGTCGTCGAGGGCGTGGTGCGTTCGGTGCTGCGGCACGGCTTCAAGAAGATCGTGCTGTTGAACGCGCATGGCGGCAACGAAAATGCGCTGCGCGCCATCACCGATGATCTGACGCCGAAAGCTCGGCGTGCCGATCGTGCAGTTCACCTATTGGTACGCCGCCGCGGTCGCCATCGCGAAGATCCTGGAAACGCAAGGCGGACTCTCGCATGCCTGCGAGGCGGAAACGTCGATGATGATGGCGGTGCGGCCGGACCTCGTCGCCGAGGATCGCATTCCGCTGGCGAAATCGAATACCACGGGCGACATCGCGGCGGGCGTGTATCGCTGGCGTTCGATCGGCAGCCGTTCCACGAGCGGAGTGATCGGCAACCCGGAGGCGGCGACGAAAGAAAAGGGTGAGCGGCTGTTCGACGCCATCTCGACCGCCGTCGCCGACAAATTGTGCGACAAGGATTTGTGGGATCTGCCCTGGGATTCGGAGAAGCCATGAGCATCGAACTGACGGTCAACGGCCGAACGGTCAGCGTGGCGACGGCGGACGATACGCCGTTGCTGGATGTGCTGCGCAATCATTTGGATCTGAAGGGATCGCGTTATGGCTGCGGCCTGGAACAGTGCGGCAGTTGCATGGTGCTTATCGATGGGAAGGCGGAATATTCGTGCGCGCGCGAGGTCGCGACCGTTGCCGGCAAACGCGTGGAGACCGTCGAATCGCTGGCCTCGCATCCATTGCGCCAGGCGTTTCTGGACGAGCAGGCCGGCCAATGCGGCTACTGTCTGTCCGGCATTCTGATGAGTGCCAAAGCGCTGTTGGACACCAACAACAACCCGACGCGCGCGGAGATCGTCTCCGCGCTGGATGCGCATTTGTGCCGCTGCGGCGCACACCCCAGGATCCTGCGCGCGGTCGCGAAGGCCGCCGCCGTGTTGCGTGAAGGAGCGAGGCCATGAGCGAAACTCTGCCACTCAGCATCATCAATAATCGCCGCATGGCGAAATGGGTGTCGTTCCAGAACGACCGGACAGTCCGGCTGTCCGTGGGCAAAGTCGAGATCGGCCAGGGCGTGTTGACCGCGCTGACCCAGATCGCGGCCGAGGAACTCGATGTCGCGATTGACCGCTTCACCATCCTGTCCGGCGACACGCGCGACGCGCCAGACGAAGGTTCCACCAGTTCCAGTCAGTCGATCGAGATGTCGGGCCGCTCCGTCCGGCTGGTGACGGCGGAACTGCGCGCGCGGATCATCAGCCGCCTGGCGCAACGATTGAACTGCTCGCCGTCCGACATCGTGGTCGATGACGGCGTGTTTCTGATGGACGACGGTCCCACCGGCCATGACTACTGGAATTTCGCCGGCGACGCGGATTTCGCGGATGAGATCACCGGCACGGCGACGCCGAAAGATCCGGCCGCGTACAAGATCGTTGGCCAGCCGGTGCCGCGGAAGGACCTGGAGGCCAAGGTCAGCGGGGCCGCTTACATCCATGACATCGTTCGCCCGGACATGCTGCACGCGCGCGTTCTGCGCCAACCGGCGCGAGGCGCGACATTGGCGTCGCTGGATGAGGCGGCGATACGGCGCGCGGCCCGTGGCGATTTTCGACTGGTGCGGACTGGTCATTTCGTGGCGTTCGTGGGCAGCGACGAAACGGTCGTGCAGCGCGCCGCCGCCGCCGCGCCGGCCCATGCGAAATGGGACAATGTCCGGCAATTGACGCCGGCGCAGCAGGACGCGGCATGGTACCGGACGCAGCCCTCCGACGATCGTTTCATTGGCGACCCGATCCCATCGTCGATCGAAGGGGAGGTCGTGAGCGCGACCTACTCGCGTCCGTTCGTGGCGCATGCGGCACTGGCGCCGTCCTGCGGTCTGGCTGAATTTCGCGATGGACAGTTGGAGGTCTGGTCGCACACCCAGGGCGTTTATCCGCTGCGCAACTCGATCGCCGATATCCTCGGGTTGAGCCGCGACAATGTGATCGTGCATCACGCCCATGGCGCCGGCTGCTACGGTCATAACGGGGCCGACGACGCGGCGTTCGACGCGGCCGTCATCGCCATGCAACTGCCGGGTCAATGCATCCGGGTGCAATGGCGGCGCGAGGAGGAATTCGGTTTCGAACCGGTCAGCACCGCGCATATGACGCGCATCCAGGCGGTGCTCGACAAAACAGGAAAACCCATCGACTGGACCTGCGAAGTCTGGGCTGGCTCGCATGTGCAACGGCCGGTCTATGGCGGCACGATGCTGGCGCACGAGGCGATGCCGACGCCGCCGCCGGCCGCGAAACCGAACGATCCGCCCGAGGCGTCGGGCGGCGGCGGCACGCGCAATGGCACCCCGTTGTACGATTTCCCGGCGAAGCGGATCATCCATCACCTGGCGCTGGCAACCCCGGTGCGGACGTCATCGCTGCGGGGTCTCGGCGCGCTGCCGAATGTGTTCGCGCTGGAATGTTTCGTTGACGAACTGGCTGAGCAAGCCGGCGTCGATCCGGTGGCATGGCGGTTGGCGCACCTCTCGGATCCTCGCGGGCGCCGACTGATCGAGAACGTGGCGGAGCGGTGCGCCTGGACCTCCCGCGGCCCCGGCGGCGACGGACGCGGGCTCGGCATCGCCTGGGCGCGCTACAAGAACCGTGCCGCTTACGCCGCCGTGGCGGTGGAGGTCGAGGTGGATCAGGAGGTGCATGTCCGACGTGCCTGGATCGCCGCCGACGCCGGTCTCGTCATCAATCCCGACGGCGCGGCCAATCAGTTGGAGGGCGGCCTGATCCACGCCACCAGCATGACCTTGAAGGAGCAGGTGACACTGGACGGCGATGGCATCACGTCGTTGGACTGGGATAGCTATCCGATCCTGAAGTTCTCCGAGGTGCCGGAGATTTCGACGGTCATCATCCATGCGCCGAACGAACCGACATTGGGCATGGGCGAGTGCACGTTCGGTCCGACGGCGGCCGCGATCGGCAACGCGGTGAAGCATGCGTTGGGCGTGCGGATCCGGGATATGCCGCTGACACGGGAGCGGATCGCGGCGGCGATTCTCGGAGGGGAGCGCGGCGCATGACCAGCGTCACTCTTCGTATCGAACCTCCGTTAAATCACGGAGGTCGCGGAGCACGCTGAGGACGCGGAGAACGCTCGGTTCCTCGCGTTGTGTGCTGTCGCTTTCTCCGCGTCCTCAGGGTGCTCCGCGACCTCCGTGATAATGCGGTGCCCGCACGGTCACGAAATGAAGCCGTGACCCCCGGTATTCTCAGAACGGCTCATCCCCGCAAATCGTGATCCGGTGCATGATCCGCGTCTCCGCCGGATAATCATTCACCGCGAAATGCTGTGTGCACCGGTTATCCCATATCGTCAGCGTGCCGCTCGCCCATCGCACCCGCAAGGTAAACTCCGGCCGCGTCGAGTGCTTCATGAAATAATCGATCAGCGGGATGCTTTCCTCGTCCGTCATGCCGTCGAAACGTTGCACGTGCCCGCCGATATACAGCGCCTTCCGGCCCGTCTCCGGATGCGTGCGCACAAGCGGATGAATGCTGGTCGTCTGCACGTTGCCCGGGTCCTTGACCTTCATATCCGACATCGAATCGGAATAACGATCCTTGCGCGAGCGCCCATCCGCCTGACGGAAATTATCGCCGACACACACGGTCCGCAGCGAACCCGCGAGCGCCTTCATGCCATCCGATAATGCCTCGTACGCGAGGTATTGATTGGTGAACATCGTGTCCCCGCCGGCCGAGGGAACCTCGAGCGCGTACAACATCGTCGCCATCGCCGGAGACGGCGAGAACATTTGATCCGTATGCCACGAACCGCCGAAGTTCTTCTTGTCGCCCGGTTTCTTGATGATCGCCAGAATCTCGGGATAATCAGGCATCCCCTGCATGAACGGATGCAGATGGATCTCGCCCCAACGTTTCGCGAACGCAAGCTGCCGCGCCGGCGTGAAGTGCTGATCGCGAATGCAAATCACCAGATTATCCAGCAGCGCCGCGCGAATTTCTCCCAGCACTTCGTCGGACACGTCTTGCGACAGGTCGATGCCGGTGACATCCGCGCCACCCGCTCCGGCGAAACGTTGCACGGTCAGATGGCGATATCGCGTATTCGTTGGCGCGTTCATTCTTTTGGACTCTCCGTGAAATCGTATCGGCCGGGCAAACCCCGGCCGAGACGCGATAGCTTAGTACATGTGCTGACCGCCGTTGATCGACAACGTCGACCCGGTGATGAAATCGGCATCGTCGGCGGTCAGGAACACCACGCCGCGCGCGATGTCCTCGGCATGGCCAAGCCGGCCAACCGGGATCTTGGCGACGATCTTCTTCAGCACCTCGCCCGGCACCGCGCGCACCATTTCGGTATCGACGTAGCCTGGCGCGATCGCGTTGACGGTGATGCCGAAGCGCGCGCCTTCCTGAGCCAGCGCCTTGGTAAAACCGTGCATCCCCGACTTCGCGGCGGCGTAGTTGACCTGACCGTACTGTCCGGCCTGTCCGTTGATGCTGCCGATATTGACCACGCGGCCGAACTTCGCGCCGCGCATGTGCTCGAACGTCAGCTTGCAGATGTTGAAGCAGGAACCGAGGTTGGTATCGATCACAGCGTCCCACATGTCGCGATTCATCCGCAACATGGTGCCGTCGCGCGTGATGCCCGCATTGTTGACGACGATCTCGATCGGACCGAATTCGGCCACGATGCCTTCGATCGCCGCCTTGCAGGCATCGAAGTCGCACACATCGAACTTCTTCACCGGGATGCGGTGTTCGGAGTGAAACGCGACCGCCGCCGCGTCATTGCTGGCGTAGTTGGCGATAACGGTGCGGCCCGCCGCCTTCAGAGCAAGCGAGATGGCGGCCCCGATGCCACGGGTGCCGCCGGTAACCAATGCGACGCGAACTCATGATGTTTCCTCCGTTTTTTGGTCAGCGCTCGACGCACATGGCGACGCCCATGCCACCGCCGATGCACAGCGTCGCCAGGCCCTTCTTGGCGTTCCGCTTGTTCATCTCATGCAACAGCGTCACCAGCACGCGCGCGCCGGACGCGCCGATCGGATGACCAATCGCGATGGCGCCACCGTTGACGTTGACCTTCGACGTATCCCAGCCGAGGTCCTTGTTGACCGCCAGAGCCTGCGCCGCGAAGGCTTCGTTGGCCTCGATCAGATCGAGGTCCTCGACTTTCCAGCCGGCGCGCTGCAGCGCCTTGCGGGTCGCCGGGATTGGGCCGGTGCCCATGACAGCGGGATCGACGCCCGCCGTGGCGAACGACGCGATCCGCGCCAATGGCGTCAGGCCGCGCTTTTGCGCTTCCTCGGCGCTCATGAGCACCAAAGCGGCCGCGCCGTCGTTGATGCCGGAGGCATTGCCCGCGGTCACCGTGCCATCCTTGGTGAATGCCGGCCGCAACCGCGCCATGCCCTCCATCGTCGAGTCGTCGCGAATATACTCGTCGTCCGCGACGATGACGTCGCCTTTGCGGGTCTTCACCGTCACCGGCTCGATTTCGTCCTTGAAACGACCCGCCTTGCGCGCAGCCGAGGCTTTTTGTTGCGATGCCAGCGCGAACGCGTCCTGTTGCTCGCGCGTGATCTGGAACTTCGTCGCGACGTTCTCGGCGGTGTTGCCCATATGATAACCGTGGAACGCGTCCCACAGCCCGTCCTTGAGCATCGTATCGACGAACTCCAGCCCGCCCATTTTGGTACCATTGCGCAGATGCGCGGCGTGCGTGGAAAGGCTCATGCTCTCCATGCCGCCGGCGGCGATGACGGCGCTCTCACCGGTGCGGATCTGTTGCGCGCCCAGAGCGACCGCGCGCAGACCGGAGCCGCAGACCTGGTTGATGCCGAACGCTGTCTTCGATCCGGCAGGCCGGCCGCGCGCGCCGCCTGGCGCGTCGGGTTCTGCCCGCCGGCGGCGGCGAGCACCTGGCCGAAGATGACCTCATCCACATCGCCGGCCTCCACACCCGCCCGGGCGAAGGCTGCCCGCAACGCGATCGCCCCGAGCGATTGGGCCGAAAGCGTGCTGAGCGCACCGTTGAAACTGCCGACCGGGGTACGGGCCGCGGAGACGATGACGATGTCGTTCATGCTGGAGCACTCCCGAAGGGCGGACCATCCCGCCTGAGGTTGAGTTTGTAGCCGCCCGACGCGTGGTCAGGAAGATGGCCACATATGGGCCCTTTTCGCCCCGTGTTACAGGTGCATGCAAGCCCGGCGGCTTTCCCGCTTTGATCTGCCTCAACGTCCGGCCCGCGGTTTACTCCGCCGTCTGGACCGCCCGTTTCCGGCCGCGCGCGCGCCGCACGCTTCGCACCGGAGCCGGCGCGTGGCCCGACATCGCCGCGAGCCACTCTCGCAAAGGCTCCCACAGCACCTTCATCGCCGAGCGGCCCGCCGTCATCCCGACATGTCCCGCGTCCGGCTCCACGAGCGTGATCCTCGGCAGCGACCGCGCGAGCGCGCGCGCCGATTCCGGCGGCACGATACGATCCCGCCGAGGCACCGCCGCGAATACCGGAACCTGAATGGAAGCCGGGTCGATCGCCAGCCCGGCGACCCGCCATGACCCGCGGGACGGGAGGTTGTCGCGATACCAGCTCTCGCAAACACTCTCGCGCGGTCGTGCCGGACAATGGCACGCCATCGTTCAGCCAGTCCTCCAGCGCGACGAACAGGCGGGCGGCGGCGCTGTCCTGATCCAGTCGCCCGAACTGGCGGAATTTTTCGGCGACCGCGGTGGGGTCGTCCAATGCGAACAAGGTTTGCAGCAACTCGACCGGCACGGTATCGGCGTCGCGCAGCAGCGGCTCCAGCATGGCGCAGGTGGCAGTCAGCTTATGCAGATGCTCGACGTCGCCAGCGTGGAAATCCCACGGGGCGGCGAGCAACGCCAGACCGTTGACCAGATCCGGCCGCAGCGCCGCCGCCGCCGTCGCGAACGTGCCGCCCATGCAATAGCCCGCCAGCACGACCTTGCCATATCGCGCATGCGCGGCCTGCATTGCGCGGCCCAGCCGGCCCGCGATGTGATCCGTCAGCGAGAACGCGGGCTCCGGCTCACCCCAATCCAACAGCAACGGATGCACGCCGCGGCCTGCCAGCCAGCGCAGCATCGAATGCCCCGGCATCAGATCGAGCACCGTCCAACGATTGATCAGGCTCGGCACGAACAGCACCGTCGGCCCGTCTCCTCCGTAATCCAGCAGCCGACCGGTGGCCTCCCGCCAGATGACGCCCGGGTCGGGCAGATCGCGATGCCAGGGATGCGCGCGCCATGCACGAATGCCGGCCAGGAAGTCTGCCTCAGCCGCGATGGCCGCGGGATTTTTCCATTCGAGATTTTGCCGGTCGGGGAACGTCCAGTTTGGCGAGACGGGCTTCCAGTTCATCGACCCGGCGAGCGAGACGCTCGATCTCAGCATCGCGAGGGTCAAATGCAGCAGAAGCGGCCTTGGTCCGCGGCGCGATGGTATGATCACCGGACGCCGCCGCCGACGGCCGCTCGCGGGGGGTCTGCGCCGCCATCGATCCGGCCGTTCCGGCTGTCGCGGATCGCGACCCGCCAGACCTGGACATGCCAGATGGGGGCGTGCCAGTTGCGGGCATGCCAGATGGGGGCTTGCCAGATGGCGGCATGCCAGACCCGGAAAGGCCGGCGCCCGACAAATTGGCCCAGGCGACCATCGCGGCGCGCCACATTTCCATGGCGGCGGTCATGTCCGCTGTCATACCGCCTTTGGCCATCCCCGCGAGCATCCCCAACGGCAAGCCTTCGGGCTCCCCCGAGCGGGCTTGCATCTCCTCGCGCCACAATTCCGACCAGTCCCGGAAGAACCGCGTCAGGTCCGATTCCATTCCCGGTTCGTCGCGGCTGGCCTCTGCTCGGTCCGGGTTGTACCCCTTTGGGCTGGCTTTTTCGGTCATCCCTCATCCGGCCTCCTTAGGAGCGGACCATACGGGGTGCAACGACGGTGCGAAACGGTGAAACCACTTGCCGCGGCGCAATAGGGCTTCCGCGGAAGCGAAATCTACCGCATGGTATGTGCCAAGAGAGCCGTGAGGAATGAATGGCCGACCCCGCCACGAAGGAAACGGACAATGGTACCGCCCCGGGTGGAAGCCCAGGTGGGTCCCAGGTGCCACCGGTTGTCGTGAAGAAATATGCCAACCGGCGTCTGTATAACACCGAGAGTTCCAGTTACATCACGCTCGAGAACCTCGCCGAGATGGTGCGCGCCGGCCGCGATTTCGTGGTCTACGACGCCAAGACCGGCGACGACATCACGCGCGGCGTGCTGACCCAGATCATCGTCGAGGAGGAGGGCAAGGGTCACAACCTGTTGCCCACCAACTTCCTGCGTCAGTTGATCGGCTTCTATGGCGGCGCGATGCAGGGCGTGGTGCCGGGCTACCTCGACCAGGCGATGAAGGCATTCACGCAGCATCAGGAGCAGATGCAGGCGGCGATGAAGCGCACCGTCGGCTCGATGTCGTCACTGTTTCCGTTCGGCAACATGGAGGAGATCGGCCGCCAGAACATGGCGATGATCGATCGCGCGTGGTCGATGTTCACGCCGTTCAAGCCTGGCTCGGAACCGGGCACACCGCCGCCGGACGACGCGGGGCGCGAGACCGCGGCGCTGCGGGCCGAGATTGAGCGGTTGCGGCGGGAACTCGCGGCGAAGGAAAGCAAGAAGGGGTAGCCGGGCCACGCGAACGACCGCGCCGGCCGAGGCCGCGACGGACCACCGCCGGGTATGCTTCGTGATGTGGCCGAATGACTGATTCGTTTCGTAACGAAGTGGTCGTGCATGACCGACAGGCGAACGGCAGGAACTCATTTGCGCCGCCTCGCATCCTGCGCCGGAACTCCTTGGCCTGCACAGCGAGACCGACCTGCAACGCGTGCTCAGCGAGCCGCGTGGATGGCGGCTGATCGCTTTCAGGCTCAGGCAGAACTGAACGCCAGGTCGTCCGGAACAACACCCGCGTCGCGACCAACGGAACATCAGCAGGCCACCGCCCGAGATTTCCGCGTGCACGACGCGGCCTTTACCATTGGCGGTGGCGCGCGCCTGGGGCGCAACGTGCTTTGGTTGTCGGACACCTTCAATGTTGCGACAAACGGCGCGGGCGAGTGGCGCCGAACGGAGCGCTGACACCTTCCGCGAGACGATATGCGACGGCACCCTGTCCGAGACAAAAACCTGGACCTCACCGGCATCTGTTTGTCGTGTGCAACGAGTGGTAACGGCGCCCTTCCGCTACGCAACCGTTTCGCGCACCGTGCTTTCTGAGATCGCGCGAAGGTCGCGAGTTCTGACGTCGTCGCGGTCCAATCGCCACGCGCGCATCGGCGAGGCGCCATTTGTCCAGGATAGCGGTTCGGCATCAGGACGATAAGTCGATTTGCAATCATGTTACCCGGCTTCCAAAAGCAGTCAGACA
This sequence comes from uncultured Alphaproteobacteria bacterium, assembly GCA_963719675.1. Lineage (GTDB taxonomy): Bacteria > Pseudomonadota > Alphaproteobacteria > Acetobacterales > Acetobacteraceae > Rhodopila. The sequence goes on along the minus strand of CAVRDN010000057.1, from coordinate 11,733 downwards.
CGTCTATCAGGAGAGGAAATATCTGTTCAGGGGCAGAATCATGAAACAGATGGCGTTGTCTTCCATGTCGCTGAACACTTCGGGGCTGACCGAGACATCGGACCCATTTGATTTCGTAAGCGGGATACTTCCCATTCATGGTTCCGGCCGCCGAAGCTTCCGGCATCGCGGTGGCCGGCGGGCAAAGCGCGAGCGCGATGAAGCAGACGTTGCTCTCGTCCACCGCTCTGGTCTCGCAGTCCAATCAGGATATTCTGACACCGTTCAGTTACACTGGCGGAATTGTTCAGTTCGTGGTTCCGACCACCGGTCAGTACAGCATCACGGCGTTTGGCGGGCAAGGCGGCAGTGGCGACGGAAATGGCGGTGGTGACGGCGGTGAAGCACAGGCCGTGTTTACCTTGACCGCCGGAGAAACGCTGGAAATCGCGGTTGGAGGAGCCGGCGGAAATGGGTCGTCTCCCAAGGGCGCCGGCGGTGGCGGTGGCGGCTCGTTCGTGATTTTGAACGACAATGGCACGAAGTCAGTGCTCGTTGTCGGCGGTGGCGGCGGCGGAGGGTCGGGCGTTAACGCCTACGGAGGCGCGGGTCAGGCCGGAGGGACGGCCACCGATGGCAACGGACTGGGTGGCGGCGGCAACCATGCGCTGTACGGCGGCGGCGGCGGCGCGGGTTACAAAGGCAACGGCAACACCGCCGGTTTTGGCAATCCGTCGTCGACCGATGGCATTGGCGGCAAGGACTACGCCAACGGGCTCTCGGGGGGCGCCGGCGCGGCGGGAGCGAACTCCCCAGGGCGCCGGCGGCGCGGGCGGATTTGGCGGCGGCGGCGGCGGTGGGGGTGGCGGCGGATTTGGAAACCAGACGTTCTTCGGCTACGGCGGTGGCGGTGGCGGTTATACGGGGGGCTACGCAGGCGGCGGACCACGCCGCATGTACGCGCTTGGCGGCACGTCGTTCCTCGGAGCCGGCGCGGCTCAAACCAGCTTCACTCCCGGCGTGCAAATCGGAAATGGCTATGTATCGATCAACGAGTTGCCCTGCTTCGCGGCCGGCACCCGAATTCGGACGGACCAGGGGTTCGTCGCTGTCGAACACCTGCGCGCCGGAATGCGCGCCCACACGACCCTGGGCCAAACGCGCAGAAATTTTCTGGATCGGGCACCGCGCGGTCGATTGCGCAGGCCCACCCGGAGCCGGCCAGGGTCGATCCCGTTCGCGTGCGTGCCGACGCATTTGGATCAGGCGTACCGGCACGGGACGTACGGCTCAGCCCCGATCATGCGGTGTTCGCCGATGGCGTGCTGATCCCCGTGCGCTGCCTGATCAACGGCGAAACGATCTGGCAGGAAACAGCGCGGTCGGTCACCTATTTCCACGTCGAACTCACGGAGCACGACATGATATTCGCCGAAGGTCTTCCGGTCGAATCGTTCCTCGATTCCGGCAATCGCGCCAGCTTCGCCAATGGTGGAAACGTCGCGCGGCTGGTGCCCGACTTCGGCCCCACCACCATCGCGTGGCGGTGGGAAGCGGGAGCGTGCGCACCTCTGATTATCGCCGGCCAAAAACTGGACACCGTTCGCGCGCGTTTGCGGGTGATCGCGGATCAGTGCCTCGCGTCTCCGCGTGGGGAGCAAGCCGCCGCCTGACATTTGTTGGCGTCCGGGGTGGCCTGGCTCACTACCGTCAGGCACCCCGCCAATCCGCTCCCGTCGCGAGGCGCTTCGCGAGCAAAACACGTCCGGAACGACGTCTCACGCCACCGCCAGCGCCACCCGATCCGGCAGGATCGCCTTCCGCGTCATCGTCAGCGTCGCCACCGCGCCGATCAGCGGCAGGAACCCGGCGATGTAGAAGGCGTTGTCGAAACTGCCGGTGATCTGCACGACGTATCCCGTGACGATCGGCGCGCAGAGCCCGAACGTGTTGCCGCCGATCACGGTCGTGCTCGTCACTTTTCCGATATCGCTCCGATTGCGCACCAAATCGGTCACCAGCGCGAAATTCAACGCGCTGCCGGCCATGCCCATCGCCCGCATCACCGCCAGCAGCAGAATGATCACCCAGAGTTGATTGATTAGCGGAATGATCATCAATGTCGATGCCCCCGCCAGCATCGCCGCGATCATGATCCGCCGCTTGCCGTCGCTGACCGTCCGCGGATTCAGCAGCATGTCGCTCGACCGTCCCAGAGCCCGACGCCGAGCACCGCCGCCGCGCCGAACGGAATGGCGGTCAGCATGCCGGAGTCCATCACGCTCAGGCCCTTGGCCTGATGCAGATAGGTCGGCAGCCAGGTCAGCAGCATATAGCCGCCGTAGACCTCGCAGCCCTGGGTCAGGAACAGCCCCCAGGTGCTGCGCAGCGACAGCAAGTACCACAGCGAGGACGCCGGTTGCGCCGCCACATGGGACGCGAACTCGCCGTCCCGCTCACGCAGGATCCTGTGCGCGCTCCGCCGGTAGAGCCAGCCCACGCGCTTCGGGATGGTCGAAGAAGATCCACCACAGCGCCAGCCAGATGAAGCCAACCGAGCCGGCCGCGATGAACCCCCAACGCCAACCCCAGGCGGCGACGATGGCAGAGATGCCGACCGCGCCGACCGCCGGTCCCGCCGCGGCGCCCGCGCCGAAAACGGCGTTCGCGACTGCGCGTTCCGTGGCCGGGAAACCACTCGCGGATGATGCGGTTGGACGCCGGCCAGGACGTCGACTCGCCCATGCCCATGACAATCCGGCTGCCCATGACGGATCAGGTGCGAGGGCGCCAGCCCGGTGCATACAGTGGCAAGCGACCACAGGCCGATGCCGCAGGCGTTGACGATCTTGCCGCCGAACCGGTCGACCAGCAGTCCGACGGGAATAAGGCAGAAGCACGTAGGCCCACAGGAACGACGACAGCAGAAAGCCCATCTCGACCTTGTCCAACCCGAACTCCCGCGCGACCGGCGTCGCCGCGACCGAGAGCGCGACCCGGTCGGCGTAGTTGATCGCGGTCAGGGTGAACAGAAACGCGCAAACCCAGATGCGACGATAGCCGCGCATGGCATTTCCCCCGGGTAATGGAGCGGTCATGGCCACTCTCGCGGCAACCGTGCGCCGAAGCGCCCGGGCGGTCAATTCGGGCGTCAAACTCCCGAAAGTGGGTCCATACGGGGAATAAAACGGGAACACGACATGACAGTATCAAATATCGGGAATACTTCGATTGACGATTCAAATCCCAAACCAATAGACTTCGTCGCGCGGCGCGGGTAGCGCAGCCTGTCGTGAGATTGCCGTGAAACTGCCGTTACCCGCAGCGAGAGGGCTCCGTTCGGTGGGGACCGTCGGTGCCATCCTCGAGCGTGAGAGTACAATGCCGACCGTTACGGTACCTGGGGCCAACCATTCCACCGTCAAACTGGTCTTCGACAGCGATGCGAATGCCGTGCTGGCGCACTACGTCGCCGGCGTGATTCAGGCGGGCATCACCGCCGGGACGATCCTGCCGGCCGATAACAAAAACGGGCCGCCGCCTTCGCTTCCGGCCGGCAAGACCGGCGAACTCGTGGTCAGCAGGTCCGGCACGCAGCTTGTGCCAGGCGGCTACGACTACGTCGTCGACTCAGCGACAACCGCCAATGTCTATGCCAACAGCGACGCGAACCAGCAGATCCTGGTGGGTGACGGCGCCCTGTCGTTCTTCGCCTCCGGCGGGGCCGGGAGCATCATCGGCGGCGGCGGCAAGGACATGGTGGCCCTCGCGCCGTCCGACGCGGGCGCGTGGATGATCGCGTTGGGCAATGGCGATGATTCCGTCCGCGCGTTCGGCTCCGGCAACGACACCATCAGCGTGGGCTCCGGACACGACATCATCCAGCTCGGCGGAGGCAGCACGTTCGTCACCACCACCGGGTCCGACACCGTCATGGCGGGCAGCGGCAGTGAGACGATCGACGCGAGCGGCGGCGACAAGCAGGTCATCTACGGTAATTCCAGCAAGCTGTTCTTCGTGGCCGGCGGCGCGGCGAGCGTGTTCGGCGGGAGCGGCAGCGACACCGTCTTCGGCGGCAAGGGGCGCGAGTTGTTCGAGGGCGGCTCGGCGGGCGGCAACTTCCTGCAGGCCGGCACCGGCCACGCGACATTGTTCGGCGGCGGCACCGGCGATCAGCTTTACGCGGGCGGCGACAAGTCGCAGGAACTGCATGCCGCGGGCGGCAACGAGACGCTGTCGGGCGCGTTTCGCGTCCGGGGCGGACACGTTCTATGGCGGCTCCGGCTCCGACCAGATCTTTGGCGGCTCGGGCAACAACACGTTCGTGGGCGGCACCGGTGCCGCGACGGTGACCGCCAGCCCGGACGCGAAGAACCTGTTCGACCTCATGAAGACGTTGGGCGGCGGCTCGGAACTGGTGACCGGTTTCACCGATGCCTCACAGGTCAGGATCGAGCTTCTGGGCTACAGCACGAGCGAGGTGAAATACGCTCTGGACCACCAGAAGGTGACCGATGGCTCGGTCACGGTCACGCTATCGGACAACACGATGGTGACGTTCCAGAACGTCGGAGCCCTGTCGAGCAGCAACTTCCTCACCGCGTCAGCCGCGGGCGCGACCGCCTCCCAGGGTGGGTCCGACGACCAGGGTCACCATCACGGGCATCACTCCTGACAGAATGATGAGGCTGATCGAATGACGAGCCTCGCGGCGCGAGGCTCGTATCCATCAGGTCGTGGGGAAGTGCCGGGGTCCAACAGCGGAGTTCGGTTTCCCGTCCGCTACCCGCTCGGCCGCTGCCGCAGGAACGCTTCCCGATCGGCCGGGCGCTCGATATGCGCCGCCAACCGATCCCACAACGCCGCCTCCGACGCCGCGTCAGGCAGCGCGCGTTTGACCAGCACTTTGGCGATTGGACCAAGGGCGCGTGCCAGTGCGCGCTCCACACGCTCGACCTGCGCGGCGGCGATCGCGACGCCTGGCGCGGTCTCGCCACTGGCCGCGGCGGGATGCTGTGTCGCCAGAGCGGGAGCGTCAGAGCGCATCGCCTGAGGGGGAACGGCCTGACTGTTGGTCGCCCGAGGAGAAACCGATCCATGAGCGGCGGACCGTGACGGAGCCAGGGACCCCCTGTCCGCCGGCGCCACGCTGGTCATGCTGCTTTGAGTGGACCGCCCGGTCAGCACTTCCGACAAGAAGCGCTGCCGATCGGCCGCCTGAGCGATATTGCGGGAGACGCTTTCGCACAGCGTTTCAACGGACGTGGTCCGACGCGCCGCCTCGCGCACCAGATGCCGGGCGATCGGGCCGATATACCGCGCGAGCCCGCGTTCGATCGAGTCAAGCGATGCGTCGTCAGGTCCCGCCTCCGGTGCCGGCTGCGACGCGGGGCGCGCCGGCATCACGACTGTCCGGTCGCTCGCGAGAGCCTCGCCGTTCGTGCCACCATCCGCCGCATCCTCGCGCATCGCCGCCGACAGCGCGTCCGCCATCTCCTGGGCCGAGGCATAGCGGGCGTCTCTGGCCTTCGCCATCGCCCGCCGCAGCACGGCGGCCAGCCCGGCCGGCACCGTTGTCGCGAGCGACGTCAGGTCGCGCGATTCAGTGTTCAACACCTGCCAGGTGACCTCGGTGACATTACGCCCGCTGAAAGCGCGAGACCCGGTCAGCAACTCGTAGAGCACCGATCCCACCGAGAACAGGTCGCTGCGCGCATCGACATCGTCGCCGCGGCACTGCTCCGGCGACATATAAGCCGGGGTGCCGATGATCGCGCCGTCCTGCGTGATGAGCGACGTGTCCAGCCGGGAGATCCCGAAGTCGGTCACCTTCACCTGACCGCCTGGCAGCAGCATGATGTTGGCCGGTTTGATGTCGCGATGGACGATGCCCATGGCATGCGCCGCGCCCAAAGCGGCCAGCACCTGCGTAACCATCGCCACCGCGTCGGCCGGGGCGAACCGGCCGGCCTGTTTCAACGCCTGCCCCAGACCCACGCCATCGACGAATTCCATCGCGAGGAACGGATTGCCCTCGTGCATCGCGAAATCGTACAGCGCGACGATGTTGGGATGCGCGCAGCGACCCGCCGCCCGCGCCTCGTGGCGGAACCGCGCCAGAAACTGCTCGCGGTCCTCGCCGTCCAGCAAATCGGCCCGCACCAGCTTGATCGCCACGGTGCGTCCGATATCCGGATCGTCCGCCTGATAGATGACGCCCATGGCACCGCGGCCGAGTTCCCGTTCCACGCGGTAGCGGCCAATGTGGGATGGTAAAGGCGGCGCGCCGGCGATGGCTCAGGGCTCCAGCATCTGCATCGCGTTGGTCAGACTGCGACGCATGCGGTTGAACGATTGTCCCAGCGACGCGACCTCGTCGCTGCCTTTCTCATCGAACTCGGGCGCGTCGTTGTTGCCCAGACTGACCGCGCTGGCGATGCCCGACATCCGGCGGATCGGGCGGATGATCATGAAATGCAGCACCAGGTTCAGCAACAGCAGAGTTACCAGGAACACCGCCGTGAGGCCGCCGAACACGACAATGAACAGCGCATGCGCGCGATCGAGCGCGACCCGCATGGGGACCGAAACGATCTGCGCGCCGATGACGTCGTTCAGTTTCCAGCCGAAACCATTCGCGCCGCCATACAGATCGATCATCGTGGCCGGGGCCGCGGCGGGCGTGGAGTGGCAGGACAGGCATTCCTGGTCGGTGATACGGATCGGCCGCGATACCGACAACATCGGTCCGCCCGGCGTTTCGCGCACGCTGGTGAATTCCTTGAGCGTCGCGGTGCGCTGGAACTCGGCGATGATATCGGCCTCCCAATCGGTCGCGCGATCCGCCGGGTTCGTCGGATTGAGCGCGGCTTCCTTATAGGTGTAGTCGGGGAATTGCTGCGACAGTTCGCGCAGGTTGGTTTGCGCCGCCCAGGATGAAACGACGTGCGGGAGGAAGCGGACCTTCAGCTGGTCGGCGAGTAGCGGCTTGATCTCTTTCGCCGTGTAGTCGCGGATCGCGCTGGCGGCGGTGATCATGATGGCGGCTTCATGCGACACCTCGCGGCGCGCGTTGTCGTTGATGATCCGGTACGACACCGTCGCGGCCAGTGCGAGGCCGACCACGAAGGCGCCCAGAAGCACGAGGTTGAATTTCGCTCTCAGGCCCATCGATTGTCCTCTGGCGGCGGGATATCCGGGTTGGCGTCCGGTTGTGGCGGCGCGGCGTGCATCAGTGCGTATTCACCAGCCGCGTGGCCTCTTCCGCCGTGAGCCGCCCGGTCATCTCAGCCCCGATTTCGTGCTGATAGCGGCGGATCGCGGCGCGTGTTTCCGGACCGAACAGGCTGTCCACCGGACTGTCGTAATAACCCAGACGCACCAGAGCGCTCTGCACCTCGCGTCGGTCCGCGTCGGTCATTTGCGCTTCATCCGGGAGTTGCTTCGCGGGGCTCGCGGCGGCCGGCGGCGTGGTTGCCGTCGCGGATGGCGCCGGTTTCGGCGTCGGGGCGGCGGGAGCGAGGCTGGCGGCAGAAGGGGGGGCGGCAGAAGGGGGGGCGGCAGAAGGGGGGCGGCGGCGGAGGGGGCGGCGGGCGAAGTGGTCGCGGGCGGCGTTCCGGCGAGCAGCCCCGGATGGACCGGGTCATGGATCGTCATGGCGGCGTTCGGCAGTCGCGCCCGCACGCTCGCAAGCAGAGCATCGGTACGCACTTCGGGGCCGGCCAGCGCGGCGACCAAAGCGGTGGCGAGCGGCGTCGGACCGTCGGCCGGCGTTGTCTCGGCGGCCGCGATGATCCCCACCCCGTCCGGCACCGGCAGCGCCGCCAGGACGTCAGAACGCAATTTCGCCGGGACGTCCGGTTTCGGAATCAGATCGAACACCACGACCCCGACGGTGGCCGGATCGTGGCTCATGCTGGAAAGCATCGACTTCGCCAGCAAACCCTGGGTCAGCACGTCGGAGGGCCGGTCGATCCGCGCGGTGGTCGGCAGCACGAACGTGCGATCGTTGAAGTCCGTGGCGTAGCCGCAAACATAAACGAAGCCCGTCGCGCCGCCGGCGAGGTGCTGTGAGAACTCGGTGATCCCGGCGTCGATGCCGCCGGTCGACGCATCCTGGCGTTCGGTGACCTGGAACCCAAGTGCCCGCACCGCCGCGGCGACCGTGTTGGCCGAGCGGGCGCAGCCGGGAAGACCAGGCAACGCGGAATAGGTGGCGTTGCCGATGACCAATGCCGAGCGCGCCGGCTCCGCCCGTGCCTGAAAAGTCAGCACCAGGCACACGATGATGCCAGACAGGAAGGTGAGCAGGCTTGGGCGTGGCATGATCTGTCGGTTCTGATTGCTCTCCGGTATAGCCTGTGCGTCCGGCCTTAGCCAGAAGCACGCGGATGGATCGGCTCGGCACGAACCGTGTCGCGGCCATGCCGGTCGCCCGCCCGCGCGACGTGCCGTGGACTTCGGCACGCGGCGCTCAACCCGCCAGCGCGCGCATGTCGTCCAATGCCTCGGCGTACTCGGTCATGAAATCCAGCATGACGTTTCGCACCGAGCGAACGCCGTCCACCAGCCCTACGCCCTGACCGACGAAGTAACTGACCAGTGCTCTCGCCTGCTCGTTGCCAGCTTCGGCCGCCTGGGTCACCCGGCGCATCGCCGGCTCCGACAGGATCCCCTGCAATGGCATCGGCAACGGACCTGGGCTTTCCGGCCCCTCCCACGCGTCCGTCCAGGCGGAACGGAGTTGTCGCGCGGGCTTGCCGGTCCGTCCGCGCGACCGGACCGTGTCGCGCGAGCGCGCCGCCACCATCTTGTCGCGGAACACCGGAGACGTTTCCGACTCGCTGGTGGCCAGCCAGACCGAGCCGGTCCAAACGCCCGACGCGCCCATCGCCATGCAGGCCGCCATCTGGCGTCCCGTCATGATTCCGCCGGCCGCCAGTACCGGAACCGGGCGAAGATCCTTCAGCGCGCGCATCACCTCCGGGATCAGCACCAGAGTCGATACTTCGCCACAATGACCGCCCGCCTCGCCGCCTTGCGCGACCAGCAGATCGACACCCGCCTCGACCTGCCTGACCGCGTGTTCCCGCGCACCGACCAAAGCGGCACACGGGATGCCATGCGCACGCGCCCGCTCCAGCATCGAAGCGGGCGGCACACCGAGCGCATTGGCGATCAGCTTGATCGGGTGCCGGAACGCGACGTCCATCAGCAGTTCGCCGGTTTCGAACTGATACGGCGGCGGACGGTCCGGATCGTCGCGGGTGTAGTTCTCCAATCGGCGCGATGGATCGACGCCGTGCCGGCGCAGCAGGTCATCGACGAACGCCCGGTGCGTCTCCGGAATGCTCGCGGCGAGGTCGCCTCGCGTCATGCCGCGCTGCGTGCGGACCGTGAGGTTTTCCGGAATCAACAGATCGACGCCGTACGGCCTGCCGTCCACATGGGCGTCGATCCAGGCCAGTTCGACCTCGAGTTCGTCCGGCGCATAGCCCGCCGCGCCGAACACGCCACATCCGCCCGCCCGGCTGACGGCAGCCACCACGTCGCGGCAATGGGAAAACGCGAACAGCGGGAAATCGACCGCGATGGGGGCTGGCAACGGCGTGAGCATGGGTTCTCTCCAGCGTCAGAACGAGCGCCATGGTGACGCGCGCCACGGGGTTCGCCAACCAGCCGTTTCGTCGTCCCTGTTTCATCATCCCTGTTTCGTCATCCTTGTTTCGTCGTCCCCTTGCCCGGCGGGACGGGCCTGACAGAATGCCATCAACAACAGGAGAGGAACGGCCCGAATGGACCAACAAGGCCGCGACACCGCGAGCCCTCACGCGGGGACGATCGAGACGCCCGCGTCCTGGGTCGTGGCCGGAGTCGCGCTCGCGATCCTGAGCTTGTCGTATGGCGCGCCTCTGGTCACCGTCGTGGCGCTGAAACCGATCGCCGCCGAGTTTGGCACAGACCGATCGGCACCCGCTCTCGCGGTGTCGCTGACTTATATCGGTTCCGGAATGGGTGGCATCGCGATGGGCTGGATCTCCGGCCGGATCGGTCTGCGGCCCGTTGTCATCACCTGTGGACTGATGATCGCCCTGGGCCTCGTGCTGGCCTCGTATGGCGGGCTGTATCAGCTTTACGCGAGCAATTTGCTGCTGATCGGACTGCTCGGCGCGGCGGGTATGTTTTCGCCGATGATGGCGTATGTCTCGAGCTGGTTCGACCGTCACCGCGGTTCCGCGATCGCGCTGGTATCGTCGGGGCAATATGTCGCGGGCGCGATATGGCCGTTGCTGCTGCAGGCCGGAGTCGATGAGTTCGGTTGGCGGCGCACGATGCGCGTCTTCGCGCTGATCATCGTCGCCACGATCCCGATCCTGGCGGCGGTGTTCTTCCGCCGTCCGCCGGAACTGGCGCCGCACCATGCCGCCGCCGCCGGCCCACCGTCGTTCACGCCGGTATCCGGCATTCCACCGAACCTCGTGCAGGTCATGCTGGCCGGAGCGATCTTCTGTTGCTGTGTGACGATGTCGATCCCGCTCGCGCACATCGTCGCGTTTTGCAGCGACATCGGCATCGGACCGCGGCCGGGCGCGGCGATGCTGTCGGTCCAACTCGCCGCCGGCTTCATCGCGCAACAACTCTGGGGTTGGGTCGCGGATCGACTGGGTGGGCTGCGCACGATCTTCTTCGCCTCGGCGAGCATGGCGCTGGCGATGACCGGATTCTTATTGACGCAGAACGAACTCGGCTTGTTCTCGGTCTCCGCGGTGTTCGGCCTCGCGTTCGGTGGACTGATCCCGGGCTATATCCTGGCGATCCGGGAAATCTACCCGGCCGCCGAGGCATCGTGGCGCATCCCGCTCGTTTTGTTCCCCGGCGCGCTCGGGATGGCGGCCGGTGGTTGGCTGGCGGGCGAAATCTACGACGGATGGGGCTACTACGCGCCGGCCTTCGCGGCGGGGATCTTGTTCAATGTGATGAACCTGGCGCTGGTTGGCACACTGGTGCCGCGCCATCGGCCGCCCCGCTCGATCCTGGCCGCGGTGTGACCCGTCAGGGTTTCGGTGCGCCGGTGAAGCCGCTCTGGCCGGTCCGCACGGCCTGGAATGCGTCGTGCGTGGAAACGCCGGACCGGCTCAACGCTGTCCTTCAAGCATGGACCTTACTTTATGCGCGAGACTGAGCATCGGGAATGGCTTTGTCAGAACCTCCATTCCGGATTCCAGATGCCCGTTGCCGATCACGGCGTTCTCCGCGTATCCGGTGATGAAGAGCACTCTGAGCGCCGGCAACTTCGTCCGCGCGGCGTCCGCGATCTGGCGGCCGTTCATGTTGCCCGGTAATCCGACATCCGTGATGAGCAGGTCGATGTGCTGGCTCGAGTCGATAATCCGCATCGCCGAGGCGCCATCGTGCGCCTCCAGGAGACGGTAACCGTTCTCGGTCAGTACCTCGATGACCAACATGCGTACGGTCGCTTCGTCATCGACGATCAGAACAGTTTCGCCGAACCCCTGATCCGGCCCCTCGGCAGGCGGAAGCACGGCGTCATCGAGATCGCCGGAGTAACGTGGCAAGTAGAGGCACATTGTCGTGCCCTTACCGACTTCGGTGTAGATCCGCACCTGACCACCGGATTGCCGGACAAAGCCGTAGACCATGGACAGACCCAGGCCCGTGCCCTGGCCAATGGGTTTGGTCGTGTAGAAAGGGTCGAATGCGCGTGCCACCACCTCGGGTGGCATGCCGGTGCCG
>CAVRDN010000056.1:0-152020 GCA_963719675.1 uncultured Alphaproteobacteria bacterium | reverse complement strand
CTCATGCATGACAAAAGCGCGATCCGCCTCGTGATGGTGCATCTGCCCGCGGTCAACACACCCCAATTCGACTGGGCGCTCAACAAGACCGGCCGGCGGCCTCAGCCGGTGCCACCGATCTTCCAGCCCGAGGTGCCGGCTCGCGCGATCGTGGACGCGGCGCTCGCTCCGCGCGGTCGCGAGGTGTGGGTTGGAATGCCGACCTGGAAGGCGATCGTCGCCAACAAACTCGCACCCGGACTGCTCGATCGCTATCTCGCGAAAGCCGGCTATTCAGGCCAGTTGACCAGCGAGGCTTCGCCGCCGGATGCGCCGGCCAACCTGTTCGCTACGGCGGACGGCGCCTTCGGGGCGCATGGCCGGTTCGATAAAACGGCGCACGCGGTCTCCTACCAGGCGATGGCATCGCGGCATCGAGGCGCCGTGGCACTCACGCTGATCGGGCTGTGCGCGGTGTTCGCCGCGTTGGCGAGCCGGCGGGTGTGAGACAGCCTCGCGCGGCGGGGTGTTACCGGATCACCCGCCCCCGCGTTGCAGCACCGGCCCGCACAGCCCGAGCGCGGTGTTGACCAGAGCCAAATGGGTCAACGCCTGCGGGAAATTCCCCAGCATCCGGGCGCCGCGCGTGTCCCATTCCTCGGACAGCAGCCCAACGTCGTTGCCACGCGCGATCACACGCTCGAGATAAGCGCGCGCGTCGGCTTGCCGGCCTTGCATCGCGAGGCAATCGGCGAGCCAACAGGTGCACGCCATAAACGCGCCCTCATCCGGGCCGTGAGCGCGTGACCAACGCCGCGCGAGGCCGTCCTCAACAAGATCGGCTTCGATCGCGGCGATCGTGCCGACGATGCGTGGATCGTCCGCCGGCAGGAATTTAACCAAAGGCAGCATCAGCAAGCTGGCGTCTAATACAGGTTCGCCGTCGAATGCCTGCACGAAGCTGTTGCGCGCGGTGTTGAAGCCGCGCTGGCAAATCGACCGATGCATGCGCGCGCGCAGGGCTTCGAGTTCGTGGCGGCGTGGCGCGGCGATGTCTCGCAGCCGGAGGAACCGGTCGATACCAACCCAGGCCATCACTTTCGAATGCGTGAAATGCCGCGGCGGACCACGCGATTCCCAAATGCCCTGATCCGGCTTTTCCCAGACCTTTTCGATATACGCGACGAGCCGCGTTTCAATCGTGCTGTCCAAGGGACGGTCACCCAGCCCCGCCTGCTCACACAAGTGCAGCGAGTCGAGAACTTCACCATAAATATCCAATTGAAACTGGGTCGCGGCGGGGTTTCCAACGTGGACCGGCACGCTGCTCTTCCAGCCCGGCAGCCCGGCAATGACATCGGGTCGCGTGTGTCGTGAGCCGTCCACGCGATACATGGTTTGCAGCCGATCCGGCCCGCCGGCCGCCGCGCGCAACAGCCAATCGCGCCACGCGCGCGCCTCGTCGTGGAACCCCGCATTCAAAAAGGCGGTCAAGGCAAACGTTGAATCCCGTAGCCAGGAATAGCGATAATCCCAATTGCAGGGGCCGCCGATCACTTCCGGCAACGAAGTCGTGGGCGCGGCGATAATGCCGCCGGTTTCCCGGTCCGTGAGCGCCTTGAGCGTGATCAGTGACCGCCTGACCGCGCCGGGCCAATCGGTCGCCGCGTCGAACCGGCTGATCCAGTCTCGCCAGTAGTCCTCGGTCGCGGCGATTTCCGCCGCGGCGTCCAAGGGTTCGGGTACAGGGTTGTACGATACGCCATACTGCAGCGTAAACGTCAGAATCTGGCCGGCCTCGATCGTGAAGTCCGCGACGATACGGTCGGCCTCGCAACTCACATCGACCGGTGCGCGCAACACAACCAGGTCCGGACCAACGACACCGGTGACCATCCGGGCGTCCACGCGCATCCAGGGTGCGATGCTGCCATGATCGAAGCGCGGCGCGAGATCGCAGGTCATCGCGACGCTGCCGCTCTCGCCTTCGATTTGCCGGATCACGGCGCGATGATTGCTACCGATCGGCATCAGATCGATGAGGCGCGCCGCGCCATCCGCGGTCTCATGGCGTGTTTCCAGAATCAGCGTGTCGCCGCGATAACGCCGGGTCGTTCGGCACGCCGCGTCCCGCGGGCCGAGCCGCCAGCACCCATGGCGCGCATCGCCAAGCAGCGCCGCGAAGCAGGCATCGCTATCGAAATGGGGCCAGCAGAGCCAATCGATCGAACCGTCGCGCGCCACCAGCGCGGCGCTGCGACGGTCGCCGATCAGGGCGTAATCCTCGATCGGTTTGCTCACGCCACTATCCGCGGCACTTCGCGCGGAGGTGCGCGGCCCGATGAACCGTCCATCTCAGGCGGCGCGCTGTTTCGCCTCGCCGAACTCCTCGAGCATCTTCGCGCAAAATGCCGGCAGATCGTCGGGCTTGCGGCTGGTCACAAGCCCGTGATCGACCACCACTTCCTCATCAACCCAGTGCGCGCCGGCGTTTTTTAAATCGGTCCTCAGCGACGGCCACGAGGTGACGCGCTTGCCGCGCACCGCGTCGACCTCGATCAAAGTCCAGGGCCCATGACAAATCGCGGCGATCGGTTTGTGCGCATCGAAAAAATGGCGGACAAAGCGCACCGCGCGCGCATCGATACGCAACTCGTCGGGGTTGGCGACGCCGCCCGGCAACACCAGGGCCATGTAATCGCTGCCTGTCGCCTCATCGAGCGCGCGATCCACCGGCACCTTGTCGCCTGTTTCCTTGTGCCTCATGCCCTGGATTTCGCCGGTGTGGGGCGACACGATATCGACCCGCGCGCCACTCCGACGCAGCGCCTTGACCGGCTCGGTGAGCTCAGCCTGTTCAAACCCGTCCGTCGCCAGTACCGCGATACGGCAATCTTTCAGTTCATCCGCCATTGCAATCTCCTTTGTGGCGCGCTTTTGCGCTGGTCTCGCCGAACCAACTCGTCACGCCGATGGCGCGCGACCTCTTCAGAGGCCCCTTGGAGGCCGAAAGACCCGCGGCTATTCGTGGTGCGCCACTTCGTGCTCGTTTCGCGCCGCTTTCTCCTCAAGGCGCGGCCTGTCCTCGCGCTCGTAGCGCTCACCGCCATGTTCACGCAGCAACCGTGCCGCCTGATCGCTGACGGGATCATTGGCCCGGTTGCGCGAACGATAAGCGAAAGAGCCCCACGCGATCGCGATCGCCAACCCCGCGAGGCCAACTCCAAAAAAGAGTTCCCAGGTGAAGTAGAGTGACATAACCGATCAACACGGCCGGCGCGCGCGGGTTCCAGAGTGCGCGCGAACGGTGCGCTCCACGGTCGCCGGCCCGGCATCCGCGCTTTGTTGGGCGGGACCTCCGATCGCACCTCTCGATCGCGAGTTCCTCCGCGGGAAGCGACCAGGAACAAATCGTCCACCGCGGAATTGTCGAAGATGCGACGCATGGAGACCGTCCATGTTCGCCGCGGATGGCCAGCCAGGCAACCGAACTTCCGGGCTCGACCCGCGACTTTCCGCGGGACACACATCGTCCCCTTCCGCGTTCGATGTCAGCCCTGGCGATAACAACTGAGGAGACGGTGATGGAGACGAAGACCCGAGGCGAACTTCACGCGGCGCTGCGAAAGATGCCGGATGGGACCTATCGCGCGGAATTCCCGGGAGAGTTCAATCCCGACCATCCGGATGAACGGGAGTTCCCCGATTTTCACCTGTCCACCAGCATGCAAAGCGTGAAACTCTGGGTCGAGCAAATGGCCCTGGGCCTGGGCTACTCTCGCGTCGTGTGGGATCGGTTGCCTTCAAATTGAAATCGACCTGATGGAATTTACGCGGTCGTGGCAACACGCCGATGTCACGCGCGCAGGAGGTCGATTGCCTCGGCGACCGTAAGCGGCCGGTGCATGCGTTCGATCAGGACAGCGGTCGTGCGTTCGCGTTGACAGGCAATGACTCCGACGACCTGATCGCCCAACACTTGCAGGGCGACAAACCGCTGGTCGTTCAGATCGCCATCGAGATGAACCCGATCCCAGCCTCGAGGGTGGCCGATATATTCGAATCGCTTCCCGAAATGATAGGTCCAGAAGAACGGGACCGTATCGTAATGCCGCGCTGACCCCGCGATGTTCGCCGCGGCGATCCGTCCCTGTTGTTGCGCGACGCGCCAATGCTCGATGCGGATCTGGTCGCCGTTGAACGGAAAGCGCGCGCAATCGCCAACCACGTAGAGACCATCGGCGGCCCGCAACGTGCTGTCGACCACGATCCCGCCGTCGCGCGCCTTTCGAACGCCTTCGACGAACGAGGTCGCCGGCGTAACGCCAACGCCGAGAACCACGAGTTCCGCCGGCAGACGCTCTCCACCCTCAAGCAAAACTCCGTCCACCAAGGTGGTGCCGGTGAAGGCCCCTACCTTGGCGCGCAACCGGAACCGGACGCCGTTCGCTTCATGCAGATGGCGAAACATCGCGCCGATCGCGGGTCCGAACAGCGGTTCGAACGGGATTGCCTCGGGCGCCACGACGGTGACGCTCAGGCCCCGCTGGCGCAGCGCCGACGCCGCCTCCAACCCGATGAAGCTCGCGCCAACGACGACAGCGTTGCTACCAGGCGTGGCGGCGGCCACGATGGCCGCGGCATCGTCTCTGTTTCGCAACGGATGCACGCCCGGCAGCATCACACCGGGAATATGCGGCACGTTCGGCGTGGCACCCGTCGCCAACACGGCGGCGTCATACGTCAACGCTGTCCCATCCGAGAGGCGCACGGTCTTTCCGGTTGCGTCAAGGCGGGCGATCGTCGCCACCATCCGCTCGATGCGCTGGCTCGACCAATACTCCGCGGGCCGCAACGGTGGCACGTCCGATGCCGGCATATCGTTCAATACGAACTTACTGAGCACGGTTCGGTCGTACAGGCTCCGCCGCTTCGTTTCCAATCAGCGTGATCCCGCCTGAGAAGCCGGCATCACGAAGGGCGACCGCGGCCGCGGTACCGCCGGCACCGCTACCGAGAATGAGGACCGCGCGGCCATCGCGAGGCCGCTCCTCTCGCGTCGTTTCGATGGGGCCCGGGGAGACCAGTACGGCGTCACCGTCGATCTCGATCGCATATCGCGCCAGGCGGTCGAGGGCCGGCGGTTCAACCACGGAGCCGTCTTTCAGACAGAATGTCGCTTTGTGCCACGGGCAAATCAGGCGGTGGCCGTGGATGCCGCCCTCCTCCAGCGGCGCGCCGGCGTGCGGACAACGCGCGGCGAAGGCATGGATCGCGGTCCCATCCCGCACGATCACCACTTCGTCGCCGCCGCATGCCACCTTGGAAATGGTCCCGTCGCGGAAGTCCGAGAGGCGCCCGATGTTTCGCATGATCCACACTCCGGCAACGAGAACGAAATGCGGCGGATCGCGCACCGGTTCCTCGAGGCGAGGATCACGGGTTTTCGCGACAGCCGGGCACGGGAAATCCCGGCACCGGAAAGGCGCCGGCGCCATGCACGAGCGCGACTTCACGCTCCGATCGCGAGGCTCCTTCAACGGCGACACCGCCTGCTCCGATCCGGGCCTGGATGAACTTTTTCGTGGTTTCGGAAGTTGTGCCAACGCGTCCGGAGTTCGACCGGGCTCCGCCGTCGCGCACAGGGAGTTCGCAACCATGAAGTCCAAACTGGTCTGGGAAAAAGCCGGCAAGAGAACGTTCGTTCTGATCCTCGAATCTGGCGAGGAAGCGTTCGCGGCGATCGCGGACTTCGCCGGCCGGGAGAAATTGCGCGGCGCGTCGCTGACGGCCCTGGGTGCGTTTGAACGGGCGGTGGTGGGATGGTTCGATGTCGAGGCGAAGACGTATCGCCGCATCCCCGTCGAACAGCAATGCGAGTTGCTGAGCGCGATTGGCGATATCGCGGAAGGCGATGACGGCAACGCAAGTCTGCATTTGCACGTCGTGCTTGGCCTGAGCGATGGATCGACCAAGGGCGGTCACCTGCTCGAGGCGACGGTTCGGCCGACCATGGAGGTCACCGTCGTCGAAACGCCGGCTCATCTTCGGCGCAAGAAGCGTCCCGATCTGGGTGTCGCGTTGATATCGCTCGCGTGAGGGTCCGGCGGGAAGGCGACGTGAAGCCAGGGGGGCTGCCGGTCGGTGTCGTGAGCGCTCAACTCATTGAAAAGATGGTGGGCGCAACAGGGATTGAACCTGTGACCCCTACCGTGTCAAGGTAGTGCTCTCCCGCTGAGCTATGCGCCCCACCGTCGTGGGAGGCGGGTTTCTAGACCGACCGCCCAGGTCAGGCAAGGCTGTAACGCACATTGCGGCAGTCCATCCAATTCGGCACGTGACACCGGCACCGCCGCCCGCTTGAATAAGGGGATGGATGCCCATGTGGAAGTTATTCCAGAGGTCGCGGAGCCGCCCGTGGTGGTGGTCAGTCCGGCGGTGCACGGGACGCCGTTGGTCTTCGCCTCGCCGCATTCGGGCCGCTGCTACCCGCCGGAGTTCCTCGCCGCTTCCCGGCTCGACTCTCTGGGCTTGCGGCGGAGCGAGGACAGCTTCGTCGATGAGTTGTTCGCCGCCGCCGTCCGGTTCGGTGCGCCGCTGGTGCACGCCACGTTCCCGCGCGCCTGGTGCGACCCCAACCGCGAGCCGTGGGAACTCGATCCCGCCATGTTCGCGGATGCGCTGCCGTCCTGGGTCAACACCACCAGCGCCCGGGTCACCGCCGGTCTGGGCACCATCGCCCGCGTCGTCGCCTCGGGCGAGGCGATCTACCGCGGCAAAATCACCTTCGCGGAGGCCGAGCGGCGGATCGAGACCTGTTGGAAGCCGTTCCACGACGCCATCGCCGCGCTGATCGAGTCGACCCGGGCCCGCTTCGGGCAGTGCGTGCTGATCGACTGCCATTCGATGCCGTCGCACGTTCCCAGCTCCGGGCGGGGCGATCGGCTCGCGGACATCATCCTGGGTGATGCCCATGGCACCGCCTGCGCGCCGCAACTGACCCGATTCGTGGAGCGCCGGCTGATCGACCTCGGTTACCGCGTGCGGCGTAACGATCCCTACGCCGGAGGGTTCATTACCCGCCATTATGGACGCCCGCGCGACCACGTTCATGCTCTACAGATTGAGATTGCTCGCGATCTTTACATGGACGAGAGCCGATTCGAGCGGTCATCCCGATTCCCCGACGTGCAGCGCGACCTGAGCCTGCTGATCGAAGCGCTGGCAAGCGAGGCTGGCCGGCCCGTCGGACGCTGAGTGCGGCGGCGGTTTTCCGCCACATTCCGGCTGGTTTGGCAAAAAAAATGGCGGTGCCGAAGCACCGCCAAGTTTAGGGAGGAAACGTCCAAGAAAGCAGACAGCCCGGTCAGTGACCGTGTTGCTGCGGTGCACAATCTATGTGAGGTGACGCCGGCACGCAAGCGGTTTTTTGCATCGCAGCAATGCTTTTTTGTTGGGCAGTTCCGGTGATCCAAATCGGCCGGCGAATTTACCGCCTGTTTACGCGTCATTTACCTTTGCGGCGTAGCGTCCGGGCATGGATCGCCGCCTTCTCATCGCCCTGATTTTCTTCTTCCTGGCGCAAACCGCCCAGGCTTTGCCGTTCAGCCCGATCGCCGTGTCTCCGGGGGAGCAGTGCCGTGGCGCCATCGCCTCGGCGGAACGCGGGCACGGAGTCCCGCCGCAATTGCTCGCCGCGATCGGCCGGGTCGAGAGCGGCCGGCGCGATCCGGTCACCGGAATTTGGGGCGCGTGGCCCTGGACCATCAACGCCGAGGGTATCGGCTCCTATTTCGACACCAAGGCCGAGGCGATCCAGGCGGTCCAGGCGCTGCAGGCGCGTGGGGTCCGCTCGATCGACGTCGGCTGCATGCAGGTGAACCTGATGCACCACCCGACGGCGTTCACCACGCTGGACATGGCGTTCGAGCCGGCGGTGAACGCCGACTATGCCGCGCGATTCCTGGTCCAGTTGCATGAGCAGACCGGCGATTGGACCACGGCGACCGCCGATTACCACTCCTCCAACCCCGGCGAGGGCGGTCCGTACGCCGACCGGGTCAACGCGATCTGGCCCGAGGAGCAGCGCAAAGCCGGGTTGCTGCCATCGATGCCCGTCGCGGCCGGGCAGATCGGCACGTTCTCGCCGGGTGCGTTTGGCCAGGTCTCCCGCAACGCGCCGCCATTTCCGGTCCGGCAGCCCGCCCGGCTGTTCGCGATGGCCGGCACGCCGCCGATCATGATGCCGCCGACCAGGATGCCGATCATGACCTCGCAGGGAAGCATGATGCCGCAGGGGGGCATGATGTCACAGGCGGGAACGCCGGCCGGCATCATGCAGACCGCCCTGGGTCGGTCTGGCATGGCACAACCCAACACGGCCGGTTTTGGACAGCGCACCGCGCCCGCGGGGCGAGGCCTGGATTTTTACCGGGCGATGCCGACCCGGACCGATATGGCGCCCCGGCAGGTGATCCGGATGCCTTACGGCGGTTCATTCCGGTAGCGCGAGCCCGCGGCTGTCACCGGCGCCGCCATGCCCTGACACCCGTTCGGTACGCGCGCGCCGATTCCACCCCGGGCCTGACCCTGGCGGGGCACTGTGACGGACAACGCGGCCAGCCTCGCGCTGCTCAACCGCGTATGTTAGTTATATTTGCCTAATACGTTAGTATACGTTAGAATACCCGGCGAACGCGGCCGACGGCATGGGCTGTCGCGCCCAATCGAAGGAACCTGCCAGGTGCTCGCCAACCACCGGACCGAATCGTCCGCCGCTCCCGTCGAAACACTGTCCAGCGGAATGCCTCCTCCCAAAACACCGCTTTTCGGGACGCCATCCGGCGGGGCGCCGCGATGAGCGTGCTTCTCACCGGCTCCAACAACCAGATCGCGATGGCGGCGCCTGGCCATCCCGCCCTCGCGGCGCCGCTGCCGTCCACCGTCCCCACGACCGTCGCCACCACGAGCCTGACCTCGATCGCCGGC
The DNA here is from genome assembly GCA_963719675.1 of uncultured Alphaproteobacteria bacterium. Taxonomy (GTDB): domain Bacteria; phylum Pseudomonadota; class Alphaproteobacteria; order Acetobacterales; family Acetobacteraceae; genus Rhodopila. The sequence goes on along the minus strand of CAVRDN010000056.1, from coordinate 143,053 downwards.
CTCGCCGGGTGGTGGGACGCGAGCGCGGCGACCGGTCTTCTCGACCCCACCGGCACGCCGCTGACGACGTTCGGCGCCGCGGTCGGGTCCGTCGCCGACAGGTCGGGCTCCGGAGCCGCGCTGTCGGTCTGGCATGAGGCGAGCGCCGGCACCACGCCGCCAATGGCGACCGGACATCTGAACGGGTTGCTCGGTGGTCTGGGGCGCAACATGGTGGTGCCGCCCACCTTGCCGCAATCCGGCCAGCAACTGCCGCTCATGGACCCAGACCAGGGTCTCATCAGCGCCGCCATGGCCCTGGGCGCGGGCACGCCATGGACCGTTTTCCTGGTCTGGTCGCGGCCCAACTGGCGGCAGAGCAACACCGGCCCCAGTACGCTGCTGAGTATCGGAGGCACAGCGGTCCTCACGGTGGACAACAGCGCCGGCACCGGCCGGCTGATCTTGTTTCCCGGAACCGCGCAGACGATCCTGAGCACCGCGCTGACCCGCCGCCACACCCACGCGCTGATCGTGCGCAACACGCCGGGCGTTGGCGTCGATGTGTGGTTGGATGCGACACAGGTGGCGACGGCGGCGGCCAATCCTCTGGCGGCATCGCTCAGCGCGGCGTTGCTGTTCCTGCACAGCGGCATGGGGACCGGAGGCGCCGAGTGCTGGTTCCATGAGGCCGCGGTATGGGGCGCCGCCCTCGGCGCGCCCGGCATCGCGGCGGTGCGATCGTACCAGGCGCGATGGACGCTCGGTCCGCGCAAGGGCATCCAGATCATGGTCTCCGGCCAGTCCAATGCCGGCAATGGGCTGAACGACGGCGCCTGGCATCTGCTGGCCCAAGGTGTGGCGTGGCATCTGGGCGCGTTGGGGTACGGCGTGGTGGGCTCGTACGGCAGCACGCCGGCCGCGACCTGCATTCATGGCGAGGGCATCTATCCGCTTCCCGCGCTCGGCTTTGGCGGGTCGTTCCTGACCAACCCGAATGACGGCAGCGATCCCTCCACCTGGGTGTTCGGCGCCGATGGGCTGGCGGTGCAAACCTGGCTGGATACCAATACCGCGGCCGCCGATGCCGCCGACATCGCCGCCATCCTGTGGCCGTGGTCGGAAGACGACTGCTGCCGCCAGTACCAGCGAAAAAGCGACCTACGAGGCGGCCGCGCGGCGCTTGCTGTCGCTCGAGCGCGGGGTGCTGTCGCGCCCGGCCGCGACCCTGCCGCAGGTCTGGTGGTCGGCGATCCCGTTCGACTACGACAGCAACGATCCCGGCACGCAAATGCAGCGCGAGGTCGTGGCCGACATGACCGCCGATGCGACGCAGAACGTAACGGTGGTATTGCCGCAGACCGCGGACAGCCTGCCGCGCAGTATTGGCGCGGGGGCCTTGGTGTATGACCCCACAACCGGGATCTGGAGCGGCGGTGACTCGCTGCATCGGGACATTCCGGACAATCAGCGATTTGGCATGCTGGCGGCGCCGCTGGTGGCGCGCGCGATCCTGGCGGCCGGCGGCGGCGATACGTTGTCGAGCATCCCGGCCGGTGTGCCCGCCATCGGCGGTCCGGTGGTCACGCATGTTTACCGGCAGTCGAGCACCAGCCTGATCGTTACGGTACAGCATGATTGCGGGACCGATCTGATCGTGCCGGCGACGCAGGCCGCGGCCGGCATCGGGTGGGCGGTGATGGACGGCGGCTCGGTGGCGTCGCCCGGGACGATCGTCACGGCGACCGCGTGCGCGAGATTGAACGCGACGCAGGTGCTGGTCACGCTGGCGCGGGCGCTGGTCAACGCCAGCGCGGCATTGCCGGCTGTTTTATCCGTACGGCACGACGACGATCGGCCGAGGCAACGCGGTGACCGACAATCTGTCACTGGCGACGATGCCGGCGGGGTGGGACATCGCGGCGGATCTGGGAGCGGGGTGGAGCCTCGATATGCCGGTGCATGTGCCGATGGCGACGGCGTCCGGGGTGGTGCTGAGCGATACGCCGTAACCGGCCGCGAATTTGGGCGGCGTCAGGTGGCGCCGCCTCCGCCGGCACCCGCGCGGTTTTTCCCATCGGCTCGATCCGTGCATACTGCACGCGACGGGAGGGCTGAAATCATGGCACCGAAACTTGGCTACCTGTTGCCCACGCGCGAGCAGATCATGGAAGGCAAACCCGACGCGGCCTCGCTGCTGGCGCTCGCCGACGCGGGCCGAGGCGGCCGGCTTCGAACTCGATCTGGGTGGGCAATTCGCTGCTGGCGCGGCCACGGCATGAACCGCTGACCTTGCTCGCCGGCGTCGCCGGCCGGTGCCGCGGGTCGAACTGGGAACGGCGGTGTTGCTGCCGGCGCTGCGCAATCCGGTGCTGCTGGCGCATCAGGTGGCGACGCTCAACCAGGTGTCGGAGGGTCGCCTGATCCTCGGTGTCGGCTTCGCCGCCGACGTCGCCAACATCCGCGCCGAGTTCGCCGCCGCCGGTGTGCCGTTCGAAAAACGGATCGGCCGGATGATGGAGGGGCTGCGGCTCTGCCGTGCGCTGTGGACCGGGCAAGCGGTCGATTGGGAGGGACGTTGGCCGGTGCGCCAGGGCGTGCTCGCGCCGACACCGTACCGGGCCGGCGGACCGCCGCTGTGGATCGGCGGCAATTTGCCGACCAGCCTGGAGCGCGCGGGCAAGTTCTTCGACGGCTGGTTTCCGGTGGCGCCGGCGGCCGACGCGTTCGGGGTGGGACTGCGGCGGGTGCGCGACATCGCGACGGCCGCCGGGCGCGATCCGGCCTCGGTGGCGGGCGCCATGTATGTAACGATCGCGATGGATGAGGATGCGGCGAAAGCCGACGCGCGGTTGAACTCGTTCCTTGAACGTTACTATCTACAACCGGCCGCCGCGATCCGCGCGCATCAGGCGGTGTACGCACGGTCCGGCCGCCGGTGTCGCGCACTATCTCGATGCATACGCACAAGCCGGAGTCGGGCACTTTTGCATCCGCTTCGCGGGCGAGCATGAGACGCATCTGGCCGCGCTGGCGAAAGTACGCGCGACGTTGAAGTGGTGATCGAAGCCGCCTGGACGTCATCGTCCGACGGAGGCGATGTCTCGTGGAATAAACGATCCTGACCCGGCGAGACGGGCCAACCGCGAAGCCCAGGAACGGCATGCTTCGTCAACGTGGGTGATCTCGACGCCAAGCAGTTTGTCGGCGGGCGCGACCCAGCGCACGACGCCTTCCCCGGCCAACGTCGCATGCTCGGCGTCGAACATCAGGCGCAGCGCGATCGGTGCGTTCAACAGGTCCATCCGCGTGGATCGCACGCAAAAGCCACCCTTTCCGAACGCGATCAAGCCACGCTCGCGGGAATCCGCCAGACCGGCGAACGCCATGTCGAGCGTGTCCACCGGCGGGACGGAGGCGGGGTCTCGCCAGCGCTCTTCGGGTTCCATCAACGCTCGTCGCGCGGCGGATATGAGATCCTCTCTCGGGATTGGCTTGGACAGTCTCAACTCCACGCCTAGGTCGAACGATTCCCGCGCGTCGATGTCGCTAAATCCGCTGATGAATATGATTTTGGGAAGATACCGGCGGCGATTCCGGAGTTGTCTGGCGAGTTCGATGCCATCCATGACCGGCATGCGAATATCCGAAATAACGATGTCGATATCGTTCGCGGACGCGAGATCCAGCGCCACCGCGCCATTTTCCGCGGTCACGACGCGACACCCCTCCAATTCGAACCATCGCCGGAAGATTTTCAGAAGCCCGATCTCGTCATCGACGACAAGTACGGTCGCACTCGACAGCTTCATATCGACCTCGGAAATCACGACCCCGGGAACAATGGCGGAGTCACGACACAATCCAGGGCGGCGCGACTGGTTCGTGGAATGAAGGCCACCGGCTGGCCGCGGCCAGCCACTTCAATAACCCATTCACGGTGCGCATCGTCAACATACATTATCTCGATCCCGATTTGTTGGCCATGCGGATCCGTCCATCGCGTGCGGCCGCGGCCGATGAGCGCCTGATGATCGTCCGCGAACTCCAGCCGCAATCCAACAGGTTCGTTGACCCGCGCCGGGAAGTCGGACCGGATGCAAAAACCGCCACGGCCGAACGCGATCAGGCCGGCTCGCCGCGCCGTCGCGAGGCCCGGAAACACCGCGCTCAGCGTTCGCTCGGCGGGCAGCGGGGGCGCTTCCCGCCATCGCTCGCTGTCATCCAACAGGCATCCGCGCACGACCGCATCCAAGGTCGCCCGGGTAATCGGTTTCGGCAGCATCGCGTCGATCCCAAGGTCGAACAGGGCCCGATCATCGAGCTCGCCGTGTCCGCTGATGGAGATGATCCTGGGAAGCGCCTGGCCGGGCACCTTGAGGTGCCGCGCGAGTTCGACGCCATCCATGACCGGCATGCGCAGATCCGAGATCACCACGTGGATTTGGTTCGCTCTCGCGATGTCGAGCGCCCGGGCACCATTCTCGGCGGCGAACACGCGGCTGCCTTGCAGCTCGAGCCACTTTCGCAAAAGCATCCGCAGCCCGGCCTCGTCGTCAACGACGAGGATTGTCGCGTCTTTTAGCTGCATGACTGACTCGCGCGCACCGGACGCGGGAGACACAACGAGAAGCAGGTATGGCCTTCACGCTCGCTCACTTCGAGAGTGCCGCCATGTTCTTCGGCGATTTGCTTCGACAGGCTGAGGCCGAGTCCGGTGCCCTCGCCGACCGGCTTGGTCGTGAAGAATGGGTCCATGATGCGCGTCTTGAGTTCCGGGGCAACGCCATGTCCGCAATCGATCACCGAAATGATAACCTGCTTGTCGGTTTGCGCGACCTCCAGACGGACCCATTTCTCCCCGCTTTGTTGCCGTGCCGCGTCGAACGCGTTTTGCAACAGGTTGGTCAGGACCTGGGCGATCTGCACCTCGCGGCAGGCAATGCGAATGCCGGGGTCTATCGGCGCTGTCAACAGCGTAACGGAATGGCCATGAAAACGCTGCTTGCAGATGTTCATCACCTGCTCGACGACATCGGCCACGGCGACGTCGTCGAACGGGTCCCTGGTACCGTCACGCGCGATATGCCGCAGGCTTTTGACGATCCTGGCGATGCGTTCGCAATATTGCTCGATCTCACGTGTCGTCTCCAGGACTTCGTCCGGCGACACCACCCCGCGAGTCACGGTCTCTCTGAGGTCGGCCGCCAGGGCATGAATGACCGCGAGCGGATTGTTGATTTCGTGCGCGATGCCGCCCGCCATGACACCCAGGGCGGACAGTCGCGTTGAGTTGATCAGTTGAATGCGGGTGGCCTCCACATCCGCCTCGAGCCGCTTGCGCGCGGACACGTCACGCACCGCCGCCATGACGCGTTCCTCGCCATCGGTTTCGATTGGACTGAGGCTCACCTCGACCGGGACTTCGGTGCCGTCCTTACGGCGTCCGAACAAGGCGCGCGCCATCCCCATCGGGCGCGTCCTGGGCGCCGCGAAGTATTCGTCCACGTGCGCGTGGTGGCCGCCGGCGAGCCGCGCGGGGATCAGCATCGCGACGGATTGGCCGAGCAGTTCCTGCCGCGTGTAGCCGAATGTCGCTTCGGCCTGCCCGTTCGCGAAGCTGATGGTGCCGTCGCGGCGGACCAGGATCAGCGGATCCGGGGCCGCTTCGAGCAGCGTGTTGAGGCGCGCCGAGATGCTGTTGGCGACCTCGGCCTTTTGCTCGGCCCTGGCCGCCCGGATTTGATCTGCCTCCCGCTCGGCGAGGAGACGCGATGCCTTGACGAGCGCGTCTCCGACATCCGCCACTTCCTCGATCTCGACCGCCGGGATCGACGGCGTGCGACCGGACGCGAGGGCCATCGCCGGCTCGTTCAGGGCGCGAATGGATCGCGCGATACGCCGGCTGATCGCGCGTGCCGAAACGAACGCGACGACGAGCAACGCCCCGGAGATCGCGATGCTGAGAGCCAGGTAGCGCTGCAAATCGGCGGTCAACGCGGCGCTGGGAATGCCGATCGCGACCGACCACCCCGATACGTGGGAACGGCTGAACGCCGCCAGCACGGAAACCCCTTCGAGTGTGGGTCCATCGATCACGTCCTCATCGACGTCGCGCATCCGGCGCAGCAAGGGTGGCGACCCCTTGCGGCCGACGAACTGATCGGCGTTCGGGGTGCGCGCGACGATCGTGCCCGTGCTGTCGAAGATCGAGATAACCCAATCGGGCGGTGGGTGCTGCTGGCGGAGGATTTCCGCGAAACGCTCGGATTTCATGCCCATTCCCACGCCGTAGACAACGTCGCTACCGGACATCACCGGGACTTCGACCCCGATCAAGGGCTGACCCGCGATTGGACCGGCGAACAAATCGGATATCACGGGTTTCGCCAGCGTGAAGACAAGCGGCAATCGGTCCGGATTGCCATTCCGCGGCAACGGGTCGCCGAACGGCGTCAGGGTATTGATGACCTGTTCGCCCGAGGGTTTGACGACCACGATGTTGGCGTCGCGCTGCTCGCGCAGGACGTCCCGCGCCTTCAGATAGAAGTCGCCGAAGTCGCCGGCTTTGAGCGAGCGCGAAGTCGCGAGGGCCTGTAGGACGAGTTCCACGCTCCGGAGTTCGCCATCGACCGACTGCATGAGGGTGCGCGCGGTCACGATGGTGCTCGCGTTCAGGTTATCGCGCGCGCGCACGTAGGAATGCGCGATGAGAAAGACCGAAGCGGCCCAGGCGGGAAGGATGCAGACGATGATGAGGCTTCCGAGCCAGAATTGAATGGTCCGGCGCTTACGCGTGGGCGTGCCCCTCGAACCGAGGTGTTCCGGGCCGGCCTCTATCGCGATGGCATTCGTTGCTCGCACGTCACCCTCGCGTTCCGGCGCTGTCGTTCCGGTGGCGGACAGAGAACGGCGGCCGCCGCGTCGGGTCGTCCGCGCACACGTCTGGGACGCGCTTCGCGAACCGGCCGCGTGACCGGGAATGTGGGCGCCGCCGCCGCGCGTTCGTCACTCGGGAGCATCGCCCGCGTCTCATCGCGACGGTCTGATACCGGCCAGGTCGCAGCCCGATGAAAAGGAGTGTGGCGCCGCATTTTTCCTCTGCTTCGACGGTTTGGAGGGGAAGCTTTCACTTACTGTTTATATCATTCCAGGAAAACAATCATTGATCCAGGTCATATGAAAAACCGCGGCGCGAGTACGGTCCGGCGGACCGCGGGATCCGGCGCTGGTCCAATCGGCCGCGCCGGCCAGCGCCCGTCTTCCTGGCGCCCGTCCGCCCGGCGCCCGTCTTCCCGGCGCCCGTTCGCCCGGCGCCCGTCGGAGAGAAGTCTGGTAACCGACATAGTAACGAATTCCCCGCCCTCCTCTCCGGTCGGGAGGCGTATCGCCCATGGCCGCCTTGACGCCGCCGCCGCCGCCGTCCATGTCCCGTCCGCCAGACGGCCGGACGACCGCTGTTGTCGCGAGACGATGGAGGAAAGTCCGGGCTCCACGGGAATACGGTGCCGGCTAACGGCCGGCGGGGGCGACCCCAGGGACAGTGCCACAGAAAACAAACCGCCCGTCGCGTGACGTCCCCTTGGGGAAATCTCCGGCGGGCAAGGGTGAAACGGGGCGGTAAGAGCGCCCCGCGCCTCCGGTAACGGCGGCGGCAGGGTAAACCCCACCGGGAGCAAGACCGAATAGGGGCGGCGGCGCTCGCCTTCACCGGCGGGCGCGGGGACATTCCCGTCCCGCCGCCCGGGTTGGTCGCGTGAGGCGCGCCGTGAGGCGCGTCCCAGAGGAATGGTCGTCCCGTGCCTGTCCATGGGCAACGGGTACGGACAGAACCCGGCTTACAGGCCGTCTGGCGGTTTCCTCCGGGGGTTGCTACCGCGGCGCTCTCGACCCGAGCCACGCCGCCGTCGCGGCGCGGCGCCGGATCGCGAGCGCTTCACGCCAGGCCTGGAGACAGGCGACCGGCGAACGGACCCTAAGGCTCAGGCGGCCGCGCGAACGGCACCCCCGGCACGAGCGTCCAACGCCCGCCTGACCGCGTCGAGCACCGCTCCGGTCACCACCAGCGGCGCGCAGCCGTACGCCTCGCGTGTGTGGGCCGCGAAATCGGGATGCAACCAGACCGGCCCCGCATGATTGGCGAACGCGGCGCGATTGCCGGTGTCGAGGTAGCTCTCGACCGGCAATCCTTCTGCCAGCAGTATCGCGTGCTCGGACAATTCCACGTGCCAGTAAGTCACAGCGGCGGTCCGCTCCCGCGTAATGGTCGTGCCGTTCAGCAGATAACGCACCGGAATCAGCACCTCGCGCGCGAACACCGCGTGATCCGGCGACAGCACCAGGTCGCGCGCCGGCATGCCTGGCCCAAACGCGCCGGCACGCACGCGGATCGGCACGACATCCGCCGGGCGTGGATGCGACCGGCAATCGACGGCGCGGTGGCCAAGCCAGATGACCGGCCGCGACGGACACTCCGGCGTCGCCGGAGTTATGACGCGGTCGCCGAGGCGCAGTGCCTCGACCGCCACCGGCCCGCGTTCGGTCAGGATGCGGGTGCCGCTCGCGAAGCACGGCATCGTCACGGTAACGTCGGTGCCCCCGGCGACCGGAACGACGTTGAACTCGCCCTGCGCGTAGCCCGCCCCGACATCCAGATCGATCGTCCCGCCGGCGCCGCTGATCGCGAGCGTGTCGCCCGAGTACACGGACCGGAGTCCTGCACGCCCGCCAGAAAGATCAGTTCGTTGTCGGCGAAGCCGCTGATGGCGCCGCCGGTGGCGAGTGGCGAGGCCAACGACAGCGTGGCGCCGCCGCCGCCGAACGCGACCGTGCCCGCGGTGAACGCGCCGCCAATGTTCAACGTGTCCGACGCGTCGATCAGCAACAGGCCGGTGCCTGACACCGCGCCGGCGATCGACAGCGCGCCGCCGGACGCGGTCACCATGCCGTCGTCGGCGACCGAAGCGCCGATCGTGCCGTCGCCACCGACCGACCCTCCCGAGACGATCGACAGCGAGGCCGCGTCCAGCGTGCCGTTCGCGAGCATCACGCTCCCGGCGTTCCACACCGTCGCGATTCCGGTGAACAGCGCCGCGCCCGCGTCGGACAGCGTCAGGCCGCCGGCACCGCCCGCCGCGCCGCCGGTGCCGCCCACCGCCAGCGCGCCGCCTTTCAGCATGGAGCCCGCGCCGTCCACCGTCACCGCGCCGGTGCTTTTCGCCATGGCCGCGATATCCACGTCCCCCGGCCCAACGGCGTTCGGTGTCGGCCCCACCAGGGCGCCCTGGTTGACCAGCAGCGTCGCCGAACCCTGGTTGCCGATGGTGAGGGTTTTGCCGAACTCCAGGTTGGAGATCATCGGCGGACCGCTTTTGCTCGCCACGGTCCCGGACACCGTGACCGTCCCGCCGCCGGTCGCCATGTCGCCGATCACCACGTCACCGGACGCATCCACGGACGCGCCGCCCTGAACGGTAACCGACACCAGCGCGCTGCCACCGAACGTCAGGCTGCCGTTGATGTCCCAGACACCGCCGGTATCGGCGACCACCGTCTCCGTCGCCGTCCCCGCGAGGTCGCCCACCGCCGGATCGCCGTTCGTCGTCAGCATCGCGCCGTTGGTGATCTTCAGCGTGCCCTGACCGCTGGAGCCGACCGTCAGATCGTCGCTGGTGACCGACGTGCCGCTGCCGTCAACGTCGAGTTCGCCGACCGCGCCCGCGTTGTCGCCAATCGTGATGGTACCCGGCGTCAGCGTCGCGCCGAGTTGCGCGATCACCGTGCCGCTGCCGCTCTCGCCGATCTTCAGTTCGCCATCGAAATCGAGCGTGGCGGCGTTGATGGTGAGGATCCCGTTGCCGGTCTTGCCGTCGCCCACCGTGATGTCGCCGCTGCTCACGGAAACATCGGCGCCGTTGATCAGCATCGTGCCGGTGCCGTCGCCGCCCACGGTCAGGCCGGTGCCGATGTCCAGGCTGGCCGTCGTGTCGGTGATCGTCGCCTCGCCATGGCCGGTCGATCCGTCGCCGACTTTCATCTCGCCCAATACCGAGAGGTCCGCGCCGTCGCTGACATCCAGCGTGCCGGTGCCGTCGTCGCCGATGGTCAGCGACAGCGCGGTCATGCTGGCGCCGTCATCGGTGTTCGCGTCCATGCCGGTGACCTGGAGATAGCCGTCGCCCGTCTCCATGCCGCCGACCGTCACGTCGTTGGTGGAGGCGTCGAACGTCGCGCCGTCCTGGACGACCATGTCGGCCATGCCGGCATCGGCGATGGTGACGTCGCCGTTGCCGGTCTGGAGTTGCGTGTCGGCGTCGGCGACCGTCATCGTCGCGGTGCCGGTTTCGTCGACACCCAGCGACATGCCGCCGGTGACGGTGACGGAGGCGCCCTGATCGATGGTCTCGTCGTGATCGCCATCGACTCCGACCTGGTAATCCGCGCCGATCGTCACCGCCGTTTTGGCGCCGGTGAACAGATCGGTGCCGGTGCTGCCTTGCATGTTGCCGGCGGTGAACGCCTGCTGGATGGTCGCCTGCGCCGCGTTTTGCACGGTCATGTCGCCGGCGCCGCTCTGGCCGACGACCACCGCGCCGTTGACCGACAGCGACGTGCCCTCGTCGCTGATCAGCACGTTCCCGTCGCCGCTGGCCTGGTCGCCAACCACCAGCGTGCTGTCCACCGAACCGGTGACCGACGCGGACCCCTTGGCCACCACGTCAAGATCGCCGATGCCCTGCTCGCCGACGTTCAGCGCGCCCGTCACCGTCAGGCTTGAGCCGTCGCCCGTCACGGTGACGATGTCCGGCGCCGCCTGGGTGCCGCTGCCCTGCTGTTCGGCGATGTCCAGTTGGTCGGCGCTCATCGACGCCATGTTCTGCACGGTGACCTGACCGAACCCATAGCCGCCGACGTCGAGCGTGCCACTGGTGGTCCAACTCGATTTGTCGCCGTCCACCAGGACCGTGCCGTTGCTGTTGGTGTCGTACCCGACGGTCGAGTTCGCCAGCGTGCTGGTGACGGTGTCGGTGACGCTGGCGCCTTGGTTGATGGTCAGCATGCCGGTGCCGCTGTTGCCGACCAGCAGCAGTCCCGCCGAGGCCGCGACGTTGGTGTCGCCCTCGATCGAGAGCGTGGTGCCGTCGCCGGTCACGGTCAGGGTGCCGTTGTCGCCGCCGTAGTCGCCTAAATACAGCGAAGCGAGGGTGACGCTGGCGCCATTCTGGAAAGTCGCCACACCGGTCGCGCCAATGCCGTAGCCGCTGCCGCCGATAGCCCAGCCCCCCTGGGAGTCCACGGTCGCGTCGTCGATCGTGCCGGTGCCGTCCATGACCGCGCCGACCGCGCCACCCTCGGCCTCATTGCCGCCGCCGCTGAGCGTAACCGTGGCGCCCTGATCGAATGTCCAGGTCACGCCGTCGGCGGTCGCGATGTCGGCGGCGGTGAACGAGGCGTTCGTCGTCACGTCGAGCGACGGCCCATAAAACACATCGAGATCGCCCGGATCGCCCCCCGTCATCACCTGGGCGCCGTTCGAGAACGTCACCGCCGTTCCTGGGCCGGCCTGAAAATTCGTCGTGTCGGTGTAACTGGAGCCGTTGCCGTCGACGGTGAACGTCGGGCCGGAAAAGTCGGAGCCGTCCCCCTCCAGCATGCCGCCGTTTTGCACGGTCATCGCCGCGGTGGTGGTGACCGCAGCCGACGAGTTCAGATCGCCGCCCGCGTTGATGGTGATGGGCGCGCTGGCGGTCACCCCCATCGTCTGCAGATCGCCGGTCAGCATCAGCGCGCCTTCAACGCTGACGAACGAGACATCGGCGGCCCCGGTTGGCGCGCCGCCGGAGGGGAAGTCGATGGTGTCGCCGGTCCCGGCGGATTTATCGGGGTGCTGCCGCCGACGGTGTAACTGCTGGCCGAGCCGAGCGGGCCGCCGATATAGGTGTAAGTTGCCATTTGTCAGTTGCTCCCGGCGTTAGGGCGGCCCGATTTGCCTCACGCGACGCGTTTCCCGGCGCTGCCGTCCATACAATGAGGCAACGGACGGTAAATGCCGCGAGTTCCGTGGAGGATGTCGTTCAGGTTAACGATTTGAAAGGGTTCGATCGGCTCGGCGCGCCGGTGACCCGGTTTGTCCCCCCGGTTTCTCCCGGCCCGGTTTTTCCAAAGGATGATGGTTCGGCGCAGCGCGAGGCGGGGCGTCAGGCGCATGATGCCTCGCCTCGCGGGGCGCGGTGATGGACCCGCCGCCGTCAGCCCTGTCCGCGGACCGGCCAACGGCGGCCCGCCATCATATCCAGGTCCGGCTGCCGCGTTACGCCGCCCGAACCAGACGGTGCTGCTTGCGGCCCGCCGAGAGCTTGATCGCGCCGTCCCTGGCGTCGCGTAAGGAGATCACCTGGCCTTCCTCGGTCACCGGCGCATCGTTCACGCGCGCGCCGCCGCCGCGGATCAACCGGCGCGCTTCGCCATTGCTCGCGGCCAGGCCTGCGAGCGTGAACAGACGAAACGCCGGGATCCCGGTTTCCAGGTCGGTGTGCGGGACCGAAACGGTGGGCAGGGTCTCCGCCGCTTCGCCTTCCTCGAACGCGCGACGGGCGGTTTCCGCCGCCGCGTCCGCCGCGTCCCGGCCGTGCGCCAGAGCGGTGGCCGCCGTGGCCAGAATTTTCTTCGCCTCGTTGATCTCCACGCCTGACAGGGCTTCGAGGCGAGCGATTTCGGCCAACGGCAGATCGGTGAACAGGCGCAGGAAGCGGCCGACGTCGGCGTCCTCGGTGTTGCGCCAGAACTGCCAGTAATCGTATGCCGACACGCGGTCGCTGGTGAGCCACACCGCGCCCGCCGCCGTCTTGCCCATCTTGGCGCCGGACGCGGTGGAAATGAGCGGCGTGGTCAGGCCGAACACATGTTTCGCGTCGCTGCGGCGGGTCAGCTCCATGCCGGAGACGATGTTGCCCCATTGGTCGGAGCCGCCGATCTGCAGCACCACGCCGTGGCGGCGGCGCAGCTCGCGGAAGTCGTAACTTTGCAGAATCATGTAGTTGAATTCGAGGAACGTCATCGGCTGTTCACGGTCCAGCCGCAGTTTCACCGACTCGAACGTCATCATACGGTTGATGGTGAAGTGCGTGCCGACGTCGCGCAGCAGCCCGATGTACGACAATTCATCGAGCCAGTCGGCGTTGTTGACCATCATGGCGTCGGACGCGCCCTCGCCGAAGCGCAGAAACGGCGCGAAGCAACGGCGGATGCCGGCCATGTTGGCGCCGATCATGTCGTCGGTCAGCATCTGCCGCGACTTATCCTTGCCGGAGGGGTCGCCGATCCGCGTCGTCCCGCCACCCATCAGCACCACCGGCTTGTGGCCGTGCTTTTGCAGCAGCCGCAGGATCATGATCTGCACCAGGCTGCCCACGTGCAAACTGTCCGCCGTGCAGTCGAAGCCGATATAGGCGGCGATCGGGCCGGAATTCATCACCTCGGCCAGGGCGTCCTGGTCGGTGCACTGGAAGATGAAACCGCGCGCGGCGGCCTCGGACAGAAAGTCGTCAGCGGTAGTCATGATACGGGAACCCGTGCTGGAGTGATGCGATGGCTGATCACCAGCGGGTGATTACCAGGGGATCGCGAGGAGAGGAACATGCCGCGCACGATCGACCCGCCGGGCGGCGTCCCGGTCCACGACCGGCCCGCGAGGGAGCAAGGCCGGGCGCGACGGAGTAGGGCGCGATGGAGCCGGACGCGGGATGGGGCCGCCGCATGACCGCGATCCTGCTGATCAACCCCAACACGTCGGCACGCGCGCTGGACATGATGCTGAAGATCGCCGCGGCCGTGGCGCCGGCCGGCGTCGCCGTGCGCGGGATCGGCGCCGCGAATGGCGTGCCCATGATCCTCACCGACGCCGATCTGCGCGCGTCCGCCGCGGAGGTGGTTCGGTTGGGCATCGCGAGCACCGCCGACGTGGCGGCGATGGTCGTCGCGGCGTTCGGCGATCCGGGCGCCGAGGCGTTGCGCGCGGCCGTCCGCGTGCCGGTCGTCGGGATCGGCGCCGCGGCCTTCGCCGAGGCGGCGGCGGGCGGACGGCGCTTCGGCATCGCGACGACCACGCCGGGCCTGATCGGCGCGATCGAGGCTCTGGTCGCGCGGTTGTCGTTCGGTTCCGGCTTTACCGGCGTGCGCGTGCCCATCGACGACCCGCTGGCGCTGGCCGCCGATCCGTCCCGGCAGGAAGAGGCGTTGGCTCAGTCGGTACGCGAGTGCATCGAGTTGGACGGAGCGGACGCGGTGATCATCGGCGGGGGTCCGCTAAGCGCCGCGGCCGCCGCGTTGCGCCGCCGGTTCGCGACGGACATCATCGAGCCGGTACCCGCCGCGATCCGGTGTGTCGCGCGATTGTTGGGTTTTCAGCCGTTGCCCTCGCCGACATAGCGCCGCTCGCCGCTGCGCGGATTGAAATACACGGTGACAGTGCGCCCTGAGCGCGGATCGATGAACTGCTCCGCCGTGCGTTGCCAATCGGGACCAGGCGCATCAGACCGGATCGGTTTGTAAACATATCGCTCGAACAACGCGGCCAGCACCAACACGGCGCCGAAAACGATCAGCGGGATCAGCGGGCAGCCCATCGTCGTGGCGATCACGCCGCCGGCCAGCAACAGCACGCCCAGTACCAGAAGCGCCGCGCGGAACACGGGTCAGCCTGGTTCCGGCTCCACCACCACGGCGGTGCCGTAGGCGACGATTTCGCTCATGGTCTGGCCGATTTCGGCGCTGTCGAACCGCATCATGACGACGGCGTTGGCACCCATCAGTGTCGCGTTCTGCACCAGCCGGTCCACCGCGTGGCGGCGCGCTTCCTCGAGCAGCGCGGTGTATTCCGTGATCTCCCCACCGACGATCGATCGCAGGCCGGCCATGATGTTGCCGCCGAGGCCGCGGCTGCGCACGACCACGCCGAAGCACTGGCCCTTGACCTCGCGCACACGGTAGCCGTGCAGATTTTCCGTGGTGACAACGATCACGCCGCTCTCCCTGGTTCGACGCCGGTTAAAGCGTCATCGCGTTACAACCGGGTGACATGAGCGCAGACGCAGCGCCAGCCGTCGCTTTGGCGATGCCAGACATCGGTGTAGCGGCCGGCGCCGTGACCGCCGTCCGGCTTCGTGTAGGTGGTGCGGGCATGAATGATGGCCACGTCGGCGAACAGCCGGATCGTCACATCCTCGGCGCGCAGGTTGGCGATCGTCACCGGATGGGCGGTTCGCGCGAGGAACGCCTCCCGATTGATCAGCGTGCCGTCGGGGTCGGAGCAACAGAAATCTTCAGCCAGAATCTCGTCGAACCGGCGCACGTCGCCGTTTTGCACCGCGGCGATGTAGTCGTGATTGAGTTTGTGCAGCGTATCGAGATCGGCCGCCGTGGCGGTGGCTATCGTATGGCTCGTCATGGGCGATGCCTCGGTGCAAGGACAGGTCCGCGACGCTAATGCCGTGGGCTTGCGACAAACAAGGCGAGAGCGCGGCGCCGCCGTCAACCGCGCCGCGATTCACCCCTCCAGTTGCCGCTTGATCGCCGACCACCGCTCGAGGATCGGCATCACCGCGTCCTCCTTCTCCGCCGGCAACGAAAACACGATGCGGTCGATGCCGATTTCCTCGCAGAATCGCAGTTGCGTCAGATCCTCCGGCACACGGAAGATGGTGATCGGCAGGTCGGCCGGATCGCGGCCCGCTTCCTTTGCCATGTCACGGAATTTGCCGATCAGCACGCCAATCCCGTCCTTCGCCAGCCGGTCGGCGCGAGGGATCCAGCCATTGCCGTACGCGATGGCGCGGCGCGCGGCGTAGGGAAAAGCGCCGCCGACGATGATCGGCGGATGCGGTCGTTGCACCGGCTTGGGCCACTGGCTCATCTTCTCGATGTTGACCAGTTCGCCGTGGTATTCCGGTTCGTCCTGGGTCCAGATCGCTTTCATCGCCTCGATCCGCTCGCGACCGAGCTTGTGGCGGGTTTTGAAATCGGTGCCGTGGTTTTCGATTTCGTCCTGGTTCCAGCCGTTGCCGACACCAAACAAAAACCGACCGTCGCTGACCCGGTCGAGCGAAGAGATCAGTTTCGCCGTCACGATCGGATCGCGTTGCGGAACGAGACAAACGCCGGTGCCGATCTTCAGGTTCGTGGTCACCGCCGCGGCGGTATTCAACGCGATGAACGGATCGTAAATGTCGTAATACGGCCGGATCAGCGGTCCGCCCGCCGGATAAGGCGTTTTGCGGGTCACCGGGATGTGCGTGTGTTCGGGCACCCAGAGCGATTCAAACCCGCGCGCCTCGAGTTCCCGGCCAAGCGCCGCGGGCTGCATGGAATCGCTGGTGAAGAACATGACGGCGCCGATTTTCATGCGCGAGCCCTCTCTGCTGACGGCATCTATACTGCCCTAATGCTTCGCGTCGGTGTAGGGGTAGCGGATCGTGCCGGTCGCCAAAGCGGGAGGCCACAGGACGATCTCCGTCTTCGACTCGCGGAACTGATCCAGGTCGTGACTGGCGACGCCCTGAAACTGCGTCTCCATGACGCGCGGCTGCTTCCATTCGCCATTGGGACCGAAGGCGATATCGCCAACGATGGTGTGGAACGTGTGGCCGCGCAGATAGTCGGCGAGTTTCTCCGGATCGGCGCCGCCGGTCTTCGTCACCGCTTCGCCCACCACCTGCATGTCGGCATAAGCGAACGGCGGCAGATAATAGCCGAGCACGTCGACGCCCTCGGCGGCGGCGCGGGCCTGGTATTTCTCCAGGAACGACAGCGCCTCCGGCGTGCGGTATTCCTTCACCGGCTGCCAGAAGTCGTAATCGACGATGCCATTCAACAGCGGCCCGAGTTGTTGTTTGATCGCCGTGCTTTGCAGCCCCACCATGCCGCCGCCGAACATTTTGGTTTTCAGTCCCACCTCACTGGCGGCCCGGATCATGCCGACGGTATCCGGCGGATACGACGCCACGAATACCAGATCGGGACTGGTGGCCTGGATCGCGCGCACCACCGAGGAATAGTCCGAGGTCGTCGGCGGATAGGTCTGATCGTAGACGATCTTCAGACCCATTTGTTTCGCCAGGGACCGCGCGCCCTCCAGCGCGTTCTTCGGAAACTCCGCGTCGGCGCCAACCAGCGCGATCGTCGCCGGCTTCGGATTTTGTCGCGCGGCGACGGCGAAGAAGCCTTGCGCGAACGCCTCGCGCGGGTGTTCGCCGCCGGCCGGAATGATCGAGAAATACCGCGGATAGTGAAACTCCGAGTTCACGTCGAGGCCGAACAACCCAATCAGCGTCAGGTTCCGCTGCATCACCACCGGCAGAGCGGGCGCCACGACGTTGGTGCCGTTGCCGCCGATCAGCAGATCGACTTTGTCCACGTCGAGCAGCTTGGAGATGATGCCCGGCACCAGCGCCGGATTGGACTGATCGTCGTAGTATTTCAACTTCACCTCGCGGCCGAGCAAGCCGCCTTTGGCGTTGATTTCCTCGGTCCAGATCCGCATCGCCAGCAGCGCCGCCTTGCCGTTGGGCGCGAGGCCGCCGGTCAGTTCGACATCGAAGCCGATGGTGAACGGTTCAGCGGCGCGCGCGGCCGGCGGCGCGCCTACCGACAGTGTGAGCGTGACGGTGGCCAGAGCGCGTATCACGGTACGAAGCATGGACGTTCCCTTGTTCTTCAGTGTCATCATTGGATTCCGCCGACGTCATCGCCGGATTCTCGCGGTGTGGGCCCCGCGAGGCCGAGCCAACGTGCCCGTCGCCGGCGCTATCCGGCCGAGCGCACCGCCGGAAATATTTGTTCCGAGATCAGTTGCATCTGCTCCATCGCCAGGCTCGCCGGCATGCCGACCCAATGGATGCCCAACAGCAACGTGTTGATCCCGAAACGGCGTTTCAGCACCAGGATCTGCTCGGTCACCTCGGCCGGCGAGCCAAACAGGAACCGATCGTTCATCAGTTCCTCGAAGTCGGTGCTGAACGCGTCGCCGGTCGGCATCACCTTGTCCTGACCCCAGTCTTTGTACGCCTTGTACTTCGCCTCCAGCGAGGGCCGCGCGAGACGGATCGCCTCGGCGCGGGTCGGCGCGACGAATACCTCGCGTGCCATCGGCAGTTCGTCCGGGAATGGCTTGCCGGCCTCGTCGAGGGCGCGTTTGTAGACCTCCATCTGCTCGGCGATCGTGTCGATCTTGTTGTGTGGATTGATGAACCACGTATCCGCCACCCGAGCGGCCCGGCGAATCCCGACATTGGCGTTGGCGCCGATCCACACCGGCGGCATCGGCTTTCGCACCGGCATCACGGTGCAGTTGGCGTTATCCAGTTCGAAGTAACTCGCTTTCATGGTCACGAAGTCTTCCGACCACAGACGCTTCACCGCTTCCAGGCATTCTTCGAACCGCTTGCCGGATTGCTTCTGAGTCGATCCGAACGCCTTGAACTCGACCTCCCGATAGCCGATGCCGGCGCCGAAGATCAGCTTGCCGTCGCACATCACGTCCAGCGAGGCGAGTTCCTCCGCCACATGCAGCGGACTGTGCAACGGCAGCAGCACGACGCCCGGACACAGCCGCAGCTTCGGCGCGATCATCGCGACCTGACACAGGTAGGGAATTTGCTGAATATACTGGAACGGATGCGAACTGTAATGCGAGCCCTTGCCGATCACGTCATAGCCCAGATTCCTCGGCGAATTTGGCGGCGTCGAGATCCTCCTTGAGGCGAACGCGCATGTCGTCGCCCTGAGGGTATGGCCGCGGATGATCAGGCCAAAGCGCATTGCGTCCTCCCGGTTGGTTGGGCGCGAGTGTAGCCGCGGATACCGGCGCCGACAAAATCACCGGCCACGCGATCAGGGCGACGCGCCGCGCGCGGCCAGATAGCGTTCCATCAGCCGGCCCCAGATCGCCGAACCGCCCCGGCCAAAGAACAATCCATGCCCGTCCAGGCCGAATGCGCCAACCTGAAACAACGTGGCCTTTCCCCCCGCGCCGGCGAAGGCGTTGTACAGCCCGAGCGCGACGTCCGGGGCGAAAAAACTGTCGTTCGCGGCGTAGATCCAAAGCATCGGCGTGGTGGCGGTCGCGCCAAACATGCCGGCCGCGCGGATCAGTTCCTCGGGGCGGCAAATCAGGTTGGGCACGTTGTGCATGTGGCCGCCTCGCCCGCCCGCCATGCTGACCAGGGCGATGACTTTCGGGTGCGGCACGCTGTCATACGCGTCCGCCGCCCATCCTCCCGCCGATTGCCCGATCACGACCACGCCATCTTTGCGCGCCTCGGGCAACGCCGTCGCATAGGTTACCCATGCGTCGATATCGCGCGCGCTCTCGCGCCCGGACGCCGCGTATCCTTCCGCCGGGCAATTCGGACCGCTCCCCTCCACCCACGCGCCGCCCGTCATGCCGTAGCCGCGACGCATGCCGGCGACGACGAGATAGCCGCGCGACAAAAACCACCGCGCGACCTCGCTCTCGCATTGCAACGGCACCATCGTGGGACGCGCGTTCGCGTTCGGCGGACTGCCGTGGTTGATCAGCACGACTTGCGCCGGCGTATCCTGGCGCGGGCGGCAAACGCGCGTGTACAGCAGGTGTGTCTGACCGAACGTATCGGTCATCGGCACCCAGTGGATTTGCTCGCGCCATTCACCGTTCGGTTCGCCGACGGGTCCAGGGGAGATGACGGCAGCGGTACTGGGCTGCGCGATGGCGAGATAAAGCAAGACAGCCCACATGCGGGTCATTCGGCATCTCCGGAGCCAGGACGGATCCACCCACTCGCGACAGGTTTGAACGGACGGTAGAACCGGACAATGCGCGCGCGCTCGGACTTACGATCGCCACCGTCTAGACCATTACGTAATCGTTCCGGTCCAACTTCTCCGTCATCGCGCGATAATCCACCAGCCGGAACGGCGAGTTCGTCACCACGCGTCCCTGCTTGTTCTTGTACCAGTTCCCCACGCCGCGATGCGCCCACACCATCTTCGCGTGCGTCGCATCGAGATATTCGTTGAACCGGTCATGCGGATCGGTCTTGACCTCCATCGCCCGCGCTCCGGTCTCCAGCAACTCCCGCAGGCACTGCATGATGTACCGCACCTGGCATTCGGAGTGATAAATCGCGCTTCCGCCATGCGCGAGGTTCGTCCCCGGCCCGTACAACATGAACAGGTTCGGAAACGCCGGGACGGTGATCCCCAGATACGCCCGCGGGTTATCGTCGCCCCACAAAGCGCGGATCGTCTGCCCGCCGCGGCCCTCGATATGCATCGGCGCCAGCATGCGTTGCGCCTCGAACCCGGTCGCCAGCACCAGCACATCGGCCGGCACGAAACCCGACTTCGAGATCACGCCGTCCGCGGTGATCCGCTCGATCGGATCCGTCACCAGATCGACATTGTCGCGGGTCAGCATCTTGTACCAGTAATTGTCCCGCAGCATGCGCTTGCCGTATGGCGGATACCGCGGCACGACCTTGGCCATCAGCGCCTCATCGCCGTTCACCTGACCGCGGATATATTCGACCAGCGTGTCGCGGAACTTCTGGTTCGTTTCGTTCAACGATTGGTCGGGCGTGGTCCACTCCGGATCGACATGCAACGACGCATGCAGCCCGTCCGAGGACGCCCACAGCAACTGGAACCGGTACCACTTCGCATAGAACGGGATCAGCTTCAGCGCCGCGGTTTTCCCCTCGCCCACCGCCTTGTGGTAGTTCGCGTTGTACACCGCCCAATGCGCCGACCGCTGGAAGATCGTGAGGTGGCCAACGATCGGCGCGATCGAGGGGCCGACCTGCATCCCCGACGCGCCGGTGCCGATCATCACCACGTTCTTGCCGGCCAGATCGACCGAGTGATCCCACCGCGCGGTATGGAATTTGGGTCCGGTAAACGACTCCAGCCCAGGAAACGGGGGGATCGACGGCCGGTTCAATTGGCCGACCGCGGTGATGACCGCGTTGGCATCGCCGGTGCGCTCCACCCCGTCCGCATCGCGCGTGGTCACGACCCAGACCGCCCGCGCCTCGTCGTAAGCCGCCGCGGTGACTTCCGTTTCGAAACGAATGTGCCGGCGCAGGTCATACTGATCCGCCAGCCGTTCCATGTATTTCCACAGTTCGTCACGCTTCGAGAAGTGATCCGGCCAGTCGTGATTTGGCTCGAACGACAGCGAATAGAAGTGATTGGGCGTATCCACGCCGCAGCCCGGATAGGAGTTCTCCAGCCAGGTGCCGCCGACCGTCTTGTTCTTCTCGTAGATGACGAACGGGATGCCGGCTTCCTGGAGCTTGATCGCCATGCCCAGCCCGGACACGCCGGCACCAATGATCACCACGCGAAATGCCGCCAACGTCTCGTCCGACGGCCGCGTCCGCCAGCGCACCGTCTTCGGATCGGTGTCGTCGAGCATCATCTCCTCGAGGATCATCGGCATGTATTCCTCGGGCACCGGACCACCGACGCCGGCCGACAGCATCTTCCGTAACAACCCGGGCGGAGGCTGCGACGGCAACGCCGTACCGCGCGCGGCGAAATCCAGCAGCACGTCTTTCAACCGCGCCCGCACACGCAGCTTCAACGCCTCCGGCACCGTTTCCTGAAAATTCCATGGACCGTTGATGTGCGGAGCGACTTCATCCAGCCAGCGCTCCTCCCCGGTCAGATGCACCAGCACCATCAGCAGCGGCGCGATGTCGGCACCCTCCAGCGCCAGATCCAGCAGCGCCTCGTCCGCCGCCAGAGCATGAAAATCCCGCGTGATGTGGTTCATATCGCCATATACCCGCCATCGACATTGTAACACGCGCCCGAAACGAACGAACTGCGCGCGCTGCTGAGGAACAGCACCATTTCGCCGATTTCCTCCGGCTCGCCCATGCGGCGGAACGGCACCATGCGCATCAGTTCCTCACCACGCCGGCGCACCGTGTCCTCGGTCATTTTGGTGGTGATATATCCTGGGCACACCGCGTTCACGCGAATGTTGTCCTGCGCGTATTCCAAAGCCGCCGTCTTGGTCAAACCCAACACGCCATGCTTCGCCGCGACATACGCCGACGACGACGGCAACCCGATCAGCCCGGCGATCGAGCCGGTGTTGACGATCACACCGCCGCCCTGCGTCAGCATCTGGATAATCTCATGCTTCATGCACAGCCAGACGCCTTTCAGGTTGACGCCGATCATGCGGTCGAACGACTCGTCCGGCCATTCGTGCGTCTTCTTGCCCGACGCATTGACCTGATAACCCGCGATGCCCGCGTTGTTGAACGCGCAATCGATCCGGCCGTAGGCACTGACCACGGCGGCCACCATCGCCTGAACCGCGCCGCTGTCCGTGACGTCGCCCGACAGAGCCAGCGCCTGGCCGCCCGCCTTGTTCACCAGCGCCACGGTCTCTTCGGCCGCTTCGACCACGGCGTCGGAAATCGCCAGCCGCGCCCCTTCCCGCGCGAAAATCAGCGCGGTCGCCCGCCCGATGCCGCCACCACCACCGGTGATCAGCGCCGATTTCCCCTCCAGCAAGCCCGCCATCGCATCCTCCCTTTGGTCAGAAGCGCAGGCTACTCGCCGGTAGTCTTTCAATCCAGCCCGTTTCCGGCTAGAATGCCCCCATGCGAGATGAAATTCTGGCCTACAAGCGTGAGCGGATCCTGGAAGAGGCGGTCAAACTCTTTTACCAGCGCGGCTTTACGGGCACCACATTGGACGATATCGCCGCCGAACTCGGCGTCACCAAGCCGTTCATCTACACGCATTTCCGCGGCAAGGTCGAACTGCTGGCCGCGCTGTGCAAGCCAACGATCGAGATGTCGCTGGAAGCCGTCGCCAACGCCGCCGCCCGCCCCGGCACGCCGACCGAACGCCTGCGCCACGCCATCACCGACTTCACCAAAGTGGTGCTGCATCGCCAGCCGAACATCGCGATTTACTTCCGTGAGGAAAAGAACCTCTCGCCCGAGTCGCTGGCGGAAATCAACGTGCTGCGCCGGCAGTTCGATCACGTGCTCTCGGGCCTGTTGATCGAGGGCGTCGCCGCCGGCGAGTTCGAGATCGAGGACCACTCCCTCGCCGCCCTCGCCCTCGGCGGCATGATTTCCTGGGCCTACACGTGGTACCGCCCAGGAGGGCGGCTGACGCTGGAGGAAACCGCGGCGCGAATGGCGGATCTGGCGTTGCGCATGGCGGGTGTGCGGGTCGCCATCCCGGCCTGACCGGCGTTGTCGCCGCGACCTGATTTCATCGGTTTGGTCTGGACAGGATGCGGCGGCGCGGGCAAAGGATGCGCATGGCCGGAGACACTTCACCGATGACCCCGCTCGATATCGCGCGCGTGCAGGCGTACTTGCGCAAATTGTTCAGCAACAATCTGATCCGCATCGTCGCGCCCGCGCGCAAGGGCCTGTCCGTGGAATTCGCCGTCGGCGATGAGGTGCTCGGCACCGTCTACAAGGACGAGGAGGATGGCGAGATCTCCTACTCGGTGACGCTGACCATCCTCGATGAGGATCTGCCCGACGTGCAGGCCGGGCCGGAGCCGAACTCCGCGCCGGCGTTAAACCGCGCAGATCGCCGCCGCCTGGTCGCCGAACACCTCGTCCCACGCGGCCCGCAACGCGACGTCCACGTCGTGCATCGTGACCGGATGGCCGAGGGCGGCGAGGCTGGTCACGCCATGGTCCCGCACGCCGCAGGGCACGATGCCGGAGAAGTGCGACAGGTCCGGATCGACGTTCAATGCGACCCCGTGCCAGGACACCCAACGGCTGACGCGCACCCCGATGGCGCCGATCTTCGCCTCGGTCCCGGCGGCACGGTCGGCGACCCAGATGCCGACCCGGCCCGCGCGGCGCTCGCCTTTGACGTTGAAGCGGTCGAGGGCGCGGATCAGCCATTCCTCCAGCGCGTTGACGTAGCAGTGGATGTCGCTGACCGGCACGGCGCCGTGCTTCCGGGTCAGGTCCAGCATGACGTAGACGGTGCGCTGGCCGGGCCCGTGGTAGGTCCACTGCCCGCCCCGGCCGGCGGCGAAGGTCGGGAAGCGGGTGGGATCGGTCAGTTCCGCCGGTTTGGCGGAGGTGCCGGCGGTGTAGATCGGCGGATGCTCGACCAGCCAGACCAATTCGCCCGCCGTGCCGGCCCGGATCGCGTCCACGCGGGCGCGCATCAGCGCCAGGGCGTCGGGGTACGGCGTAAGCCCGTCCGAGATCCGCCATTCCAAAGTCGTTTGGGTGCTCAGTGGGGTGATTGAACCCATCATGGTCATCCGCTATATCCCCGCCTCCTTAGCCTACGATGCGGTCGTGGCGGAATGGTAGACGCGCAAGCTTGAGGTGCTTGTGGGGGAAACCCCGTGGAAGTTCGAGTCTTCTCGACCGCACCAATCAGATCACTCCCGTGGCGCGCGCGCCGCGTCGCCGGCAACTGAAACGCCCCCGAAAGTCCCGCTCTGACATCGTCTCCTGACGCGACATGGGGACCAGGATGCTCACGCCACAAGCCACACTTTCCACTGCCCGGAGCGGGCCTGTCACCGGGACCTCGTTGCTTGCCGGTATCGTCCGCCGTTCCGCGATCGTGGCCGCATTGGCTCTGGCTCTGCCGGGCTGCGCCACGATCACCACCGATGATCACCAGTCCATCGTCGTTACCTCCGACCCGCCCGGCGCGACCTGCCGGGTGCGGGAAGGCGGCACCGTTGTCGCCGTCGTCGCGGAAACGCCCGGCACCGTGCTCGTTGGCAAAAGCCGCCACGACATCGGCATCGATTGCTCGCGCCCCGGCTACTACCCCGGCGCCGCCGTGCTCGAACCGCACTTCCAGGAGCGCATTCTGGGCAACATCATCTACGGCGGTGCCGCGGGCGTGATGACCGACCTGGCCACCGGCGCGGTGAACGAATACCCGCACTGGGTCAAAGTCCTGATGCGGCCGCTGCATCCGCGGTCGCCAACCGAGCGTCTGTCGGAAGCCGAGGTGGAACACCGGATGGCGGTGCGCAACGAGGACGTCTACCTCCGGCAGTAGATCGTCCCTCGCCGCGAACGCCGCGCGCCGCTACCGCGCGATCGCCGCCGCCAGCCACGCGGTCGTCGTCCACAGCACGAACAGCGCGCGCTTCGCGTTCGGCGTCAACGCCGGCGCCGCGGCCTCCGCCGCCAATGGCTCCCCGTTGTTGAGCGCCAGCGCGACCAACGGCAGCCAGGCGACGAAACTGACGAAGCTCGCCATCAGCAAACCGGCCGCGCAGGCCGCGCCGCCATAGACGAGCCATGTGGCCGCGGCGGCCACGACATGCGGCAGGCCCGGAAACCAGGTTCCGGAGACCGCCGGCGCGAGAGTCGGAGAAAACAACGTGCGCATGATCAGTTCCTCAGTGCGGGAGCCAGGTTTTCGTGAAAGTCGAGGCCGGCGACGGTGCGCGCGACGATCCCCGCGCGGATGACGAAGTCGCCAAGCAATTCATTGCGGTGCCGATCCGTCGCATAGGCCGCGAACACCGGCCGCAACGCCGCGACGATGCCATCGCCATCGACATCGCGCGCGTGCAGCTTGGACAGGCGCGCGCCATCATGCGCGCCGCCCAGATAAAGATTGTACAGCCCAGGCGAACGGCCAACGAGGCCGATTTCCGACATGTACGGACGGGCGCAGCCGTTCGGACATCCGGTCATCCGGATCGTGATGTCCTGGTCGCCGAGCCCGACGGTTTCGAGTTCGGCCTCGAGCCGGGTGAGCAATGACGGCAGGTACCGCTCGCTTTCCGCGAGTGCCAGACCGCACGTTGGCAACGCCACGCAGGCAACCGCGTTTCGCCGCAACCCACCCGCCTGACGATCCAGTTCATATTCCCGCGACAACGCGGCGACCCTGTCTTTGTCCGCCGCGGCAACATCAGCCAGCACCAGGTTTTGATTCGCCGTGATGATGAACCGGCCCAGACCCAGCGAGGCGATCTCGCGCAGTCCGTCACGGGCCCGCCCGGCGATGCGGCCATTCTCGATGAACCACGTCACGTGGTGCAGCCCGGTCTCATCCTCAGCCCAGCCGAGGCGGTCGCCGGTCGAGGTGAAGGAAAACCCTTTCGCCGGCCGCAACGTCTCCACGAGGCGTTGATTGACTCCGGCGACGAACGCATCGAGACCCATTCGGTCGATGGTATATTTCAACCGCGCCTGCTTGCGGTTCGACCGATCGCCGTGATCGCGCTGCATGGTCACGACCGCTTCCGCGACGGCGACCGCGTGCTCCGGCGCGCAGAAGCCGATCACATTCCCGGCCCGAGGATACGTCTCCGGCTCGCCGTGGGTCATGCCCATCCCGCCGCCAACGATCACGTCGTAACCGACGATCGTTCCGCCTTGCTCGATCGCGACGAAACTCAGGTCTTGCGCGAACACATCGACGTCGTTGTGCGGCGGCAACGCGACGCCGATCTTGAATTTGCGTGGCATGTAGGTGCGGCCATAGATCGGCTCGTCTTCCTCGACACCGCCGGCGACGCGTTCCTCACCGATCCAGATCTCGTGCCAGGCGCGGCTGCGCGGCAGCAGATGCGTGGCGATCTCACCGGCGAGTTGGCTTACCGCCGCGTGACCCGCCCGCCGCCACGGAACGACCGAGGCGCAGACGTTACGGTTGACGTCGCCGCAGGCCGCGATGGTGTCCAGCATTTCGGTATGCAGCCCCTGGATCAACGGCCGCAAATTGCTCTTGATGATGCCGTGGAACTGGATGGTCTGCCGCGTGGTCAGGCGCAGCGTGCCGTTGCCGCGTTCGCGCGCCATGCGATCCGCCGCGAGATATTGCGCCGGGGTCAGGATCCCGCCCGGCACCCGCATCCGCGCCATGAAGATGAACGCTTTCTCCATGCGCTGCTTGCCGCGTTCCGCGCGCAGATCGCGATCGTCCTGCAGATATATCCCGTGGAATTTCGTCAGTTGCTGATCGTCGTCGGCGATCGCACCGGTTTGTGGAATGGTCAGTCCCTCGGCGATCGTGCCGCGCAGGAACTGGCTGTTCTCCTTGATCCGCTCATTCGCGGACAACGGACGGTCGTTCATTTCAGTATACATCCCGCAGGTAGCGGCCTTCGCGGCGCAACGCATCCAGCGCCGGCTTGTCGAGAACGCGGATCAGCGTGTCATGCACGTCCTTCGCCATGGCAGACGCATCGCCGCACACGTAGATCGCCGCGCCGTCCGCGACCCACGCCTTCAGGTCTTCCCGCGCATCCCACAATGCGTGCTGCACATAGCGCTTCTCCGGTTGGTCGCGCGAAAACGCCACGTCCAGGCGCGTCAGCACGCCGTCCTTGATCCAGTCCTGCCACTCCAGTTGATACAGGAAGTCGTGCAGATAGTTACGGTGCCCAAACACCAGCCAGTTTTTGCCACGCGCGCCGGTCGCCTCGCGTTCCTGCAGGAAGCCGCGGAATGGCGCGACCCCCGTGCCCGGCCCGATCATGATCACCGGGCGCGCCGGATCGGCGGGCAACCGGAAATGCGGGTTCGGACGCAGGAAAACACTCAGCCGGTCGCCGGATTTGCGTTGCTCGTTCATGTCGATCGACGCCACGCCGGCCCGCTGCCTGCCATGCGTCTCGTAGCGCACGCCGGCGACCAGCAGATGCGCCGCCTCGCCGACCGCCGCGCGGCTCGACGCGATCGAGTAAAACCGCGGCGGCAGCGACCGCAGCAGCCCGGTCAACTGCTCCGGCGTGAATGATCCTGGCGCGGTCTCCAACAAATCGATGACCTGACGGCCGGTGGCCCAATCGGCCGGCGGCCGGGCAGCACCCGTCAAAGCCGAGAAGTCGTCGATTTGTTTCGCGGTCAGCGTGGTGATGTCGTAGCGGTCCCGCAACGCCGCGCGCAACGCCGCGTCACCCTCCAGGCCGGTCGCGCGCAATACCGCGTCCACCAGCGCCGGATCGTTACGCGGCACAAAGCCCAGCGCGTCACCGGGTTCGTAGGCGATGCCGCTGCCTTCCAGCGAAACCTCGATGTGCCGGGTGTCGGAGATCGAGCGGCTACCCGTCAGTCGGACATGCTCGGTAATCTCCGCCTCGAACGGCCGCCCGCGCGTCCACGCCTCCGCCGACGCCTCAGCCCCTGGGCGGGCGAAATCGACATGAATGACCGAGGTATCCGTGATCGCGGTGTCGTCCGAATCCTTGCTGATCCGGTCCAGAGTCGCATCGATCCAGGACCCAGCGGGCGCCTCGAAATCCAGATCGCATTCGATCCGATCGACGATGCGGGTGCCACCGAGAGCGGCCAGCCGGTCATCGATCCGACGGCCGATTTCGCAGTATTGGGCGTACGCGCGGTCGCCCAGAGCCAGCACCGCGAACCGGGTCTTGTCAAAGCGGGGCGCGTCGTCCGCCATCAACGCTTCATAGAAATCGACGGCGCGCTGCGGCGGGTCGCCCTCGCCCCAGGTACTGGCGATCAACAGCAGGTTCGGCACTTCGGCCATTTGTGCCGGGGTCGTATCGGCCATGTCGGCCAGTTTCACCGTGAAGCCGAGTTTCGTCGCGGCCTTGCGCGCGCGCGCCGCGAGCGCCTCGGCGTTGCCCGATTCGGTGCCGAACAGA
This sequence comes from uncultured Alphaproteobacteria bacterium, assembly GCA_963719675.1. GTDB lineage: Bacteria > Pseudomonadota > Alphaproteobacteria > Acetobacterales > Acetobacteraceae > Rhodopila. The sequence continues at coordinate 114,435 of CAVRDN010000056.1, read as the reverse complement.
ATGGTCAGCGGGACCCGCGCTTTGGGCGGTGCCGCCGGAACGGCCGGAGCCGGTGCGTTGGCGGCCTGCACGCCAGCCAGAAATCCCGACAGCCACGCCCTTTGCTCGGCGGTCGACGTGGAAAATACGCTGTTCAGCGCTGAGATCTGGTCAACGCCGAACGGAGCGCCCGCGGGCAACACGACACTTTGCGCCATTTGATTTCCTCAGCCCGCGATCCGGGCTTGCTGTCGATCGAGAACGATCGTCATGGGAGCGGTCTGTTGCCAGGCCGCCAGATGATCGCGCAACGCGACCACCGGTCCGACAACGATCAGCACCGGCGCGCGCGAGACCGGTTGGTCCACCGCTTCCGCCAATGTCGTGACGCGGGTATTTTGTTCCGGTCGCGTCGCGTCCTGGATCAGCGCCACCGCGTCCTTCGGATCACGGCCCGCCTGGATCAACCGCGCCGCGATCGCGCTGAGGTTGCGTCCCGCCATGTACAGTACCAGCACGTCGCTCAACGGCACGCGTCCGACATCGGCGACGTCATGCCCGGTCACGAACGTCACGCTGCGCGCCACGCCGCGGTGGGTGAGCGGGATGCCCGCGCTCGTCGTGCCGCCAATGCCGGCGCTGATGCCGGGCACGATGCGGAACGGAATGCCGGCGGCGGCGAGCGCCAGGGCTTCCTCGCCGCCGCGGCCGAAGATCAGCGGATCGCCGCCCTTCAAACGCACCACGCGCCGCCCTTGCCGCGCCAGAGCGATCAGACGCTGGTTGATCCGCAGTTGCGGGGTGCGCGCGCCGCCTGCCCGCTTGCCCACCGTCTCCAGCCGCGCCTGAGGTGCGAGGGAAAGAATTTCCTCCGGTACCAGAGCGTCATGGAGGATGATTTCCGCCTCGCCCAGCGCGTGCAGCGCGTGCAGGGTCAGCAGCCCGGGATCGCCTGGGCCGGCCCCGACGAGCCAGACGGAACCGGGGTGGAAAGGCGGCGGGATCAAAGCCGGCGGGCGCATACGATGCCTCTGGGGACGCGGTTACAGCATATCCAGGAGGTTATTTTTCTGTTTTATGCAAGGTATGGCGCGGAAATAAGAAGGAATATCTTTTCCGTGACGCCGCACGTCAGGCGTGTTTCGCCTTCGGGCAGGCTCATGGGAAAGGTTTTGCCGACCCATCGCGGGGCCTGGCGTTCATCGCCCGTCGAGGCCGGTCGTGCTGCGGCGGGCAATGGCAAATCCGATCCGACTTTGGAAAATTATTCCAATACCGGCGGTATCGCTGAGGTTCGGCCCGAGCCTCGCGCACGCACACGGTTCGGGTGGAGGGTCTCGCATCGGCCACGCGCTGAAACGAGTGACGCATTGCCAGACCCGCCCTGGCTGTCCATGACGGTGGGTTGGTCTCAGGCGATCCTGACCTGGTGTTCCGCGCAAGCCATCGTGGATGGTTATCGAGGACCTCGCCGCGAGGCGATTGATCTGACCGTTTGGTCCACGCCGGAATACGGGATTTTCGCTGTCTATCCCTCGAACAGGCTCATGCGCGGCGAAGGTGAGGCTATTCGCCGACCTCGTCGCGCGTCGCATCAAGGCGTGTGGCCTGGACGCGCGAAAGCGCGCCGCCGAATAGCCGTGCCGCGGCGTCCGGTCGTTACCGCAGGCTGGCGTTGATCGCGTCCAGCGCCTTCGCGCCCGGCACCAGTGCCGCGTCATCCAGTTCGTTCAGCGGCGTGTCCACGGTCTTCAGATGCGCGTGCATGTCCCGCGGATTCGGATCGACGTACAGCAGACCCGTCACCATCTCCCCGGCCGCGTGCCGTTCCTGCATATAGGTCAGCGCGCCGATCCGGTCGTGCACGTCGTATTCCGGATGCAGCTTGCGCAAACGCAGCACCGACCCGTCATGCTGCGTCACCATCTCCAGCGTGCCGGGCGCATAATCGGCGGTGATCTCGCTGCGCGGGATCATCAGGTCCAGCGCGTTCACCGCTTCGTTATGCTCACGCACGAAATCGAAACTCTTCGTCGAGCCCTCGTGATTGTTGAATGCCACGCACGGCGAGATGCAATCGATGAATGCCGCGCCCTCGTGCTTCAATGCCGCCTCGATCAGCGGCACCAGTTGCGCCTTGTCGCCGGAGAAACTGCGCGCCACGAACGTCGCGCCGAGTTGCAGCGCCATGCCGACAAGGTCGATCGCCTCATCGCTGTTCACCACGCCGCGCTTCGACTTCGCGCCTTTGTCCGAGGTCGCCGAGAACTGACCCTTGGTCAGTCCATACACGCCGTTGTTCTCGACGATGTAGACCATGTTGACGCCGCGGCGCATCGCGTGCGCGAACTGTCCGATGCCGATCGAGGCGCTGTCGCCGTCGCCCGAGACGCCGAGATAGATCAGATCCCGGTTCGCCAGGTTGGCACCCGTCAGCACCGACGGCATCCGTCCGTGTACCGAGTTGAAGCCGTGCGAGGCGCCCAGGAAGTAGGTCGGCGTTTTGGACGAACAGCCGATGCCCGACAGCTTGGCGATCCGATGCGGCGGCAGATCGAGTTCAAAGCACGCGCGTACGATCGCGGCGCTGATCGAGTCATGCCCGCACCCGGCGCACAACGTCGAAACCGGGCCTTCGTAATCCCGCCGCGTGAAGCCGAGCGCGTTCTTCTGCAGATCCGGATGATGCAGTTTCGGTTTGGCGAGGTACGTCATGACACCACCTTACGCAGCGGAACGATCTTGTCCGATTCAAGCTTTTCGCCAATCGCGCCGGCGATGAACCGGGCGGTGATCGGCGTGCCGTCATAGTGCAGAATCTTCACCAGTTTCTTCGGATCGATCTCGAGTTCGTTGATCAACAGCGAGCGCATCTGGCCATCGCGGTTTTGCTCGATCACGAACACCTTGTCGTGCTCGGCGATGAACGCTTCGATCTCGTCGCCGAACGGGAAGCCGCGCAGCCGCAGCAGGTCCAGCGTGACGCCCTGCTCCTGAGTCAGGATTTCGTCCGCTTCGGTCATCGGTGCGCTGGTGGAACCAAAATAAATCGCGCCGAGTTTCGTGGGTTCCGCCGCCTTGGTCAGGATCGCCGGCGGAACGTATTTGCGCGCGGTGCGGTGCTTCTTCAGCAGCCGATCCATGTTCTCCTGATAATCGACGCCTTCTTCCGAGTACCGCGCCATCCGGTCCTTGGATGTGCCGCGGGTGAAGAACGCGCCCTTGCTCGGGTGCGTGCCGGGATAGGTGCGGTAGGTGATGCCGTCGCCATCGACATCCAGATAGCGCCCGAACGTCTTGCCCGAGTCCAGATCCGCCGCGGTCATGACCTTGCCGCGATCCATTTTGCGGCTGTCATCCCAGGTGAACGGCTTGCACAGCCGTTCGTTCATGCCGATCTCCAGATCGAGCATCACGAAGATCGGCGTTTGCAGCCGATCCGCGAGATCGAACGCCAGCGCGCCGAACTCGAAACATTCGTGCGGATCCTCGGGGATCAGCAGCACGTGTTTGGTGTCGCCGTGACTGGCATAGGCGCAGGACAGGATGTCGGTCTGCTGCGTGCGGGTCGGCATGCCGGTGGACGGACCAGACCGTTGCACATCCATGATCACCGCCGGGATCTCGGCGAAATACGCCAGCCCGATGAACTCCTGCATCAACGAGATGCCTGGGCCCGACGTCGCGGTGAACGCCCGCGCGCCGTTCCACGCCGCGCCGATGACCATGCCGATCGAGGACAACTCATCCTCGGCCTGCACGATCGCGACCTTGTTCTTGCCGGTCGCCTTATCCAGCCGCATCCGGCTGGTGTAGCGGATGAACGCCTCGGCCAGAGACGACGACGGCGTGATCGGATACCAGGCGCACACCGTCGCGCCGCCATACACCGCGCCCAGAGCGGCCGCGGCGTTGCCCTCGATGAAGATCCGGTCGCCGACCGTGCTGGCCTTGCGCATACGCAGACCGATCGGGAAGGTCATGTTCGCCTTCACCCAATCGATGCCCATGTGCAACGCCTGGACGTTGGCGGAGATCAGCTTGTCGCGGCCTTTGAACTGATCGGACAGCAACTGCTCGATCGACGGCACGTCCATGTCCAGCAGCGTCGCCAACGCACCAAGGCCGACGATGTTCTTGAACAACTGGCGCTGCCGCGGATCGGAATACGCCGCGTTGGTCATCTCCGTCAGCGGCACGCCGAGGATGACGATGTCTTCCCGAAACTTCGACGCCGGCATCGGCTTGGTGTTGTCGTAAAACAAATAACCGCCCGGAACGATCGAGCGGACATCCTCATCCCAGGTCTGCGGGTTCATCGCGACCATCAGATCGACCCCGCCGCCGCGCGCGCCCAGATGACCGGCTTCCGAGACGCGGACTTCATACCACGTCGGCAGGCCCTGAATGTTGCTCGGGAAAATGTTGCGCGGTGTCGACGCCACGCCCATGCGCAACACGGCCTTGGCGAACAGCGAGTTGGCGCTCGCTGAACCGGACCCGTTCACATTGGCGAATTTGACGACGAAATCGTTTACCCGCTGGAGGCCTTCCACGCGGTCTACCTGCTGTAGCATGCGTTCTCCGCTTGTGCCACGTCGATGAGGAAACGTTCCATGTCCCACGCGCCGGTCGGGCACCGCTCGGCGCAGAGTCCGCAATGCAGGCAGACGTCTTCGTCTTTCGCCATGATGCGGCCCGTCTTCAGTTCACCGGAAATATACAATGATTGCGTCAGATCCGTGGCGGGCGCGTTCAGCCGTGTGCGCAGTTCCGTCTCGTCGCCGTTCGGCACGAAACTGATGCAGTCCACCGGACAGATATCGACGCAGGCATCGCACTCGATGCACAGTTTGTCGGTGAACACCGTCTGCACATCGCAGTTCAGGCAGCGCTGCGCTTCGGCGAACGCCAATTTGTCGTCGAAGCCAAGCTCAACCTCGGCCTTGATGTCCTTCAGCGCGACCACCTTGTCGCGATGCGGCACCTTGAAACGCAGATCGAGGGAAACCGCGTTGTCGTAGCTCCACTCGTGAATGCCCATCTTGGTGCTGGTGATGTTCACACCGGGGGCCGGACGCTCCTTGATGTCGTCGCCCATGCACATCTTGTGGATGGAGATCGCCGCCTGATGGCCGTGCGCGACAGCCCAGATGATGTTCTTCGGACCGAACGCGGAATCACCGCCGAAGAACACCCGCGGGTTGGTGGACTGGAACGTCGTCTCATCGACGACCGGCATGTCCCATTCGTTGAACTCAAGCCCGATGTCGCGCTCGATCCAGGGGAACGCATTTTCCTGTCCGACCGCGATCAGCACGTCGTCGCATTCGAAGAACTGATCCGGCTCACCCGTCGGCACCAGCCGGCGCCGGCCGCGCGCGTCATACTCGGCATGCACTTTTTCAAAAGTCATGCCAAACAACTTGCCGTCTTTGTGCCTGAACTCCTTCGGCACCAGGAAGTTCAGGATCGGAATGTCTTCATGGATCGCGTCCTGCTTTTCCCAGGGCGAGGCTTTCATTTCCTCGAACCCGGAACGCACGATCACCTTCACGTCGTCGCCGCCCAACCGGCGCGACGACCGGCAGCAATCCATCGCGGTGTTGCCGCCGCCGAGCACGATCACACGGCGGCCGATTTTGTTGATATGACCGAACGACACCGAGGACAGCCAGTCGATGCCGATATGGATGTTCTCCGACGCTTCCTGGCGGCCGGGCAGGTCCAGATCGCGGCCGCGCGGCGCGCCGGAGCCAACGAAGATCGCGTCGTAATCCTCCGCCAGCAATGCCTTCAGGCTGCCCACCATCTGGCCCAACCGCATCTCGGGGCCGAGATCGGTGATGTAGCCGACCTCTTCGTCGATGATTTCCTCGGGCAGGCGGAATTTCGGGATCTGGCTGCGGATCATGCCGCCCGCCCGCGAATCCCCATCGTAAATCACGCAATGATAGCCAAGCGGCGCCAGGTCCCGCGCCACGGTCAACGAGGCCGGGCCAGCGCCGACCAGCGCGATCTTCTTGCCGTTCTTCGATGTCGGCCGTGGCGGCATGCGCCCCGACACGTCGCCCTTGTAGTCGGCCGCGACACGCTTCAGGCGGCAGATGGCGACGGGTTCTTCCTCGACCCGGCCGCGTCGGCACGCGGGCTCACACGGGCGGTCGCAGGTGCGGCCAAGGATGCCTGGGAAGACGTTCGACTTCCAATTGATCATGAAGGCGTCGGCATAGCGGCCAGCCGCGATCAGCCTGATGTATTCAGGAACCGGGGTATGGGCCGGACACGCCCACTGGCAATCGACGACCTTATGGAAGTAATCGGGATCCTGGATGTTCGTCGGTTGCAACCTGGGGTCCTCCATCCCGATTGGTGATCTGTTGACCGCCCAATCGTGCGCGCGGGGGCTTCTGAGGCCCCCGGCGCATTACGTCAATAGATCATAGCGCCAACCAGCCATACCCGCAATCACATGACGGTTTCACTTGTAGCGCGAACGAGGCTCCCCAACGGGGCGCGAAGGTCAGGGCCGCATGCCGAACCGAGACGGCCCCGGCTCGCGCAAAGGCGCGGCCAGGTTGGCGAAGTCGCATAGCAGACGGCGCGTGTCGCGCGGGTCGATCACCTCATCGATCCAGAACGATTCAGCGGTGCGGAACGGCGAGCGCAGGCGGTTCAACCGTTCCTCGATCTCCTCCAGTTTCGCCTGAGGATCGTCGGCCGCGTCGATCTCCGCCCGATACGCCGCCTCGATTCCCCCCTCCAGCGGCAACGAGCCCCAACTCGCCGACGGCCACGCGTAGCGCAGGCACAACCGTCCCACCGGCTGATGCCCCAGTCCGCCGACGCCGTAGCAGTTGCGCACCACGATCGAGCACCACGGCACCGTGGTCTGATTGATCGCCGACAGCGCCCGAACGCCCCACCGGATCACCGCGCTGCTCTCCGCCCGCAATCCAACCTGGAACCCTGGGCAGTCCACCAAATGGACAATTGGCAAATGGAAGGTCTGCGCCGTGTCCACGAACCGGATGATCTTGTTGCAGGCGTCGGCGTTCCAGGCGCCGCCCTCGAACAGCGGATCGCCCGCCATGACCGCGACCGGCCAGCCATCCAGCCGCGCGAACCCGGTGATGATCGAGCGGCCGAACATCCGCCCCATCTCGAAGAAGCTGTCCTTGTCGAACACCGACGCGATGATGCGCCGCATCAGATACGCCTGCTTCTTCACCCGCGGGATCACGTTGATCAGAGAATCGTCGGCGCGCGCCGGCTTGTCCCACCCAGGCACGCGCGGCGGCAGGTCGTGGATCGAACCGGGCAGATAGGACAGGAAACGCCGCGCCATCTCGAACGCGTCGTCCTCGGTATCGACCGCCTCATCGACCGCGCCACAGCCGAGTTGGATTTCCCAGCCGCCGAGTTCCTGCTTGGTGCGCGGCTCGCCCAACCGCTCGACCACCGGCGGGCCGGCGACGAACACCGCCGCGATTTCCTTCACCATCACCGAATAATGCGCCGCGACCAGCCGCGCCGCGCCAAGACCGGCGACCGAACCCAGGCCGAGACCGACGACCGGCACCTCGGCCATGTTGTTGGCGACGAGGTCGAACGCGGTCGTCTCGCCCAGTCCGCCGGGAAGATTGGCGCGGCCGGTGGTCTCGATGGTTTTGACGGAGCCGCCGCCACCCGAGCCCTCGATCAGCCGGATGATCGGCATGCGGAAGCGCGCCGCCAATCTGCTCCGACATTTTCGGCTTGCCCTTGATCGAGGCATCGGCCGAACCGCCGCGCAAGGTGAAATCGTCGCCGGCGACGACGACCGGCCTGCCGTTGACCATGCCGCGGCCGAACACGCAGTTGCCCGGCATGAAGTCGATGATGTTGCCCTTCGCGTCGTACGTCGCCTTGCCGGCGATGCTGCCGATTTCCTTGAACGTTCCCGGATCGAGCAGATGATCGATGCGTTCTCGCACCGTCAGCCGGCCGCCTTTATGCTGACGATCGACCCGCTCCTTACCGCCCATCTCCCGCGCCAGCGCCTGCCGCTGGCGGAGTTCCGCGAGTTCCGGTTCCCATCCAATGAGGGTGGGTTTCGTGCTGCCGACGCTGTCGTTCATTTACCTGTCCTTGACGTATCCCGATCCCGGGCGTTCGCGGACCCCCAGGGCCGTTTCAGGCTAGAGTCAGCCGAAGGATGTTGCAAATCCGGCGTGGTTGCCCCTTTGCGGTTGCCCCCTGCGGTTGCCCCCTGCGGTTGCCCCCCGCGGTTGACCGACGAAACGGCGCGCGCGACGATTGGCGATCGATGGAGGAAACGCATGACGGACGACCGGAGCGAAAGCCTGCGCATGATACGCGACAGCGCCGCGGGACTGGCGCCACGCACCGGTGATTTGCGCCGCATTCGCGCGTTGCGCTTCACCGAGCCGGGATTCGATCGCGACGTGTGGCGGCAGATGTGCGAAATGGGCTGGCCTGGACTGCTGGTTTCCGAGGACCACGGCGGCTCCGGTCTGGGTGTGCAGGAGTTCTGCGCGCTGACCGAGGAACTCGGTGCCAGCCTGGTGCCCGAGCCGCTGATCCCCGCCGCGTTCGCAGCGATGTTGCTGCCGGCCGATCATCTCGCTTCGGTATTGAGCGGCGAGCGGATCGTTCTGCCCGCGTGGCAAGAGAAGCCGCATAGCATCGATCTGGTGGGCGACTGCGCGTTGTCTGGCGGCAAGCTGAACGGACGCAAAATGTTCGTCGCGATGGCGGCCGGCGCGGACGCGTTTCTGGTGACCGTGCGCGGCGGGTTGGCTTTGGTGGAACGGGACGCGCCCGGCGTGCATGTGGTTTCGACGCAGGCGCAGGACGGCGGCAATTTCGCTACCGTGACGTTCGATGGCGCGCCGGCCGAGGCGATCGCCGGCGACGCGAGCGCGGCGCTGGAGGTCGCGGCTCTGGCCACCAGCGCGTATCTGTTGGGCGCGATGGATCGCGTGTTCGGGATTACGCTGGAGTATCTGAAAACCCGCGAACAGTTCGGCCGCAAGATCGGCTCGTTCCAGGCGTTGCAGCACCGGTCCGCCGACCTGAAGATCCAGTTGGAACTGACGCGTGCCGTGGTGAACGCGGCGGCGCGCACGATGGATGAGGCGACGGATGCGGGCGAGCGTCAGGCGGCGGTGTCTCGCGCCAAGGCGCGCGCGTCGGACGCGGCGAGCATTATGACCCGAGGCTGCATCCAGTTGCACGGCGGCATTGGCTATACCGACGCGGCGGATCCTGGGCTGTTCCTGCGAAAGATGATGGTGCTGGCGCCAATGTTTGGATCCGGCGGCTTTGCACCGGGCGCGGTACCAGGCGACGGCGCCGGACCTGGATGAGGAGTGATCGGCGGGGATGAGGAGTGATCGGCGGGCTGTATGATCCCCGCTCAGTTTCGCGGTTCGCGTCTGCGTCGCGGTCGGCAGGCATTACACCAGGACGCCACGGATTTAGTGCGGCGGCGGCTACCGGAACAACACGCGTGATGCCATCTCCGCCGCGTCCACGACCGGTGCCGGGAACAAAAAGAAGAACGCGGTGAACAGTCCGGTCGCCGCGACCACGAACGACAAAGCGGGCGGCCGGCGGTCGAACGCCTCAGCCGGCGCGTCGAAGTACATCACCTTGATGACACGGATATAATAGAACGCGCCCACGACGCTGGTCAGCACGCCGATCACCGCCAAAGTCCATAACCCGCCCTTCACGGCCGCGAGAAAGATGTAGAGCTTGGCGAAGAACCCCGCCATCAGCGGAATGCCCGCGAGGCTGAACATGAACACGCTGATCGCCATCGCCAGGCCGGGATCGGTCGTTGCCAGTCCGGACAGGTCGGAGATTTGTTCGACCGGCCTTCCGTCGCGCTTCATCGCCATGATGCAGGCGAAGGTGCCCGCCGTCATCAGCACATAGACCGTCATGTAGACCAGCACGCCGCGCACGCCATCGGACGATCCCACCGCGAGGCCAATCAGCGCGTAGCCCATATGTCCGATCGAGGAATACGCCATCAGCCGTTTGATGTTCCGTTGTCCGATCGCGGCGAGCGCGCCCAGTACCATCGAGGCGATCGACATCAACACGACCAACGACTGCCATGCCGGCAGCAGATCGGCGAACGACGTGCCCATCACGCGCAGCAGCAGCGCCATCGCCGCGACCTTGGGGCCCAGAGCGAAGAACACGGTGACCGGTGTTGGCGCGCCCTCGTAGACGTCGGGCGTCCACATGTGGAATGGCACGGCGGAGATCTTGAACGCCAATCCGACCAGCACGAATACGATGCCGACGACCAGGCCCGGCGGCGCGACCGTGGGCGACCGCAACGCCATGTGCAACGCCTGGAAGTCCATGCTGCCGGAAAAGCCGTAAACCAGCGAGATGCCGTACAGCAGCAAACCGGACGCGAGACCGCTGAGCACGAAGTATTTAAGTCCGGCCTCGGACGAGCGCAGATTGTCGCGCGCGAACGCGGCCAGCACGTACAATGCCAGAGATTGCAGTTCCAGACCCAGATACAGCGTCATCAAATTCGACGCCGACACCATGATCATCATGCCGACCGTGGCGAACAGCACCAGCACCGGGTACTCGAACCGCGCGATCCCCTGCGACCGATTCCAGTCGAGCGACAGGATCAACGCCAGCGCGCCGCCCAACAGGATCAGCTCTTTATTGAAGGTCGCGAACGCGTCGGAAACAAACTGGCCGTTGAAACCGAAGCCACTGATGCGCGTGGCGACCAGCATCGCGGCGATCACGAACGCGCCGATGGTGAACATGGTCGCCAGCATCGTGCTGTCCTGCTTACGCAGCACGCCGAATACCAGGATCGCCATGCCACAGCAGGTGAGCACGAGCTCCGGCAGCGCGAGGGTCCAGTTCATCAGTGCACCATTCCTTGGGCGAATCGCACGGTGGTCGCGACGGCGGCGTGGTGATGTTGCACCATCGCCGCCACGCTCTCATCGAAGAAGCCCGTGAAGCTGGATGGATAGATGCCCATCCATAATGTCAGCACGACCAACGGCGCGAACACCGCCCACTCGCGCGGATTGAGGTCCAGGATATGTTTCAGGTCGTCACGCGTGATCGTGCCGAAGATGACCCTCCGGTAGAGATACAGCATGTACGCCGCGCCCAGTACCATGCCGAGGCCGCCGAGTAAGGCGAGCCAGAAGTTGATTTGCGCCGCGCCGACAATGACCAGGAACTCCCCGACGAAGCCGGCGGTGCCCGGCAATCCCACCGAGGCCATGGTGAACAGCATGAACACCAGCGCGTAGGCCGGCATGCGGTCCGCGAGGCCGCCGTACCGCGCGATATCACGCGAGTGGATCCGGTCGTACACCACACCGACGATCAGGAACAACGCGCCCGAAACGATGCCATGCGACAACATCTGGAACAGCGCGCCCTGGATGCCCTGCTCGTTGAAGGTGAAGATGCCGATCGTCACCACGCCCATGTGCGCGACGGAGGAATAGGCGATCAGCTTCTTCATGTCCTCCTGCGCCAGCGCGACGAACGACGTGTAGACCACCGCGATCACCGACAGCGTGAACACCAGCGGCGAGAACGTCTGCGAGGCATCGGGCAACATCGGCACCGAGAAACGCAGGAAGCCGTACGCGCCCATCTTCAACAGCACGCCGGCCAGGATGACGGAGCCCGCGGTCGGCGCCTCCACGTGCGCGTCGGGCAACCAGGTGTGCACCGGCCACATCGGTACTTTAACCGCGAAGGACGCCATCAGCGCGAAGAACAGCCACGTCTGCATGTGGACCGGAAAGCGCGTGTCCATCAGCACCGAGATATCGGTCGTTCCGGCATGCAGCCACATGGCGATCAACGCCAGCAACATCAGTACCGAGCCGGTCAACGTGAACAGGAAGAACTTGACCGCGGCGTAAACCCGGCGAGGACCGCCCCAGACGCCGATGATCAGATACATCGGGATCAGCACGGCCTCGAAGAACATGTAGAACACCACGAAATCGGTGGCGCAGAACATGCCGACCATCATGGTCTCCAGGATCAGGAACGAGAGCATGAACTCCCGCACCTTGACCTGGATCGAATCCCAGCTCGCGAGGATACAAATCGGAGTCAAAACGGTCGACAGCAGAACGAACAGCACCGAGATGCCGTCTACGCCCATCTTATACGCGATGCGATAATGCGGCAGCCACGCGACCGACTCGTTGAACTGGAAGCCCGGCTCGCGCGGATCGAATTTGACCCACAGAACCAGCGACAGCGCCAGCACGAGCAGGCTGGTCCACAGCGCCGTCCAGCGCGCGTTGGAGGCGACGGTCGCCTCATCGCCACGCACCGCCATGATGACGACGCAGCCAATCAGCGGCAGCCAGGTGATCAGCGACAGAATGGGAAAGCCCGCGGCATTCATTGCGATCACCGGAAGAACATGAAGATGCCGAGCAGCACGACGACGCCGATCAGCATGACAAAGGCATAAGCCGCGAGCGATCCGGTCTGGATCTTCACCGCCTCCCGCGAGCCACCGGCGGCAAGCGCCGCGAGGCCGTTCGGCACGCCATCGATGATGGTCGCATCGCCGATCCGCCACGACTTGCGCGCCAGCCAGAACACCGGCCGCACGAAGATGCGGTCGTACAGCTCGTCGAAGTACCACTTATTGAGCAGGAAGAAGTAAATCTGACGGTTGTGCCGCGCCAGCGTGCGCGGCAGGTCGGGCCGCAGGACGTACATGACGAAGGCCAGGCCGATGCCGCCAATCGCCATGATCAGCGGAATGAATTCAACCGCCGCCGGCACATGCTCAAGTTGGGCGATGACCGTGTTGTTCGGACCGTTGAAGATCGAGTGGTTCCAGAAATCCGCCTGCGCTTCGCCGATGAACCAGCCGTTGAACGCCATCCCGGCGAAGAACGCGCCGGCGGCCAGCAGCAGCAGCGGCACCAGCATGACCAGAGGCGACTCGTGCACATGCTCCAACGTGTGGTGGTCGGCGCGCGAGGTGCCATGGAAGGTCATGAACAGCAGCCGCCAGGAATAGAACGCGGTCAGGAACGCCGCGAGCACGGTGCAGACGAACGCGTAGCTGCCGATGTTGCTGTGCGCCAGATACGCGGCCGAGATGATCGCGTCCTTGGAGTACGCGCCGGCGAACGGCGGAATGCCCGCCAGCGCGAGGTTGCCGATCCACATCACCAGGCAGGTGACCGGGATCAGCCGCGCCAGGCCGCCCATGCGGCGAATGTCCTGCTCATCCGACATCGCGTGGATCACCGAGCCGGCGCCGAGGAACAACAGCGCCTTGAAGAACGCATGCGTGATGAGGTGGAAGATCGAGGCCTGATATGCGCCGACGCCCGCCGCCACGAACATGTAACCAAGCTGCGAGCAGGTCGAGTAGGCGATGATCCGCTTGATATCGTTCTGCACGCAACCGATCGTGGCGGCGAACAGCGCGGTGGACGCGCCGATGAACGTCACGAAGGTCAGCGCGTACGGCGCGTATTCCATCAGCGGCGACATCCGCGCCATCAGGAACACGCCGGCTGTCACCATCGTCGCGGCATGGATCAGCGCGGAGACCGGCGTCGGACCCTCCATCGCGTCGGGCAGCCAGACGTGCAGGAACAACTGCGCCGACTTGCCCATGGCGCCGATGAACAGCAGGAACCCGATTACCTCGAGGATCGGCCAGTTGGTGCCGAACAGATGATAGGTGTCAGCGGTGTGTTTGGTGACGTTCGGGAAGATATAGGCGAACTCGATCGAGCCGAACGCCAGGAAGATCAGCGCGAGGCCGACGGCGAACGGCAGGTCGGCGATACGGTTGACGACGAAGGCCTTGATCGCGGCGGCGCACGCGGCGGGACGATCGTACCAGTAGCCGATCAGCAAGTACGAGCAGAGACCGACGCCCTCCCAGCCGAAAAACAGCTGCGCGAGATTGTCCGCCGTCACCAGCATCAACATCGCGAACGTGAACAACGAGAGGTAGGCGAAGAACCGGTAGCGCGGGCGCGCGTCGTGGCCCATGTAGCCGATCGAATAGACGTGGATCAGCATCGAAACGAACGAGACCATCCCGACCATCGCCGCCGACAGCGTGTCGTAGCGTAAAGCCCAGGAGACGTGGAATTTACCGGCTTCGATCCAGGTGCCGAGATCGACGGTGCCAGGCTCACCATCGGGAACCAGCGCGAAGAACGCATAGGGCCCGCAGACCGCGGCGATCAACATGCCGAGCACCGACGCGCCCATCGCCGCGCGGTCGCCGATCGCTTTGCCGAGCAGGCCGGATATCAGGGCGCCAACCAGCGGCGCGAAGACGGCGATCGCGTAGATCATGTCAGCCCTTCATCAGGTTGACGTCTTCAACCTGGATCGATCCGCGGTTGCGGAAATAGACGAGAACGATGGCCAGACCGATCGCGGCCTCGGCGGCGGCGACCGTCAGCACGAACATCGCCATCACCTGACCCGTCAGGTCGTTCAGCGCGGCCGAAAACGCGACGAGATTGAGATTGACCGCGAGCAGGATCAGTTCGATCGACATCAGAATGATGATGATGTTCTTCCGGTTGAGGAAGATGCCGAACACGCCGATCACCAGCAGGATGCCGCTGACGACCAGATAATGATTGAGGCTGACCGATGTCATCGCGCGACGCCTTCAGTGATGGCCATGGATCGCCGGTTCTTCTTCAGGCTCCGGCTCCGACACCTTCGGCCGGAGGAAGCCGCCGCTCTCGGTGGTGCCGGCGCCGAGCGAAAGGGAGACGACTTCCAATGTCTCGGCGACCGTGCGGCTGGTCTGCATGGCGATGACCTGATGCCGCGATGTCTTGCGGTCGCGCAACGTCAGCACGATCGCGCCGATCATCGCCACCAGCAGCACAAGGCCCGCGGCCTGAAACAGAAACAGGTAGTCGGTGTAAAGGATGCGCCCCAGAGCCTGGGTATTGCTGACATCGGTGGGCGTCGGCGAGCCGAGGATTTGTTCCACGTTCGGCGCCAGTTTCCAACCGCCGAGGGCGACCGCGAACTCCACCAGCAACGCCGCGCCCACGGCGGCGCCAACGCCCGCGTAACGCTGCAAACCGCCGCGCAATTGCTCGAAGTCGATGTCGAGCATCATGACAACGAACAGGAACAGCACCGCGACCGCGCCGACATAGACGACAACCAGGATCATCGCCAGAAACTCGGCGCCCGCGATCAGAAACAAGGCCGCGGCGTTGAAGAACGCCAGGATCAGGAACAGTACCGAGTGCACCGGGTTACGCGAGCTGACCACCAAAGTGGCCGAGATCAGCAGCACCGCCGCGAACAACCAGAAGAAGAAATTGACGATCATCGGTAGGGCGCGTCCAGTTCCAGCCGCCGCGCGAGTTCGGGTTCCCACCGGTCGCCGTTCGCCAGCAGCTTGTCTTTGTTATAGAGCAGCTCTTCCCGCGTCTCCGTCGCGAACTCGAAGTTCGGACCTTCCACGATCGCGTCCACTGGGCAGGCCTCCTCGCACAGCCCGCAATAGATGCATTTCGTCATGTCGATGTCGTAGCGGGTGGTGCGGCGCGAGCCATCTTCCCGCGGTTCGGCCTCGATGGTGATCGCCTGCGCCGGACAAATCGCCTCACAGAGCTTGCAGGCGATGCAGCGCTCCTCGCCATTCGGATAGCGGCGCAATGCGTGCTCGCCCTTGAAACGCGGGCTGATCGGTCCCTTTTCATAGGGGTAGTTGATCGTCGCCTTGCGGTGAAAAAAGTAGCGCAAGGTCAGCGACAGCCCGGTCACCAACTCGGACAGCAGCAGGCCGCGCGCGGTACGGTCGAGGAATGCCATTACGATCCGGCTCCTTCTGTCTGACGCAACGGGGCTGTCTTACGCAACGGGGTTGTCTTGTCTTTACGGAACGTGGCTGTCTTACGCATTGGGCAGCCACCCAAACGCCATCAGCACGCCCGCCGTCAGGATCACCCAGAACAACGAGAACGGCAGGAACACTTTCCAGCCCAATCGCATCAACTGGTCGTAGCGGTAGCGTGGGAACGACGCGCGCACCCAGATGAACACGAACAGGAAGAAGCAGATCTTCAGGATCAGCCAGAACGGTCCCCACAACCCGCCGCTGAGCCAGGCGATGTTGAACGGCGCGAGCCAGCCGCCGAGGAACAGGATCGACGTCATCGCGCTCATCAGGATCATGTTGGCATATTCGCCAAGGAAGAACAGGCCGAAGCTCATGGAGCTGTATTCGACGAAGAAGCCGGCGACGATTTCCGATTCACCCTCGGCGAGGTCGAACGGCGCGCGATTGGTTTCCGCCAGCGCCGAGATGAAGAAGATGATGAACATCGGAAACAGCGGGATGCAGAACCAGATCTTCTGCTGCGCCAGCACGATGGTCGTCAGGTTCAGGCTGCCGGCGCACAGCAGCACGGTCACCAGGACGAAGCCCATCGAGACCTCGTAGCTGACCATTTGCGCCGCCGAACGCAGCGCGCCGAGGAACGCGTATTTTGAATTCGAAGCCCAGCCGGCGACGATAATGCCGTAGACTCCCAAAGAGGAAATGGCGAACAGGTACAGCACGCCGACGTTGATATTGGCGATGGCCCATCCGTTGTTCACCGGAATGACGGCCCATGCGAGCATGGCGAGCACGAAGGTGAGCATCGGCGCCATGATGAACAGCACGCGATTGGCGCCCGAAGGGATGATGGTTTCCTTCGTCAGCATCTTGATCGCGTCGGCGAAGGGTTGCAGCAGGCCGAACGGGCCGACCACATTGGGTCCCTTCCGCAACTGAATCGCCGCCATCACCTTGCGTTCGGCGTAGGTCATGTAAGCGACGCCGATCAGCACGGGGACCAGCATCGCCAGCGTCTCCAGCACGGTCAGAATGACGATGCCGACGGGATTGTTGAGCAGAAAATTGCTGACGCTATCGATCATCGCTCTATTCCGCCGCCATCGCCGGTGCTGGTTCCAGTGCCGCGACGCAGGCCGCCATGGTCGGCGACGCGCGGCTGATCGGATCCGTCTGATGGTAGTGCCTGATCACCGGCGCGAACGGCAGGTCCGACAGTGTGCCACCACGCGGACCGGCGATATCGGCGCAGCCGAACCGCGGCAGGAAGCCGATATTGGCGAACACCGGATTGACCTGCTCCAGCCGCGCGCGCAGCGCCTCGATCGTATCATAAGGCAGCGTGTGGCCGAGACGGGCGCTGAGGGCGCGGATGATTTTCCAGTCTTCCCGCGCCTCGCCCGGCGGATGCAGCGCCGCGAAACCACGCTGCACCCGGCCCTCGGTGTTGACATAAGTGCCGGATTTCTCGGTGTAGGCCGAGCCGGGCAGGATCACATCGGCGCGCGCCGCTCCGGCATCGCCGTGATGGCCCTGGTAGATGACGAACGTTCCGGGCGAGATCGCCTTGGTGTCGAACTCGTCGGCGCCGAGCAGCCACAGCACGTCCAGATCCATCATCTCGGCGACGCGCTTGCCGTTCGGACCGGGCACGAAACCAAGATCCAGCGCGCCCACGCGCGCGGCGGCGGTGTGCAGCACGTTGAACCCATGCCACTCGGCGGTCAGCGCGCCCGCGCTTTCCGCGAGTTTCCAGGCGGCGGCGAGAACGGCGTCGCCATCGGCTCGGCTCAACGCGCCCTGCCCCACGATCACCATCGGGTGTTTGGCACCCTTGAGGAACGCCTCGCCATCGCCGAACGCCTGAGGTCCGGTGCCGAGATGCGTCAACGGATAGGTCAGATCGGTCTCAGCCCCGATCAGGGCGATTTTCGCACCGTTGTGCTGCCACGCCTTGCGGATGCGCGCGTTCAGGACCGGCGCCTCGCGCCGCGGGTTGGAGCCGATGATGAGGATCGCGTCAGCTTCCTCGATCCCGGCGATCTGCGTGTTGAACGTGTAAAAATCCCGCCGCGCGTTGCTGAGCCTGGCGCCGTCCTGCCGGCAATCGACGTTGGGCGAGCCAAGCGCGGTCATCAGGTCTTTCAGCGCCAGCATGCTTTCGGCGTCGCACAGATCGCCGGCGATGGCGCCCATCCTCTCGCCCGCGACGCCATGCAGTTTCGCGGCGATCGCGTCGAACGCCTGCTGCCAGGTGGCGGGCTTCAGCGTACCGTCGAGCCGCACCCAGGGCCGATCGAGACGCCGGCGCTTCAGGCCATCGACCGAAAAGCGCGACTTATCGCCCAGCCATTCTTCGTTCACGTCTTCGTTCAGGCGCGGCAAAATCCGCAATACCTCGGGACCGCGAGTATCGACCCGAATGGCGGCGCCAACCGCGTCCAGCACATCGACGCTGTCGGTCTTACTCAATTCCCACGGCCGCGCGGAAAACGCGTACGGCTTCGAGGTCAGCGCACCCACCGGACACAAATCGATGATGTTGGCGGAGAGTTCCGAACTCAACGCCTTCTCGACGTAGGTGCCGACTTCCATGTGCTCGCCGCGATTGGTGGCACCGAGATCGGGAACGCCGGCGACCTCGGAAATGAACCGGATGCAGCGCGTGCAATGGATGCAACGCGTCATCACCGTTTTCACCAACGGCCCGAGATTCTTGTCCGGCACCGCGCGCTTGTTCTCGGCATAGCGCGAGTGGTCCATGCCGTAGCCCATGGCCTGATCCTGCAGGTCGCACTCGCCGCCCTGGTCGCAGATAGGGCAATCAAGCGGGTGATTGATCAGCAGGAATTCCATGACGCCGCGGCGGCCGTTGCGCACCATCGGCGTGTCGGTGTGCACGATCATGCCCTCGGCGGCGGGATACGTGCAGGAGGATATTGGTTTCGGCGGGGTCTTCTCGATCTCGACCAGGCACATGCGGCAATTGCCGGCGATCGATAACCGGTCGTGATAGCAGAAGCGCGGGATTTCGATGCCCGCCGCCTCGGCCGCCTGCAGGACGGTGGAGCCGGCGGGGACTTCGACCTCGATCCCATCGATGGTGAGTTTCGGCATCGTTTACTCCGCCGCCAAACGCGGGGTTGATCGCGCTTTGTAGGCCGCGATGCGTTCTTCCATCATCGGGCGGAAGTGCCGGATCAGCCCCTGGACCGGCCACGCCGCCGCGTCGCCGAGCGCGCAGATCGTGTGACCTTCGATCTGTTTGGTGACCTGTTGCAAGGTGTCGATTTCCGACAGCTCGGCGCGGCCCTCGACCATGCGGGTCATGACGCGCCACAACCAGCCGGTGCCTTCGCGGCATGGCGTGCACTGGCCACAACTCTCGTGCATGTAGAATTTCGACAGGCGGGCAATGGCCTTGATCACATCGGTGGATTTGTCCATCACGATGACGGCGGCGGTGCCCAGCCCGCTCGTCACGTTGCGCAGGCTGTCGAAGTCCATCAGCACTTCGTCGCAAATCGATTTCGGCAGCACCGGCACCGAGGCGCCGCCGGGGATCACCGCCAACAGATTGTCCCAGCCGCCCCGCACGCCGCCGGCGTATTTCTCGATCAGTTCGCGCATCGGAATGCCGAGTTCTTCCTCGACATTGCACGGCTTGTTCACATGTCCGGAGATGCAGAACACTTTCGGACCCGTGTTGTTCTGCCGACCCAGCGCGGAGAACCAGGCGGCACCGCGGCGCATGATCGTGGGAGCGACGGCGATGCTCTCGACGTTGTTCACGGTGGACGGACAACCATACAGACCGACACCGGCGGGGAATGGCGGCTTCAGCCGCGGCATGCCCTTTTTGCCTTCCAGGCTCTCGATCAGCGCGGTTTCCTCGCCGCAGATATACGCACCGGCCCCACGATGCAGCACGACGTCGAAATCGTAGCCGGAGCCGCAGGCGTTCTTGCCGATCAGCCCCGCCTCGTACGCCTCGTCGATCGCGGCCTGCAGAACGCGGAACTCATTGTAGAACTCGCCGCGAATGTAGATGTAGGCGGCACAGGCGCCCATCGCGAAGCCGGCGACCAGGCAGCCTTCCACCAGCTTATGCGGATCGTGCCGGATGATGTCGCGATCTTTGCACGTGCCCGGTTCAGACTCGTCGGCGTTGACCACGAGGTAGCACGGCCGGTCCGACGTTTTCGGCATGAACGACCATTTCAGGCCGGTCGGAAATCCCGCGCCGCCGCGGCCACGCAGCCCGGACGCTTTCACTTCGTTGACGATCTCGTCACGCCCGCGTTCCAGGATCGCTTTTGTGTTGTCCCAGTCGCCGCGGGCGCGCGCGCCTTTCAGCATCGGGTCGTGCAAGCCATAGAGATTGGTGAAGATGCGATCCTGATCGGCCAGCATGTCCTCAGGTCCCCGGCGCGAAGTGCAACGTGGTCAGCGTGGTCGGCCCGCCTTCGGGCGCCGAGGTCTGGCGTCCGATCATCGAGCCGGGCGGCGGTGGCTTGCCCTCCCGCAACGCGGCGATCAGGGTTTTGACCTTGTCCGCGTCCATGTCTTCGTAAAAATCATCGTCCACCTGCAGGATCGGCGCGTTGACGCAGGCGCCGATGCATTCAACCTCGGTCATGGTGAACAGGCCGTCGGCGCTGGTCTCTTTCCAGCCCTTGATGCCGGTTGCGTCACGACAGGCCCGCACCACCTCGTCGGAGCCGCGCAGCCAGCACGGCGTCGTCGTGCAAAGTTGCAAATGATACTTGCCGATCGGTGCCGTATTGAACATGAAATAAAATGTCGCGACCTCGTAGACGCGGATCGGCGGCATGCCCAGCCGCTCGCCAACCGCGTCCATGGCCTTCACCGGCACCCAGGCGCTGCCGGTCTGCCGCTTCATCTGCCGTTGCGCGACATACAGCGCCGGAATGACCGCGCTGGCCTGACGTCCGGGCGGGTACTTGGTGACGATATGGGCGATCTCAGCCTCCGACTCGGCGTCGAAGGCGAAATGCGCGGGCTGTTCGAAATCGGGTTCGGCCATGAGTTACCTGTCGATCTCGCCGAACACGACGTCGAGCGATCCGATGATCGCGCAGACATCGGCCAGCATGTGCCGCTTCGCCATGACATCGACCGCCTGCAGGAAGGCGAAGCCGGTCGAGCGGATCTTGCAACGATAGGGCTTGTTGGTGCCGTCGGCGACCAGGTAGACGCCGAATTCGCCCTTCGGCGTTTCCACCACCGAGTAGGTCTCTCCGGCGGGCACGTGGTAGCCCTCGGTATAAAGTTTGAAGTGGTGGATCAGCGCCTCCATCGAGCGCTTCATCTCGGCCCGCTTCGGGGGGTGAATTTGCGGTCCTCGACCTTCACCGGACCCGGCTTCATTTTCGCGAGGCATTGCTGAATGATCTTCACGCTCTCACGCATTTCGATCAGGCGGATCAGATAGCGATCGTAGCAGTCGCCATTTCGGGTCACCGGCACCTGGAATTCAACTTCCGCGTACCTATCGTACGGCTGGGCGCGGCGGAGATCCCACGGCACGCCCGACGCGCGCAGCGGGGGGCCGGAAAATCCCCAGGCCAGCGCCTGCTCGGCGGAGAACACGCCGATATCGACCGTCCGCTGCTTCCAGATCCGGTTGGTGGTCAGCAGCGTTTCCAGATCGTCGATGAACTTCGGAAATACGTCGGCCCACGCGGCGATCTTTTCAGTCAGCCCGGCGGGCAGGTCCTTCGATACGCCGCCAGGACGAAAGTAATTCGCGTGCAACCGCGCACCGGAGGCCGCCTCGTGAAATTCCATCAGCTTCTCACGCTCTTCGAAGCCCCAGAGCGCGGGGGTGATGGCACCGCAATCCAGCGCATAAGTCGTGAGATTGAGCAGATGGTTCAACACCCGGGTGATTTCCGCGAACAGCACGCGGATCCATTGGGCGCGGTCCGGCGCGGTGATGCCCAGCAACTTCTCGACCGCCAGAGCGAACGCATGTTCCTCACACATTGGCGATACGTAATCGAGACGATCGAAGTACGGCACCGCCTGCATATAGGTCTTGTATTCGATCAGCTTTTCGGTGCCGCGATGCAGCAAACCGATATGCGGATCGGCGCGCTCGACGATTTCACCGTCCAGTTCCAGGATCAGCCGCAACACACCATGCGCGGCCGGATGCTGCGGGCCGAAGTTGATCGAGTGGCTGTCGATCTCAACCGTCTGCGTCGTGGTGCCGACTTCGGGAACGGCGGTCTCACTCATACTATTGGTCCTTCGCCCGCGACGCCTGGACTTTTTCGTCGCCTGGCAACGTCGTGATCGCCTCCCACGGCGAGAGGAAATCGAAGTCCCGGAAATCCTGGGTCAGCTTGACCGGTTCGTAGACCACGGCCTTGCGATCCTCGTCGTAGCGGACCTCGATATAGCCGGTCAGCGGAAAATCCTTGCGTAACGGATGACCTTCGAAACCGTAATCGGTCAGGATGCGCCGCAGATCGGGCTGGCCGGAGAAGATGATGCCATACAGATCCCAGGCCTCACGCTCCCACCAGGTCGCGACGGGCCAGATGTCATGCACCGAGGCGACCGGCGTTCGCGCGTCCGTGGTCACCACCACCCGCAGCCGATGGTTCAACGACACCGACAACAAATTGTAAACGACATCGAAGCGTTCTTCGCGCTCGGGCCAGTCGACGCCGCAGACATCCATCATCTGCTCGAACGCGAACCGCGGATCGTCGCGCAGGGTCAGCATCAATGCCGCGAGACCGTCGCGCTCGGCGTGCGCGGTCAGTTCGCCAAGCCGGATCGCCGTGGCGCGCACGCCCGGCAGCGAAGCGACCGCCTGGCCCAGCAACTCCAACGGGGTCGGCGGAGGAGGCGGCGGCGGCGGTGCCTCGGTTTTCGCTTCCTCAGCCACGGAGGATCGTCCCGGTGCGGCGGATTTTCTTCTGCAACTGCATGATCCCGTAAACCAGCGCCTCCGCGGTCGGCGGGCAGCCGGGCACGTAAACATCCACCGGCACGACCCGATCGCAGCCGCGCACAACGGAATACGAATAGTGATAATAGCCGCCGCCGTTGGCGCAGCTTCCCATGCTGATGACCCAGCGCGGCTCGGGCATCTGGTCGTAGACCTTGCGCAACGCGGGTGCCATCTTGTTGGTCAGAGTGCCGGCCACGATCATCACGTCGCTCTGCCGCGGCGACGCGCGCGGAATGATGCCCAACCGGTCCAGATCATAACGCGGCATATATGCGTGGATCATCTCCACCGCGCAACACGCCAGCCCGAAGGTCATCGGCCAGAGACTGCCGGTGCGAGCCCAGTTCACGACCTTGTCGAGGTTGGCGACGAGGAAGCCTTTGTCGGCGATCTCTCCGGTGATGCCCTTGATCACGGCGTCCTGCTCGGGGCCGGGCGGCAGATGATCGCGGTTCCAGGCGATGCCGACGGGGGTAATGGCGGTGTCGCTCATCGGGTCACTCCCACTCCAAAGCGCCTTTGCACCACTCGTAGATGAAGCCGATCGTCAGCACGCCCAGGAAGCCGAGCATCGACCAGAAGCCGAGCGCGCCGATCCCCTTCAGGGCGACGGCCCAGGGGAAGAGGAACGCGACCTCGAGGTCGAAGATGATGAACAGGATGGCGACCAGGTAGTAGCGCACGTCGAAGCGGCGGCGGGCATCGTCGAACGCCTCGAAGCCGCACTCGTAAGCGGACAGTTTCTCGGCGTACGGCTTCTGGTGTCCGGCGAGCAGGGATCCGCCCAACATGGCGACGGCGATCCCTCCGGCGATGACCAGAAAGACCAGAATGGGCAGATACCCGTAGAGCAGCGGTTGCATGGCACTCGATACCTTACGTCATGCCGTGCGGGGGCGGGCCGGGTTTCACGGAAACCAGACCTCCCCTCCTAGGCGCGCGGACCATAACCAAAGACCGGGCGCGCCGCCATAGGGGGGCTGTCGGAAAAGCACGGTCAGGCCGCTGCCCTGAGCCGTTGCCCTGGGCGCTGCCCTGAGCCGTTGCCTCCACACCCAACCGGCGCGACACTCCCGTCGCCACCGCGAGGGACCGACCATGAGCGAGACCGGACTGCGCAACGCCGACATCGACGCCGCGCTGAACGAGGCGAAGGAGGTCTATGTCGCCCGCAACCCGAAGAGCCTCGCCCGCTACGTCGAAGCCACCGCCGTGATGCCGGGCGGCAACACCCGCACGGTGCTGCACTACGCGCCCTTCCCGCTGGCCATGGAGCGCGCCGCCGGATGCCGCCTCTGGGACCTGGACGGCCATGAATTCGTTGACTTTCTTGGCGAATATACGGCGGGCATCTTTGGCCATTCGCACCCCGTCATTCGCGCCGCGCTGAACAAGGCGCTGGACGGCGGCATCAACTACGGCGCGTCGAATATCGTCGAAGCGCGCTTCGCCCGCGCGGTATGCGAGCGGTTCGGCCTGGAACGAGTGCGCTTCACCAACTCCGGCACCGAGGCCAACCTGCTGGCGATCTCGCTGGCGCGCATTTTCACCCGGCGGCCAAAGGTCATGGTGTTCGACGGCGGCTATCACGGCGCGGTGTTCGGCTTCGCCGGCGGCGGCTCGCCGATCAACGCGCCGTTCGACTACGTGGTCGCGTCGTATAACGATGCCGAGGCGACACGATCGTTGATCCAGGCGAACGCGGCCGATCTCGCCGTGGTGATCCTGGAACCGATGATCGGCAGCGGCGGCTGCATCGCGGCCGAACCGGCGTTCCTCGCCATGCTGCGCGAGGAATCCCAACGCGTCGGCGCGCTGCTGATCCTGGACGAGGTGATGACCTCGCGTCTGGCGCCGGGCGGATTGCAATCGGTGCGCGGCATCAAACCCGATCTGACGACATTCGGAAAATATATCGGCGGCGGCATGTCGTTCGGCGCCTTTGGCGGGCGCGCCGACATCATGGATCTGTTCGATCCGCGGCGTCCGGACGCTCTGCCGCATGCCGGCACGTTCAACAACAACGTGCTGACCATGAACGCCGGCCTCGTCGGCCTGACCGAGATTTATACGCCGGAGGCCGCGCGCGCGCTGAACGCCAGAGGCGACGCGTTGCGCGACCGGCTGAACGGCTTGTGCCGGGCGGCGAACGCGCCGGTGCAATTCACCGGCATCGGCTCGATGCTCGCGGTGCACACCACGCGCGGCCCGATCCGCACGCCGGCCGACGCGGCGAAGGGCAGTGCGAAATTGAAGGAGCTGTTCTTTTTCGATATGCTCGCGCAAGGGATCTGGCTCGCGCGGCGCGGCATGATGACGTTGTGCCTGCCGATCGGCGACGTTGAGTGCGACAAATTCTCCGGCGCGGTCGAGGAGTTTCTGTCGTCACGTCGCGCGTTGATGGAGTGAGCGCCTGGCCCCCTCGTCACGACGACTCCAGCATCCGCCGCAGCAGTTCGACGCCCTCGGCGAAGTCGCCGTCCGTCTGCATCAGTTCGCTGACCCGGGACACCGCGTGCATCACCGTCGTATGATCCCGGTTGCCGAACTTACGACCGATCTCCGGCAGGCTGCGCGTCGTGAGTTGCTTCGACAAATACATCGCCACCTGTCGCGGCCGCGCCACCGCGCGCGCGCGGCGCGCCGAGGTCATTTCGGTCTGCCGAATGTTGTAATGCTCGGAAACCCGCTTCTGAATTTCCTCGATGGTCACTTTGCGGTCGTGCGCGCGGAGGATGTCGTGCAGGACCTCCTGCGTGGTTTCCAACGTGATCACCCGGCCGAACAAATTCGCATGCGCGATCAATCGGTTCAACGCGCCTTCCAGTTCGCGCACGTTGGACGTGATTTTATGCGCGAGGAACTCGAGCACCTTGGGCGGCACCGGCACGCCCGCGCGGGCCGCCTTGGACTCCAAAATCGAAATCCGCAACTCGAACGTTGTCGAATGCAGGTCGGCGACCATGCCGCACCCGAGCCGCGTGCGCAGGCGATTGTCGAGCGCCGTCAGATCGGACGGCGACTTGTCCGCCGACACGACGATCTGCTTGCCTGCTTCCACCAGATAGTTGAAGGTGTGGAAGAATTCTTCTTGCGTGTTGTCCTTCCCGATCAGGAACTGCAGGTCATCGACCATCAGCACATCCACGCCGCGAAGCTGTTCCTTGAACTGGATCGTCTGGTGGCCGCGAATGGCGGCGATAAAGCGGTACATGAACTTCTCGGCGGAAAGATAAGCCACCGACACAGGTTTTCCGTTGGCGCCACCGCGTTCCGTCAGTTGCCAGGCGATCGCGTGCATCAGATGCGTTTTGCCGAGGCCAACGCCGCCGTACAGAAACAACGGATTGAATCCCTGGCAGGCCGGTTGCTCCGCGACGCGACGCGCGCAGGCGTGCGCCACTTCGTTCGGTTTTCCGACCACGAACGCATCGAACGTGAAACGCGGATCGAGCGCCCCCGCGATGTCATTGCGCGATTCCGGCTTTTCCTCGTTGTCAACACGAGATTTCACGATTTCGATCGTCGTGTCCGGCAACACCTCGATCGCCGGATGCGCGGGATCGCGAACCACGAAATCGACCCGGCGCACCTTGGGGCACTCGGCCTGCCACAACGCGTTCACGCGCGCGCCGTGATGATCGCGCACCCAGTCGCGAACGAATGCGGTTGGCAGACTGATGGCGATCTCATCGCCAAACAGTCCGTTGAGAGTCATTGGCCGCAGCCAGTTTCGGTATTCGGCTTCCCCAACCTCGGCCTGCAAAAGGCCACGAATCTTCGCCCAGACACTTGCGAGTTGCGGTTGATCCACTTTTTCTCGCTCCCCTGACACCATGGGCAAAAAAGATGCCCGCCCCGCCGAAGCGCGAGCCATCGAGCTGCGCGCCGCCCCCCAACCGCCAGGGTAAACCCCTTTCGCGGCAATACGTTGTCCACTGGCACGCCAGCGGAACTTTCCACTTCCCGACTACGAACTTGCTCGCCGGTAACGTCTGGGCAATATTTAACCCGGGGTTTCGCCGGGACGCAATGGGGATTCCGATCACAAAATGGCGTTTAAGCAAAACGCAACATCATTACACGAAGTATAATTGTGGGGATAACTATAGATGAGACCGTTTCTGCGGCGCAAAGTCGTTCAGTTGTGGGAACGAGCATGCCAGGCGATACAACGATCGCCTCACCCGCTGACGATTGGAAGAGTGCCCGAAAGCGCCCCGCTGGTCAAGTACCAGACCGGAACGTTCCGGGCAAAAAATTTACGCGCTGGCCAACGCTTTGATGCGAGCCGACAACCGTGACAACTTCCGCGCCACCGTGTTCGCGTGCACGACGCCCTTGCCCGACGCGCGCTGCATTTCCGGCTGCGCGGCACGCAACGCATCCGCGGCGACCGTCTTGTCGCCACTCGCGATCGCCAACTCAACCTTCTTGACGAAGGTGCGCATGCGGGACTTGCGCGCCGCGTTGCGAGCGGTGCGGACTTTGGTCTGACGGATACGCTTACGCGCGGATGCGGTGTTCGCCATGGTGTCGGTACTATACGCCTCTGTTTGGGTTCAAACCGCCCAGTGGAGATCAGCGGCGGAAGGCGGGGGTTCTAACCGTGGTCGCGGCCCAGGTCAAGCAATCGAACGGCAATCCACGCGAAAGGTTCACACCACCCGCCGCGCCGATTTCCGGGGCTTTCCCCGGCTCACGCGATCAATCCCGGCGCCGTTTCGCCATCCAGCGGCCAGATCGGGCGCTGAACCCGGGTGTAGGGAATTTTTCGATAGTCGCGCTGCAACGGCCCATCCGAGTCAACGTAGATCACTTTGGCGGCGATCGGCCCGAACGCCGCCATGAAATGGTTGGTCGATTTCACTACCAGCAGCTTCCGCTCGGTCGGCTCGATCCCCAGATTGCGGAACAATTCCAGTCCAAGCGCCTGGGTCCGGTTGCTGATCAGCGCCACCTGGACCCCGCCGATGCGGATCGCGGCGCAATCGCCCAGAGGAACCTGGGTTGGGCCGAAGCTTTGCCAGCAATCGCGTTTCAGGGCGGTCACCGTCACCATGGCATCGACCGGGACGCCGGAGGTCGGGCCGATTTTCCCACCGAACCGCAGCGGGAACGTCGCCCCCTCACCGGCATCGAAACACAGGCGGACAGCGATCGGGTCCCAGATCGGGCCGAGCGCGGCATCCTGGACGTCGCGCGCGATCAGGCGGCGGAGGATCGTGGTGTTGTCGGTCGGCGCGCCGCCGCCCGCGTTGTCGGCCGGATCGGCCATGACGACCGGCGCCCCGTTGAAGGCGACCGCGGCGGAGATGCCGTCCTCGAACGGCACGGAGTCCGGCGCGGTCCTGCCGCGCATGCCGACGAATTCCTGACCGATCGCGGTCGCCAGGCGATCGGCCTTCGCCTTGTCGTTGTCGGTGACCACCAGGATCCGTCCCGATAACTCGGGCACGTCGGCGTACGGAAAACAGTGGCCGATAGACACCGAAAGCACGCCGTCCTTGCCCTCTATCGCCGCGGTTTTATCCACGAAGGCGCGCATCAGCGGCAACGTCGTGGGATAGCTGCCGATCTGCCGGCAATCGGTACAAAGACATCACCGGTTTTATCTCGCCGCGGATTGTTCGCAGCACCAGGCTCAATAAATCCTCGGCGCGCTCAACCACGTCGGTGTGCGGGAACTCCTTATATAGTATAATGATGTCGGACAGCCGGACCCGCTTCAGCGTCAGATGGCAATGCGGATCCAGCTCCACGCCGATCACGCAGTTCGGGCCGACCAAGGCGCGCACCCGCTCGATCACGTCGCCCTCGGTGTCATCGTAGCCGTGCGCGACCATCGCCCCGTGCAGCCCGAGCAGCACGCCGTCCAGCGGCAACGCGGCCTTCACCTGATCGACGATCTCGTCGCGCATCATCTCGTAGTCCAACCGATTGGTGGTTCCGGCGGGACTGGCCGCGAAGCAACTGCCTTCGATCAGAGTGAACCCGTCCGCCGCCGCCCGCCGCCGCGCCACCCACAACGGCGCCGTGCACATCACCGGCGTTTCCACCGGATGCTCTCCTGGGCGGAGAAACACACACTCCTTATAGGCGTCGAGGCTGGTGGGCATCGGCGAGAACGTGTTCGTCTCGGTCGCGATGGTGGCGCTGAAAATCCGCATTCTGTGGCCCCGGTCGGTTTCCCGGAGCATCGCATCTCCATCGGACGTGGGGAAGCGCGAGGCGACCAGGATTCCGTGACCCCTCCGCTTGACCTGCGTCAATGCGCCGCCGTGCGCGACCGATCAGATAACGATGCCAAAAGACTTACTTCTGAACCGGAGGGCTCCCATGCGCGCGATCGACGTGATGACGGAGAATGTCATTACCGTAACGCCTGAAACAACCGTTCGACATCTGGCGGAGCTTTTGGGCAAACATGGTATCAGCGGCGCGCCCGTCGTGGACGCGGGCGGCGTATTGATTGGCATCGTCAGCGAGGGCGACCTGTTGCATCGCACCGAAACCGGCACCGACCGGCGCAACCAGCCGCGGCGTGTTCGCTGGCTCGACAGCCTGCTGTCCGGCAACGCCGACGCGCGCGATTACCTGAAGTCGCACGGCCGCACGGTGGCCGACGTCATGACGCGCGATGTGATCACCGTCGCCGACACAACCGGCCTCGACGAGGTCGCCGATTTGTTGGAGAGCAAGCGGATCCGGCGCATCCCCGTCCTGCGCGACGGCAAACTGATCGGCATCGTGAGCCGCGCCAACCTCGTGCGCGCGCTGGTCACCGCGAAGACGCCGGCCGCGGACGGCGCGGTGCTCGACGACTTCACCATACGGGACGCGCTGCTCGCCGAACTGCGAGGCAAGCCATGGGCCAAAGTCTGGGCTTCTGAAATCATGGTGCGGAACAAGGTCGTGCATCTTTGGTATTCCGACGATCAGCCCTTGGAGGAACGCCAGGCGATCCGTACCGCCGCCGAGAACACGCCAGGCGTCGCGCGCGTTGAGGAACACCTCGTGCACGTACCGATGAACCCGGTTTTTTAGCGCCCGGGTTTTAGCGCCCGGTGTTGAAGCGCCCGGTGTTGAAGCGTCCGGTGTTGAAGCGTCCGGTGTTGTGCGATCGGCGGTTGTGCGATCGGCTTGCGGGAGTTGCGGCGCCAGGCCATAGTCGCCCAGGAAAAAAAGATATCCTGGGAGAGAAACGATGTCCGCACCGCCGTCGAGGCGCCGCAAGGCGTCAATGCTCGCGCTGACCTCCGGGCTCGCGCTGTTGTCCGGCCTGGTCATAACATCCGCGGCCCGTTCCGCTCCCTTCATGATCGTCGGCGACGACGAGAAGCCGGGTACCGATGCGCAGGGCAAGCCGATGGTCAATCCGACCGGCAACGACGCGGTACTGATCGTCGATCTGGCCAACCCCGAGGCCCCGAAGATCGTCGCCTCTCTGCCGCTGGAGAATTCGATCGTCGGACCGCCCGTCAATCTCGCCATTTCACCGACCGGCGATATCGCGCTCGTGGCGGACTCGATGACGGTGACCGAGGACAACGGCGTCCGCAAACTGGTGCCGACCGATAAACTGTTCGTGATCGATATGAAGGCGAGCCCGCCGAAACTGGTGGCCACGCTGACGTTGGGCAAGCAGCCATCCGGCCTGTCGTTCAACGCCAAGGGCGACATGGCGTTGGTGTGCAACCGCGCCGACGGCACGATCAGTGTGTTGAAGATCGATGGCACGAACGTGACGCAAACCGGCACGGTGACGGTCGCGCCGGGGGTCTCGCAGGTGGTGTTCACGCCGGATGGCCGGCACGCCCTCGCGGTGAAATCGCCGGAGAACAAGGTCGCGGTGCTGGATGTGGACGGCGACAAGGTCACCTACAACAAGGTCGATGTGCCGACGTACCCGTTCCCGTATAACGTGGTCGTCTCACCGGATGGCAAGATCGCGATCACCGCCGACAACGGCGGCGGCGGTTCCTCGGACGGCAGCCTCGATGCTGTCACCGTGATCGACCTGGAGGGCGATCATCCGCATGGCATCGCTCACCTCACCGTCGGCGACGCGCCGGAGGGGCTGGCGATGGCGCCGAACGGCAAATACGCCGTGGCCCTCAATGTCGATGGCTCGAACATGCCCAAGGCGTGGTACCACCATAAGAATGGCAGCGTCACGGTGCTGCGCATTCAGGGCAAGACGGTGACGCCGATCAAGACGGTCGAGGTCGGCACGTTCCCCGAGGCGATCATGATCTCCCCGGACAGCCGTTACATTTACGTCGGAAACTACGCCGACAAGGACTTCTCCATTCTGAAAGCCAACGGCACCGACGTGACCAATACCGGTAAGCGCTTCGCGGTTCCTGGGCATCCGGCGTCCGGGCGCATGGGACCGAAGTAACCCCGCGCGCCGGAATTATCATTTGAAATGATCCGCCGGCGCACGCCCTGGATCGCGCGCCGCGCGCCGCTCCCGCAGCAGCAGTGGCACGATGCGCGGACTGTCCATCAGGTAACGCCGCGCCAGCCGCCGGGGATCGGCCGCCAGCCGGTGGGCCCATTCCAGCCCGCCGCGTTGCATCCAGAGCGGGGCGCGCGGCTCCGCCCCGGCGAGAAACGCGAGGCTGGCGCCGATGCACAGCCCGGTTCCGGTGGCGCACCCGGTCGCCGCGATAGCGGCTGCCAGACGTTCCTGCCGGGGCGAGCCGACCGCGAGAAACACCAGCCGCGCCGGGTGCGACAGGACGAAGGTCACGGTGGCGTCGAACGCCGCCGCGTCCTGATCGAACCCCATCGGAGGGTCGTAATGAAATGGCTCGGCCAGCCCGCATCGCGTCAACAGCGCCGGCAACCACGCCGGGCGCAGACCGATGATCGTAATTTTCTCACCCCGGTGGATATGTCGATCAAGTAACAGTGAGGTGACGTCGCTGCCGGTGGCGACGCACGGCACCGGCAGGCCGAACGCGACGCCGAGAGCGGCGACGACCCGGGAATCTAACAACCCCATCCAGGCGCCGCGGTACAGCGCCGCCAGCCGCGGATCGGCCGACAGCCGCACCAAATGATCGGCATTCGGCGTCACCACGTACCCGAACGGTGAACCGACCGGGCGCGCGGCGATCGCAGCGGCGGCCCCGGCAGCCGTCAAATCGGCGAAGGTCAGCCCCAGCAGCGAGACCGTCGCGGTCATAAGCCCAGCCGAACGGTCAGCAACGTCAGGCCGCGCGTATAATCGCCGGCGACCGTTCCCACCGGCAGATGCGTGTTGCGTACGTCGGCGAAATCGTAGGTCAGCGACAGCCGCAGATCCCGGTTGATCAGCCAGGCCGCGCCCACACCGAACGCCAGGCCGACCTGCTGCCCCCCGGTCTGATTGAACGACGCCTGCCGCGCCGTCGCCGAGGCATTCAGCAGCAGATTGCGCAAATACTCGTGATCCAGGCTGACCGTCGCGCTGGTGTAGGTGTAACTGGAGAGACCGGTCTGCGCCGCGTCCTCGACCCCGCGGGAGGCGCTGGCGTGCACGGTCGTCATGCCACTCGGCGACCAGGTGATGTCGGCCTCGGCGATGGCGGTGGTGGGCGACGCGACCAGCGGCGAGGCCGACTGACGATATTCCGCCCCGCCCAGTACCCGATATCGCCAGATCGTGTTGTCATCGTAATCAACCCCGATCAGGCTTTGCCACGCGTTGGAATTGTTCGACGCCACGCCGATCGAGGGAATGTCGTAATGCGTGGACACCACGCGGTTCACCCACAGCACGTCGCGCGCGGGCATCCAGCCGAAACCGAGCGTGACACCCGTTTGGGTCGTGGTACGATCGCGTGAGGCCTCGCTGACCGGCACGCCGAGGATCGTGGTGTTATCGAAGCGCCAACGATCGATCTCGAACGCCGGGGTGACGGTGAAGCGGCCGAACTCGGCGGCATAGGACGTGCGCAGATTGACCACGGTGAACGCTACCGGCCGGTCGGAGGGCAGCGCGTCGAGTTCCGTCCGGTCCTCATGGCGCGAGAGCCAAAATCCACCCAGGGTAAATCTGTCGCGTCCGATGGGAATGGTGCCGCCCAGAAACGCCGCGCCGTCGGTGCGGTTCTGCGACGGCTGCCCCAGGTAACGCACGTCGTCGGCCGAGACATATCCGCCCAATGTGCCGCCCGACCCATCCAGGCCCATCAGCACCGAAGGATGCGTGCCAATTTCCCAGGCGCCGCGGCGGTCCGGTCCGCCGAATATGTTGTCGTCGTAACCAAGTGATTCACCCAGCAACGGGCGAACCGTCAAAAGACCGTCGCGCAGCCCGAGAGGGTCATACGCCGGGCGGGCGCGCGACTGGACGGTGACGCCTTGTTCGGTGCCGTAACCTGGCACGCCTTCGGGGAAAAGCGACGTCAGCAACTGCGCGTTCGCCACCAGCACCGGGCCGGACACGGCGCAGGCCAGAAGACCAAGGGTGCAAATCCATGAGCGTGCGTCGCGCATCCGCCCGCAGGCTGACGGCGATCCATGAACGCGCGGTAAACATTCCCGCTAAAAAATCGTTGATCGGCGCGAATTCACCGCGCCATCGCGCGCGGGGATCAGGTCTTCGGCTTCGCGGCCACCTGCTTCGGTGCCTCCGGCAGATCCGTCTCCCAGCCGCCTCCCAGCGCCTTGTAGAGCGTCACCAGGTTGTTCGACACGGTGGTCGTGCTGTCCGCCAGTTGCAACTCGTTGCCCAACAAGGTCCGTTGCGCATCCAACACGGTCAGGAAGTCGGCGACGCCCTGCGCGTAACGTTCTTTCGCCAGATCCAGTGCCCGGCGGCTCTGGTCCACCGCGTCGGTCAACTGCTGACGCCGTGTCTGCTCCGACCGATACGCGGTCAGTGCGTTATCCACCTCATGCAGTGCCCGCAGCACGGTCTGCTGATAGGTCAGCGCCGCCTCTTTCTGTTGCGCCTCGGTCAGATGCAGGGTTGCCTTCAACTGACCATTTTCGAAAATCGGCACCGATATGCCCGGACCGAACGCGTATTGCCGCCCGTTGAGGCCAAACAGCGGGGCGAACTGGATCGCTTGCAACCCCACGCTGCCGCTCAGCGTCACCGATGGATAGAACGCCGCCCGCGCCACGCCGATGCTGGCGGTCGCGGCATGCAGCTTATCCTCCGCCTCCCGCACGTCCGGGCGCCGCCGCGCGAGTTCCGACGGCAGGCCGACCGGCACCAGCGGCGGCACCGGCGGCACGGCGCGCGGCGTCGCCAGGTCCGCGCGCAGCCCGCTCGGCGGCATGCCCAACAACAGCGAGAGCGCGTTGATCAGTTGCGCTTCCTGTTGCTCCAGACTGGGGATCTGCGCCAACGTCGTGCTGAGCTGCGCCTGCGCGTTGGCGACGTCCAGGTTCGTCGTCATACCGCCCGCCGCGCGTTGCTGCGTCAGCTTCAGGCTGTCCTGCGCGATGCGCGCATTGTCGCGCGCGATACGCAGCTGGGTCTGCACGCCGCGCAAGGTGACGTAATCGCGGGCGACCTCCGCCAGGTTGGCGAGCAATACGCCGCGGCGATCGTCCTCGGAGGCTGCTTGCGTCGCGCCCGCCGATTCCACCGACCGGCGGATCTTCCCCCACAGATCGAGTTCCCACGACGCGCTCAGGCCCACCTGGTAAACGTCGAACGCGTTCAGCGTGTGCGACCCGAGTGCGCCCGCGGTGCTGCCGGAGATCCCCGAGGCGCCGAGAGGATTCGGCGCGTTGGCGAACTCGCCGATATTGGAGGCCTTCTGACGCGTATACGACGCGGCGCCGTTAATACTGGGAATGCCCTCCGCCCGTGCGTTTTCGTATTGCGCGCGAGACTCTTCGATCCGCGCCGCCGCGATCGCGACGTCCAGGTTCTCCGCGGCGACCCGTTGCTCGAGCGCGGTCAGCGTCGGATCCTTGAACAGGGTCCACCAACTCGGATCGATCGGCGCTTCGACGGTCTGGCTGACCGGCGCGCGTTCCTTCCCCCGTCCGAACCAGGATCCTGGGCCGCTCCAGCCGGGCGGGTGGAAGTTCGGGCCCAGGGTGGTGCAGCCGCAGCAAAGGACCAGCGGGAGAAGCGGGATGAGGCGATAGTTCAGAGTCATGCGCCCGGCTTGCACGACGCGACGGCATCGCGCAAGCGTTGACGCCCACGACAGGAGGTGCCCATGGCTCAGGACCTGATCCGCATGACCGCGACGGAGGCGGTCGCCCGGCTGCGTAAGCGCGAAATCTCCCCGCTGGACCTGATCGATGCCGCCGAGTCGCGCATTGCCGAGGTGGAGCCTCAGGTCAACGCGCTGCCGACTCTTTGTTTCGATCGCGCACGGGACCACGCGAAGCGGCTGATGGCGGTGCGGTATCCCCTGGAAGCGAACGAGGCGGGCTGGCTCGGCGGCCTTCCGGTGTCGATCAAGGACCTGAACGACGTCGCCGGCGTACGCACGACCTATGGCTCGCCGATCTTCCGCGACCACGTGCCGGAGCGCTCGCATCCGTTGGTGGAGCGCATCGAACGCAAGGGCGGCATCGTGGTCGCGAAGTCGAACACGCCGGAGTTCGGCGCCGGCGGCTCGACGTTCAATGAGGTGTTCGGGCGCACGCGCAATCCATGGAACCTGTCGCTGACCTGCGGCGGCTCGACCGGCGGCGGCGCGGTCTCGGTCGCCACCGGCGAGGTGTGGCTGGCGCAGGGCACCGACCACGGCGGATCGTTACGCCGTCCGGGAACGTATTGTTCCGTGGTCGGGATCCGCCCCTCGCCCGGACGGGTGACCCGCGGCGCGGCGAACAATCTGTAGTCGCCGTTGTCGGTGCAAGGACCGATGGCGCGGAACATTCCGGACCTGGCGCTGTTTCTGGATACCATGGCGGGATACTGCCCGCTCGATCCGCTGACCTTCGATGCGCCGGCGGAATTGTTCGTCGCGGCGCTCGGCCGCGCCGGGCCGCCGAAGCGAATTGCCTACAGCCCGGATTATAACGGCAAGATCCTGGTCGAGCGCGAAACGCGCGCGATCTGCGAGGCCGCCGTGCGCCGTTTCGAAGATCTTGGCTGCATCGTCGAGGAATACGCGCCCGATCTCGGCGGCGTCGAGGAAGCGTTCATGATCCTGCGCTCGCAACATTTCGTGGTCGATCGCGAATTGCAATTGAAGGACCATCGCGATCTGCTGAAACAAGACATCATCTGGAACACCGAGAAAGGCCTCGCGCAATCTCCCTCCCAACTCGCCTGGGCCGACCGCGAGCGCGCCGCGTTCTATCGTCGCGTGACCGAAATGTTCGAACGATACGATGTGTTCGTGACGCCGAGCGCGGGAACGCCGGCGTTCGATGTCAATCGCACGCATCCGGAAACGATCGACGGGGTGAAGCTGGCGAACTACATGGGCGGCTCGACGCTCAACGCGGCGATGACCATGGTCGAGTTGCGCGGCGGTCGCGGTGCCCGCCGGCTTCGACCAGTACGGCCGCCCGGTCGGTCTGCAAATCGCGGCGCCGCCGCGCCAGGAAGCGCGCGCTCTCGCGGCGGCGGGTTACCTGGAGCGGTTGACTGGACTGGACAAACAGGTGCCGATCGATCCCCGGCCCGGGGCCGTCCCGCCGGGTTGATCTCGTTCTCGGCGGCCGGTTAGTTGGCCAGCACCGGCCGTCGAGCCCAGCGAACGGTCAGCGCGCGGGTCAAAGGCGCCTCGAACACGGTATAGATCACGACCGAAACAACCATGGCGCACGCGAACGCCGTGAGCGACGCCACCGCGGCCGCCACCGGGCCGTGCAAGCGCAATACGCCCCAACCGATCGTCACCGCCCGCAGCACGAACGGATGCGTGAGATAGAGCGCATAGGACGCATCCCCCAGGCGGGCCAGCCCGGCTCCTATCGTGCTGTGCAGCCGCGGGTCCGGTCCCAGCACGGCCGCCGCCACCAGCATCACGGAACCCGGCGCGAACCGAATGCCTTCAGCCCAATCCGCCGGCATCCAAACCAGCAGCGCCAGCCCGGCAACCGCCAGCAGCAGCCGCGCGGCGGCCGGCAAAATCACCCGATGCGCCGTCGCCAGAGCCAGCCCCATGCCGAACACGAAATGCAGCACCACCGGATCCGACCACACGATCAGCGCGGGTTGCGCGGGTGTGAACCCCACGCCCAAAAGCACGGAGGCCGCCAGCAAGAACGCCACGCTCGTCACCGCCCACTCCCGCCGCAGCGGCAGAAACAGCGCGAACACAACATAGAAAAACATCTCGTAATTCAGTGTCCAACCCAGCGAATACACCGGCTGCAGCATGCCGTCGGCGCGCTGCCAGGGGACAAACGCATAACTCGCGAGCACCTCCGCCATTCCCGGACGCGGCGAGTTGATCCCGCTGGGCAGCACCGCGAGCACCACCAGGAACAGCGTGGTCGTGACCCAGTTACAGCGGTACCATCCGCGCCAGCCGGCGTGTCAGGAAGACGCGGCGACCGCCGGCGGCGCCGAACAATCGGCTGGAGGAATGCACCATGACGAAGCCGGAGATGACAAAGAATACGTTCACCCCGGCCTCCCACGGCAAGCCGATGAGCCCCGCCCCCGCGGCGCCGCCGTACGGCTCATGCAGCACGTGGTGCGCCGTCACCGCCAAAGCGGCGGCGGCGCGGAGGATCTGCAGCAGCAGGATGCGGTTCAGGGTCGGATGTCCAAATGCGACCGTCGGGCCATAGCGGTTGAGCCTCCCACCGGCAACCCGAAGCGCAGCGGATCAACCACAAGGAGACATATCGTTGGTCGACCACCCGATGTTGTCGATCACCAGCCATCGATACGGCCCGAGCGACCAACGCGCGACAATGGAAAACCCGTTGGCCTCACGCTTCAACAGGTACCCGCACGCGGCGCTCAGGCGCAAGCCGAACAGAGCGGACATTTCCGGGGCACCCTGCGCCAGCCAGATATACGCCGAAGCGGTGAAATCGACCGTTCGCGCCCGCTCGGCGGAAATGCCGGCGACGCTCGTCAGGTTGGTCACCGGGCGCGCCGGCGCGCCGCGATCCCGGCCGGACAGTGCGAGTTCATAGAACATCACCCGCTCCGCGAACCCGTTGCCCGTCAGATCCGCGAGCAGGATCGACGCGCCGCGCGGCACCAGGCGATCGACGTCCGCCGCCTCTCGCCGCAGCAAGGGCACCGCCGAGGTCAGATCGGCGCGATAGTATTTCACGGTCGCCAACGGGAGCAGGAGCGTGATCCCCACCAGCAGCCGCATCGCCGGTCGCCACGGCAGCCGGCGTGGCCAGGCGAGCGGAATGCCCGCGACCGCGCCCACCACCGCCAGCGGCCCAAGTTCACCCATGTAGCGCCAGAACGATTTAGCGGCCGCCGCCTCGCGCGGGTCGAACCCAACCGCGAGATAGGTCGCCGCGAGGAAGCAGATCGCGCCAACGCACACCACGGCGGAGGTGATGAGCACATGACGATCCCGCGGATCGAGTGTGTCGTTCGCCCGCAACGCCAGCAGGGCGCGGATGCCGACCGCGAAAATCACCAGGAACAGCCCGGCTTTGGCGATCATGATGCGGGCGATGTTGTATAGCGTGGTGGGGAAGATAGCCCAGCGCCACTGGGAGAATGGCAGGATCGGGAATTCGCCGCCGGGAATCTGCGTGGCCACGTAATGGCTCCACAGCCGCAGGATCAGCAGCGGCGGCAGCACGACGATCGCCAGCGACAGCAGGGTGCCGGCGTTCAGCCGCTCCCGGTTGCGCCACCCGGCGACACAGCAGGACAGGACCAGCAATCCGAACAGCCCTTCATTCGCCTGCCGCAGATCGATCAGCACGGCGCACCCGCAGGCAACCACGCAGGCAGCGCGCCAGCGCGGCTCGTGCCGAGGGACGCCCGCCTGGACGGCACCAACCCAGTCGAACAGCATGAGGGCGATCACCGTCAACACCGCGCCGGTCGCATAGTCGGCCATGTTGCTGAAGAAGATCTTCGGGACGAACGATGGACCCGCGAGACCGGCCAACAGCAAACCGATCGCCGCGCTGAACCAGACCCAGCCGCGTGCCTCGCGCGGATCGCGAACGTCCGAGGTCAGCCGGCGAGCCAGCACCGTCGCGATGCTGGTGCCCGCCGCGAGCATGATCACCACGTTCCAGAATACCGCCGCGTCATCGGCGATGCGTCCCAGCATCAGGAAGACCGCGAATCCCGGAAGCGCGAGTGTGTACGGGTAGCCCGCGTGCGCGGAGCCGCTCGGCTGCGCCAGCGACGGGAAATGATCGTGCAGACTGATATACGCGAGGTTCGGCAGCCAGTGGGAGAAATCATCCCAGCCAATGGTCCGGACGCTGGCGACGCACGCGACGAGCGGCACCGCGAGCACGCAGACCTTTGCCGCCATCCGCCACGCCAGCAGGCTGGAACCACGCGCCTCCGCCACCGCGATTCGGGCGAGGCCCGCGACACCGGCCAGCGCCAGGAATATCATGACATACGACAAGCCCATCGTGGTCTGGGTGCCGATGACGACAGTGGCGAAACTCGCGACGCCCCACCCCGCGAGCAGCGCGGTTTCCGCGCGGCGGGCGCCGGCCCACACGCCCACTCCAATGGCCAGCGCGGCGACAAAGCAGATGCACGCCAGCGCCGACAGGTCGGCGGTGTCCGGAACAAGCGACGCGACCATCTGGCTCCCCTGCCAACCGGGCGCGAACATCGCAACGTCGCGCGATTCGCGCATCATGGAACCTTGGGACAGCGCCCCCGGGACCGGCGTACCCGACGGGGAGCCCAATCACGCGAACGCGCGATCAGGTCCGTCGCGGTCCTGACAGGATCGCCGCGTTATTCCGCGGCCTGCTTCACCGGCGCGGCACCGATCCAGGCGTGATCGGCGATGTCGAACAGGCTGCCCTCCGGCCCTTTGAACTTGTCGGAGCGCTTCGGCCGATAGTTCTTCTCGTTGGCATCCTCCGGCAACTCGTCATAAGCGACGGCGCCGTTCGCGAGGCATTTGTCCGCCGTGCCGGCCAGATCATCGACGAAAACGCCGAAATGATGCAGCCCAGTATAATCGAGGCCGCGGCCGATCTGATCCTGTTTGAAATACAGCACCGAAATGTTGATGGCGCCGTCGGTCAGGATAACGCCACGCGCGCGCGGATTGTCGATCCGCCGGATCTCCTCGAAACCAAAAACGCTTTTGTAGAACTCAGCCTGCTTTTCCGGATCCTGGCTGGCGATCGCGAGATGTTGAATACGGGCCATGGCGATAACTCCTTACGGGACGTGAGTGGGATGAAGGTCGGTCAGCCGGTCCATCATGAAACCGTCGTCTTGCGAATGCCGAACAGCCAATCGATCCCGGCGATCCTGTCGCAGGCGAAGATTAGCACGAAGGCGATAATGACGAGAAGCGAGGCGACCGCCGCGCCCTGCGGATCGGCGCTCTGCTGCAGGTAGCCCAGAAGCTGAACCGACAGCGGCGTGACGTGCACGTCCGACAGGAACAGCGAGATATTCACGTCGTCGATCGAAACGATGAAGCTGAACAGCGCGCCGGCGATGAGCCCGTGCCGGATCAGCGGCAACGTGATCTTCAAAAACGTCCGGATCGGCCCGGCGCCCAGAATGCGCGCCGCCCGCGCGAGGCCGGCGTCGACTCCCGCCAACCCGGCGAGCACGAAACGCACGACATAGGGTGTCGCGATCATGGTTTGCCCGAGAGCGACCGACAGGTCGGACGCGGGTAGTGCCAGGCTTTCGTAGAAGCGCAAAATGGCGAGCCCGATCACCAGGCTGGGGATCATCAGCGGCGACAGGAAAAAGGTTTGCAGCGCGGTCGCGAACCGGCCCGTGGCGGCGTGCAAGCCCAGCGCCGCCGGCACGCCGATGCCGAGAGCGCAGACGATGACGATCGCCCCGACCTGAATGCTCGTGACAAACGACGAGGCCCACTCGTCGTCGGCCGCGACGGCGGCGTACCAGCGCAAACTCAAACCGGTCGGTGGAAAGCTGATATAGGCCGCCGGCGTCAACGAGGTCAGCAGCACAACGGCGATCGGCAGCACCATGAGCACCGCCATCGCCGCCACATAGCCGCACAGCAGCCAGTCGCGGATGCGTGCGCCCGTCATGCCGACGCTCCGGTCATGCGTGCATCGCCGCGCGACGGCGCGCGCCAATCCCAGCCCAGAGCAGATAAGCGAGCGTCACCGAAGCGGTCGCGGCAAGCAGAATGAACGCGGCGGCGGAGGCGAACGGCCAGTCGATCAATTCAACCGCCTGTTGCCAGATCACGAACGACATCATCGGAATGGTCGGGCCGCCGATCAACGCGGGTGTCACGAAACTGCTGGCGCACATG
Organism: uncultured Alphaproteobacteria bacterium; assembly: GCA_963719675.1. Taxonomy (GTDB): domain Bacteria; phylum Pseudomonadota; class Alphaproteobacteria; order Acetobacterales; family Acetobacteraceae; genus Rhodopila. The sequence continues at coordinate 73,202 of CAVRDN010000056.1, read as the reverse complement.
CAGAACACGATGACCGCGCCGGCGGTCATGCCGGGCACGCACATCGGCAGCGTGACCTTCAACAAGGTCCGCGTCGTACCCGCTCCCAGGATTCGCGCCGCGCGAAGCAATGACGGGTCGATCTGCTGCAATGACCCCGCGATCGGCAAAATCATCAGCGGCAACAGCAAATGCACGGAGGCGATCACAATCCCGGTCTCGGTGTAGAGCAGATGCCCGGACCCCAGACCGAGCGCCGCGAGACACCGGCTTAAAATCCCCGCCGGACCGAGGATGATGATCCAGCCGTAAGAGCGCGCCACCGCGCTCACCAGCATCGGCGCGATGATGGCGAAGGTCACGGCGCTGCGCCCACGCCGCCACGGTTGCGACAAATACAGCGCGATGGGAAAACTCAGCACCAACGTCAACGCGGTCGTGATGAGGCTCAGCACGACGGTACGCCGCAGCACCGACAGGAACAGCGCGTCGGTCAGGAACCGCTGATATTCCGACCATCCGATGTGACTGTTTGGCGTGACGCTGGTCCACAGCACACCGACCAGCGGCCACAGCAGCAGCACCCCGTATGCGATCAGCGCCGGCAGCAACAAGCCGGCCGGACCGGGCAATGGCATTCGGATAAAGGTCATGGCGTCAGCACATGCGTATCCTCGCGGTTCCAGATCAGTCGCACCGCCTCCCCTCCGGCGCGCGACCCGCCAGAGATCGGCGCGTCCACCGTCAGTTCCTGACCGTCAACGCCGATATGCAGGCGTCGGTAAGTGCCGTGATAGTTGGTTCGCAGCACCGTGCCGTTGACGCCGTTCTCTCGCCCGGCCTCATCCGGATCGACGACGCGGATCCGCTCCGGCCGGATCATCACGGTCACGGTTTGACCGTCCGGCACCTCGCACGCGCTGGTTCCGATCGTTCCAAACGCCGTGCGGACCATCACGCCCGTCGCGTCGGCGTGCGTCACCACGCCGGCGATGAAATTCGTTGCCTCCATGAATTGCGCGCCGAACACGGTACGAGGCCGCTCATAGACTTCCTCCGGCGTGCCGACCTGTTCGATCCGGCCGCCCGACAGCAGCAACACGCGGTCGGCGATGACCAGGGCTTCCTCCTGATCATGCGTCACCAGCACCGCGGTCATATCCGCCGAGCGCAGGATCTCCCGCACGTCTTCCGCCATCGCCCGGCGCAGTTGCGTGTCAAGATTGGACAGCGGTTCGTCGAGCAACAGGATCGACGGCCGCACGACCAGTGCCCGCGCCAGCGATACGCGCTGTTGCTGCCCGCCGGAGAGCGCGTGCGGATAGCGAGACCCATGATCGGCCAGGCCCACGCGCTCGAGCGCCTCGGCGATGCGGATCCGCCGCTCCGCGCGCGGCACGCCGCGTGCCTCCAGTCCGAAGGCGACGTTCTTTTCCACCGTCAGATGCGGGAACAGCGCGTAATTCTGAAACACCATCCCCATGTCGCGCCGGTTCGGCGGAACCCCCGCCAGGTCACGATCCGCGACGCTTATTCGCCCGGCGTTCGGCGTCAGAAAGCCGGCGATCAGATTCAACAGTGTCGTCTTGCCGCAACCGGACGGGCCAAGCAGCGCCAGGATCTCGCCGCGTCGCGCGTCGAATGACGCGTCGGACAGCGCGGTATGGTGGCCATACCGCTTCGTCACCCCATCGACGGAAAGAAACCCGTGCCGCCCACGCATCATCGGGCGATCATTTTATTCCAACGTTGCACGACGGTGCTGATATTGTCATTGATCGGGTCGCTGTCGATCTGCCGCAACCGCGCCACGGCATCCGCGCCAAACGGGACTTTCGCCGCGGTTTCCTCATCGAGCGCCACCTTGCGATTGGTCGGGCCGAGCAACATGGTTTTCGCGATCAACGCCTGCGCCTCGGGGCTCAACATATAATCCACGAACGCGTGCGCCAGCGCCGGATGCGGCGCGCCCTTCACGATATCGAGATAATTCGGATTCAACGCGCCGCCCTCTTTCGGCACGGCCATGGCGACGGGAACGCCGGTCGCGGCCAACGCCCCGATGCGCCCGCTGCCATTGAAGCCAAGCCACGCGCCGCCGGTGGAAAACAGCACATCTTGTTGCGCGGCAGGATCGATAAACGTCAACGCATTCGGAATGAGCCCCGGCAGTTTCGCCCAGGCCGGCTCCAACTGGGCCGGCGAGCCACCCTGCAGCACCGCGAGCAATCCCAGAAACGTCACCGCGTAGCCGTTCGGCGGATTGTAGACGACAACGTGGCCTTTGTACTTCAGGATCCCACAGATCGTTCCAGGACGACGGTGGAAGCCAACCCTTTTCCCGAAACACCTTCAAATCGTATTCAAGCGCGAGAGCCTGAATGCCGAACATGACGCCGATCCCGTCCGCGCTGATCGCGAAAGGATACAGGTCGGCGAAATTGCCGAACGTCGCCGGGTCGAGTTTGTCGAACAAACCCTCTCGCCGGCCGATGGAGTGGGATGCGTCCGTCCCGGCCACGACATCGACCTGCGGCCGCGCCGCCTGCGCCTTGAGGCGCGCGACCATATTGACGGTTTCCTGGGTCAGATACACGACCTTAATGCCATGCTGCTTTTCGAAGCCGGGAATGACCGCGGCCTTCAACGCCTGACCGAGGGTACCGCCCCAGCCGGCGAAGACCAACTCGGATTCCTCCGCCGCGGCTGGACGACAGGCCAACGCAAGACACGCGAACACCAGGCAGCACAGCGCAACCGTGAACCCGCCGCTTCGCCGGTCGTGCGCCATTGTGCCGATCCTCCCCTGTTCTCTTCTGGATTTTCGGCGATCCAGGCGGCTTCGTGAAAGCGCACGTCTCCTGTCACGCTCAGGCAAATCTCAGCACCGTTGGACCGGTCCGTCAATGCGCCCATCGCCGGGCGCCCATCGCCCGGCGGGGGGGAACCGGCGCGGGTTACGAATGCATCATCAGCGCCATCGGTGCCAGGCTCAGCGCGAAACGCGCGGCGACCGCCGCCTGAGCCCAATCTCCGCGGAAATGGTGTCGCGCGATCAGGGCCGCGACGCTGTCACACCCGGGTGCGGCGAGGCGCCACCGATCGTGAACGACCTGAACTCATCCCCACCCGCGCCGGACCGCCCGCCCATCCCGGCGCGCATGGCGTTATGGTGCGCGCCGCACGGATCATGGAGCGGGTCGTTGTCCTGTTCAAAGCCCGCCGTCAGCTCAATCTCCGCCGCGGGCGTCGTCACATCGCCATATAAATTCGCCGGCCAGTTCAAATTGGGAAGTCGCATGCCAGCCTCCAGCCCGGTCGATATCATACCGAAACGCCCTCGCCGGCTCATTGCTTTGGCCGGTTGCCGCGGGTCGTCGAGTCGGTGACGATTTGCTTCATCAACGCCCCCGCCGCGATGTTGACGCTGTCGATGCGGGCGGACGGGGCTTCCGTTGTGACACCGGAACGGCAATCGCCAGCCCGCGCGCATCCGGACGCCTCGGCTCCGTGACCAGCCACGGTACCCAGCATCAGCGTCAGAGCGACACCGGCGGCCTGAATGATCGTTCTGATCATGGCGTTGTCTCCTACCTCGGCCCCGGCTCGGCTCGGTCCTGCCCGGCTCGGCGTCATGAAGAGACTGCCCGCGCATTGTCGCGAAACGGTCGCGTCGCGCGCGATGAATTGTCGTGTGTGTCACGAGGCACGGTCATCGCGCCGTCGCCAGGCGCGCATGGCTCGGCCGAGCGGTGCAGACCTCCGGGCCGGATCAAACGTGCCGGGCCAGGTGTGGCGGATCCGGCCTCCTCCGGAACCGCGTTTCAAACCTCGTCCAGCGTCTCCAGCAGTCCCGCCATCAGCGCGGCGCGCGGGGCCAGTTGCCGCCATAGAATATGCTCATGCACCGCGTGCGCGCCCGCCCCTGGACAGCCCAGTCCGTCGAGGGTGGGGATGCCCATCGCGGCGGTGAAATTGCCGTCGGAGCCGCCGCCGCGATGCTGCCGAGGCAACGCCAGCCCGACCTGACCCGCCAACGCCCGCGCCTTTTCATACAACGCGACGATCGCCGCGTTCTCGACATAGGGCGGCCGGTTCATACCGCCCTCGACAATCACGGTGCAGCCGGCGATGCGCGATTCCAGTCCCAGAATGCGCGAGGTCATCAGATCGCCGTCGCGCTGCGAGTTGACGCGCAGGTCGATCTCGCACCCTGCCTCGGCGGCGACCACGTTGGGGCGTGTGCCGCCCCAGACCGGCGCGGTGTTGATGGTGATGCCGTCGTCCGGCTCGACCATCTTGTGCAGCGCCAGGATCTGGTGCGCGAGTTCCACCGTGGCCGATGCCCCGTCGAGAAACCCGGTACCGGCATGCGAGGCCTTGCCCGCCACCCGCAGCGTGAAGCGGCCGACGCCCTTGCGCGAGGTGACGCAGGCGCCGCCCTTACCGGCGGGCTCCGGGATCAGCACCGCGGCGGCATTGGCGGCCTCGCGTTCGATCAGGACGCGGCTGGTGGGACTGCCGACTTCCTCATCCGGGGTCAGCAGCAACGTGATTGGATGCCGCGTGGGAATCCGGTCCCGGAGAATGGCGCGGACGGCATGGAACGCGAGGAAGCTGCCGGCCTTCATGTCGTAGATGCCCGGTCCGTGCGCCTTTTCGCCGTTCACGTGATACGGCATCGAATCCAGCGTGCCGTGCGACCAGACGGTATCCAGATGGCCCGCCACCAGGATCGGCCGGAGGCGGTGTCCGGAGCCTGGCGTGCGCGCGATCAGACTGTCGCCGAACCCATCGCGACCGGGCACGCGGGTCAGGTGCGCGCCGGCCTCGGCTCAGGTCATGGGCGGCAACGTCCATCAGGCGATTGACCGCGGCGGCATCGGTGGTGGGCGTTTCCAGCCTGACCCAGGTGGCCAGTTCGGCCAGCAGATCTTCGGAGCTTCCCACATCGGCGCTCGGCATCGCGCGGTCCTTTCGTCGCCGTGGGGGCCTGCAAGACGGCGATCTCCCAGTACGCTGGGGTGTTCCGGGGGATGTCAATCGGTAGCAAAGAAAGAGGTTGACACAGGCGCGGTTTCTGGCGATATGCACGCATATGAGAGGCAAATCACCAAGCGGTGTCGCGGAAGCCATTTTGCTCCCGGTTCGCCAGGGTTATTCCCTGGACGTGGTCGATCGCGCCCTGGCCAGCGGGAAGATTTCGCTGGCGGAACTCGACCGGCTGGTCTTACCGCGCAAAACTCTCGCGCATCGCCGTGTTCTTGGCTCGTTGACGTCCGACCAGTCCGACCGGCTCAGCCGCCTGCTGCGGCTGATCGATGCACGCGGAGGAGACGTTTGGCGACGCGGCCAAAGCGCACGCGTGGCTGCGCCGGCCGACCCCATTGCTCGACGGTGAAACGCCGCTCGGCCGGCTCGATACGGATTTCGGCAGCCGGCAGGTTGAAGCCATTCTGGGGCGGATCGCGCACGGCCTGGCGGTCTGATGGATGTGTGGCGGCTCTGCCGCCGCCCGTTCGCTGATCTGTCCGGCGAAGGTGCGCGGATGTTCGGCGGACGCTGGAACAGCCCAGGCCGGCCGATGGTGTATTGCGCGGAACATCCGGCGTTGGCGGCGCTGGAGGTGCGTGTCCATCTCGACCTCCCCTTCGAACTTTTGCCGAACGACTACGTGCTGTTGCGCGCGACGGTGCCGGACGGGTTGATCGCTGATATCGACGATGAACCGGAGGCGCGAACGGTGGCGATGGGCGACGCATGGCTGATCCGCGGCGATACCGCCGCGTTGCGCGTGCCGTCGGTGCTGGTGCCGTATGCCTGGAACATTCTGCTCAACCCTCGTCATCGTGACGCCGACCGTGCGCGGATCGCGGCAATCGCCCCGTTCCGTTTCGATCCGCGCCTGTGGCAGCCGCTGGGGGCCGAGGGGTGAGGCGTGCCGACAGTTGATCCCCGCCCCATCTCGCGCCAGATAGATGCTTCAGCAATGGGACCACGCATGAGCAACGGCCACTTCTTCGGGGACCGCTCGGTCAGCCAGACCGCGCGCCCCGCCAGGACCATGCGAGCGGAATGCCCCGTAAGCGCCGGCCGCGTGATCGAAGGGGCGGCCCGCGCACGGGTCCGGTCAGGCGTCTGATGCGGATCTTCAGCGACTGGCGGGGCCTGCCCGCCGATGCCCGCGGCGCGACGATCGCGCTGGGCAATTTCGACGGGGTGCATCTGGGCCATGCGACGGTGCTGCGCGCGGCCCATGCGGCGCGGCCCGACGCTCCGCTGGCCGTCCTGACGTTCGAGCCGCACCCGCGTGAAGTGTTCCGCCCCGATGACCCTCCGTTTCGGCTGACCCTCTCGGCCGAGCGCGCCGATGCGCTGGCCGCCCTCGGTTGCACGCTGTTGTACGAATTGCCGTTCAACCAGGTGTTCAGCCTGATGATGGCCGACACCTTCGTCAGCGAGGTGTTGTATCAAGGCCTCGGAGCCCGCCATCTGACCACCGGCGTGGACTTCGCGTTCGGGCACCGCCGCGGCGGCGACGCGGTTTTCCTGGCGGCGCGGGCCGAGGCATTGGGCATGGGCGTGACCCAGGTTCCTCCGCTGACGGACGCCGGAGGGCCGCTGTCCTCGACCCGTATCCGCCGCGCCCTGCAAGATGGCTACCCCGAACGCGCGACCGCCGAACTCGGCCGGCCCTGGGCGATCCGCGGCGAGGTGGCGCATGGCGACAAGCGCGGCCGGACGATCGGCTTTCCCACCGCGAACGTGGCACTCGGCCGGCATTTGGAGCCTGCCCGCGGCGTCTACGCCGTCACCATCCGATTGGCGGACGGAACGATGCACAACGGCGTGGCGAACATCGGCCGCCGCCCAACGGTGAACTCCGGGCAGGAGAGCCGGTTGGAGGTCAACCTGTTCGACTTCTCGGGCGACATCTACGGGGCGGAAATCACCGTCGCGCTGATCGCGTACATCCGGCCGGAGATTAAGTTCTCCGGCCTGGACGCGCTGAAGGCGCAGATCGCCGCCGACGCGGCGGAAGCAAGGCGGTTGCTGAAGGCAAAATAAAATCAAGAGGAGTGCGATCATGCCGACGTTGCAACGGCCGGACGGCGAGATTTATTATGAGGAATTCGGAAGTGGGTTCCCGATCCTGCTGTTCGCGCCTGGCGGTCTGCGCTCGCGGCTGGAAATGTGGCATCATCCGGCCGGTGGCCCGCGACGCACGTGGTGCGACTGGACCGATGTGCTGGCCGCGCAATATCGCGTGGTCGCGATGGATCAACGCAATGCCGGTCGGTCGAAATGCGCGATCGAGGCGGATCATGGCTGGCACACCTACGCCGCCGATCACATCGCGCTGATGGATCACCTGGGGCACCAGAAGTTTCACGTTCTGGGCGGCTGCATCGGCGGCAGCTTTCTGTTTGAAGGCAGCCCAGGTGGCGCCGGATCGCGTGACGTCGGCGGTGTTGCAGAACCCGATCGGCGTGCATCCGGACCATCCCGAATACTTTCCGGAAAGCCACGCCGCATGGAGCGCGGAGCAGCGTGCCGAGCGGCCGGACCTGAACGAAGCGGCGATCCGCGCGTTCGGCCGGAACATGTGGGGCGGCGATTTCGTGTTCTGCGTGGACCGGGACTTCGTTCGGCATTGCCCGGTGCCGACGATGCTTTTGCCCGGCACGGATATTCCGCACCCGGCGGCGACCAGCGATGAATTGTCTCGGCTGCTGCCAGGAGTTGAGGTCGTGCATCAATGGCGCGGGCCGGAATTCATGGAGCAGCAACGCCAGCGCGTGACCGCGTTCCTCGATCGGCACACGCCGAAGTGAGGCACTCCCGTTGAAAGTCGGAATCGTTTCGGATCTCCATTGCAACATTCAGGGGCTCGATCTGGCCCTGGAGGCGATGGGAGACGTCGATGAATTGCTGTGCCTTGGGGACAGCATCTTCGAGTATCAGTTTTCCAACGCCGTCGTGGCGCGGTTGCGGGAGCGCGGCGCCCACATCATTCAGGGCAACCACGAGGAAGTATTTTTGTCTCCGGCCGGTGGCCGCGCCCGCGAACGTCCCGGAATCGATCCGGAGATGCTGGCGTTTCTGGCGGAGCAACCGCACCGGCGTTACCTCGACCTGGCGGGAACGCGATTGCTGCTGATCCATTCCACGCCATGGGAGCCGCGCGGCGAGTATGTGCATCCGCATAGCGCGAAACTGGAGCGGTTCGCCGAAGCCGACGCGAATATCGTGCTTTACGGACACACGCATTGTCAGGTGGTGAAGCGGGTCGGCAAGGTTCTGGTGATCAATCCCGGTTCCGCGGGCGACGCGCGGGACAGCCGCAACGATCGGCAACTGAGTTGCGCCGTGTTGGATACGGTCTCGGAAGAAGTGCGCGTGATCGACTATCCGGACCCGCGGTTCGCGATGTCGCCGTCCGGCCGCGGCGCGACCTGAGCCGGCGTTGTCGCGTCAGGCGCGGAACTTCGCGACCGCCTGCCAATCGACGTCCAGACCGAAGCCCGGCGCTTCGGACAAATGCACCATGCCGTCCTTCGCCTCCGCGCCACCGTGGAAGATCGCATGATGCAGCGGATGACGCGTCGGATCGCCATGCGATTCGGCGCCGAACGCGGCATCGCCGAACGCCGACACCAGGTGCGCATGCAGGTGAGCCACCGAATGCGGCGCGATCATCACACCCTTCTGCTCGGCGTAATGCGCGATCCGTAACGATTCCGTAAACCCGGCATGCCGCGTCGAATTGAACTGCACGTAACGGATCGCGCCGCTATCGAGGAAATCCCGGATCGTATACCGCGTCCATTCGCGTTCTCCGTGCGCCAGCGGAATTGGCGACGCGGCCGCGAGCCGCTGATAGTCGGCCGGCTGCAAATACCAATGCAGCGGCTCCTCCAGCCAGAAAATATCGTACGGCGCGACGGCGTGGGCGAACGCGATGCAGCCGGCGACATTGTACGGCGCGTTCATGTCCAACATAAACAGCACGTCCGGACCGATCGCTTCGCGCACCGAACGAACCCGGGTCACCTCGTCCTTGAGCGACAGGGCGCCGGTCTTCATCTTCACCGCCCGATAGCCGTTGGCGACAAACCCGGCGAACTCCTCGGCTTCACCGCCGAGCGGCGCGTCCTCCTGGTAGTAGCCGCCGGTTGAGTAGGTGAACACCTCGGTTTTCGTGCCGCCGAGGATGCGAAACACCGGCAACCCGGCGGCTTTGCCCTTGAGGTCCCACAATGCGATGTCGATCCCGCCGATCGCCGCCATGATCTGCGGCCGCTGATTGCGCGGCAACGGTGCCGGCATGCCGTCCCAACCGCCAATCCCGCCTGGCCGCGGCGAGGTCAAAGAAAACAGCCTCTCCCAGATCCCGGTGTGGCCGAGCGGATCCATCCCTTTGACGACGTCCGAGAACGTCGTCACCAGATCGCAAATCACACGTTGCGGGCCGCCGGCGATTTCGCCAATACCCACCAGGCCCGCGTCGGTGCGCACTTCCACCAGCACCATTTGCGCATTGCCCATGCGCTCATGCGCGGTCCATCTCGGCCGCGGCAGCGCGATCGACAGTGGATGGGCGATGATCTCGGTGATTTTCATGGTGACTTTTCCGAACCAGGTTTGGACGCCGAGCTTCCGCTTTCAACGCGATTTGTCCAGTCCGACGTGCGCAGCGGGATCGTCGCGGTTCGCCGCAGCTGAAGAGGCGGGCGCAAGGCACGTGACCCCCTTGCGTTTCGTGTCACGGAAACCAACCTCCCATCGTCATGGATGACACGGCCACCTATCGACGCGCACGCGCCGGGACGGGTACCGCGCGCGTGCTGCGTATCAGCGCGCTGGCTATCGCAGCCGGCTTCGCGGTTTGGCTGTTGTCAAACGTCTTGCTCGAAGTTTTTCTCGCGGGTCTGATCGCGGTCATTCTGCGAGCGGTCGTCGATACCGCTGTGCGGCGCGCCCGCATTCCCGAGCGCGCGGCCCTCGCGTTGGTCTCCCTGCTGGCGGTCGCCATCCCACTGACGTTCTCATATTATCTCGGGTCGCGACTGATAAGTGAAACCGAACAACTTTTTGTGCAACTGCACCGCCAGTTCGAGTTCCTGCGAAACCTGTACGGACAAACACCAATCGGCGGGTTGATCTTCGATCAGTTGTCACCACGCCACGCCATCGGCGCCCACCTGAGCGGCTATGCCGAGACCCTCGCGACATCGACGGTCGGTGGCCTGACAACTCTCTTTATCATTGTGGTGATATCACTTTATTTCACCATCTCACCAGAGACTTATTTGAGCGGTACACTGCGCCTGTTTCCGATTCCTCATCGTCCGCGCGCGCGGCTCGTGCTGCGGGAAATCGGACACGCGCTGCGTTGGTGGACGCTGGGCCAGATCGCCAGCATGATCACTGTCGGGTTGCTGACCGGGACGGGCCTCGGTACTTTTGGGCGTGCCGATGGCGTTCGCACTCGCCATGTTGGCGGGCTTATGTACTTTCGTGCCCTACTTCGGCGTGATCATCGCACTTATTCCGACAATGATCGTCACGATGACCGTCAACCTGCAAACCATGCTGTGGGCGATGGCGATATTCCTGGTCAGCCACGCCGCCGAGGCCTACGTCGTCTCGCCCATGGCTCAGCGCAGCGCGACCCATTTGCCGCCTGCCCTGTCAATCCTGTCGATGACCATACTCGGCACTGTTTTTGGATTGCTCGGTGTCATACTGGGTACGCCGATCGCCGCCGCCGCACTCGTCCTGGTGAGGGAAGTCTATGTCGGCGACGCGCTCGGGGATCACGATTTCGCACGAGCCGATCGCCCCGCCTACCTGACCGAACGACGCGATGGCTGAAACTTCACAGCAGCGCCAGCGAACACTTCTCGCTGAACGGAAACCCTGGGCCTGACGATGGTCACGTATTCGGCTCGCGGTCAGGCGAATGTTGGCAAAGGCGATGTCATCGTGTGGTCGAACGCATCGGGCGCCTACGCCGGCATTGATGATCACAAGCGATACCCAAATGGACGGCAACTATTACGGACGAAAGACCACGACCGCGCAGATCCTTCAAGGCCAGGTCAACAACCCGCGGGCAGACAACCTCAGGAACACGCTGCCGGTGGCATAAAGCGACCGAATCAACCGGAAGCCCAGAACCACGCCGGGCTTCCGGTTATTCGCATCACCGCGCCAAAGGCCGGTACTTGATCCGGTGCGGCTCCGTCGCATCCGCGCCAAGACGACGGCGCTTGTCCGCTTCATACGCCTGGAAGTTGCCTTCGAACCATTCCACATGGCTGTCGCCCTCGAACGCCAGCATGTGAGTTGCCAGGCGGTCGAGGAACCAACGGTCGTGGCTGATGATCACCACACAGCCGGCGAATTCCGTCAGCGCCTCCTCCAACGCGCGCAGCGTATCGACGTCCAGGTCATTCGTTGGCTCGTCAAGCAGAATGACGTTGTGTTCCTGCTTCAGCATCTTCGCCAGATGCACCCGGTTGCGCTCGCCGCCCGACAGGATGCCGACCTTCTTCTGCTGATCCGAGCCCTTGAAGTTGAACGCCGCCACGTAAGCGCGCGACTGGATCGCGCGCTTGCCCAGATAAATCACCTCTTCGCCGTTGGAAATCTCCTGCCACACGGTCCGTTCCGGATTGAGACTGTCGCGCGACTGATCGACATACCCAAGTTTCACCGTCTCACCGACGCGCAACGTTCCGGCGTCAGGCTGTTCCTGACCGGTAATCATCCGGAACAATGTCGTCTTGCCGGCGCCGTTCGGACCGATCACGCCGACGATCCCTCCGGGCGGCAGCTTGAAGTTGAGATCGTCGATCAGCAGGTTGTTGCCATACGCCTTGCGCACGCCCTCCGCCTCGATCACCACGTTACCCAGACGCGGGCCCGGGGGGATGACGATATCCGCCACGCCGCCCTGCTGCTCCAGCGACTTCTGCTGCAATTCCTCATAGCGCTGGATGCGCGCGCGGTTCTTGGTCTGGCGGGCGCGCGGCGAGGACTGGATCCATTCCTGTTCGGCCGACAACGCACGCTGGCGGGCACTTTCCTCTTTCTCCTCCTGGCGCAGGCGCTTCAGTTTCTGCTCGAGCCATGTCGAGTAATTGCCCTCAAACGGGTAGCCGCGGCCGCGCTCGATCTCCAGGATCCAGTTCGTCACGTTGTCGAGAAAATACCGGTCGTGCGTCACCACCATCACGGTGCCGGCATAATCGTGCAGCGTCTTCTCCAGCCAGGCGACACTCTCGGCGTCGAGATGGTTGGTCGGCTCATCCAGCAGCAGCAAATCGGGCTTTTCCAACAGCAGTTTGCACAGCGCGACACGCCGCCGCTCGCCGCCCGACAGGGTCGTGACCTTGGCGTCCGCCGGGGGACAACGCAGCGCGTCCAGCGCGATATCGACGCGGCGATCGAGTTCCCAGCCGTCCTGACTATCGATTTTCTCCTGCAGGTCACCTTGTTCGACCAGCAGTTCGTTCATTTCGTCGTCGCTCATCGGCTCGGCGAATTTGGCGGAGATCTCGTTGAAGCGAGTGAGCGCGGCTTTGAGGTCGGTAAACGCCTCCTCGACATTTTCCCCGACTGTCTTGTCCGGGTCCAATTTCGGCTCCTGCGCCAGATAGCCGACCGTCGCGCCGGGGGCCGCCCAGGCTTCGCCGCCGAACTCGGTTTCGAGGCCGGCCATGATTTTCATGAGCGTGGATTTGCCCGCGCCGTTGACGCCGAGCACGCCGATTTTCACTCCGGGCAGGAACGACAGCGTGATGCCTTTGAAAACCTCCCGCCCGCCGGGGAAGTTCTTGGTCAGATCTTTCATCACGTAAACGTATTGGTAGCTGGCCATCTTATTGGATTCCCAAACTATTTTCGTATATCTTCAACTCGGTCATTGACCGGCCGGACCGGCCTCGGCCGGGACCACGTCCCTGGCGTTCGATGTCCGCCGACCCCATCCCACCGGTCTCCAGCTCATGATGCCGCTCCGTGAGCCAGGCTCCGGCGCCCTCTTCTCATGTTTCCGCCGCCGGTCACAGACCGGGACGCCACGGCATCGGCGCCATGGTCCCTCCGTCCGGCTATTTTGGCTGAGGACCGTTTCCGCGGGCGATCTTACCGGAATGTCGCCGGCGCGGCACCTCCCCGGACAAACAGGCCCGGGACCAACGGCATCCCTCCGCGTGAACGGGGTGCGCGACGTTAGATGGGGTGGCCGCGCGCCGTAAAAAGGTGCCGCCGGAGCACATTCCAGGTTCCGGAAGCCCCGCGCCGAAATGCGCGCCACGCCGGTCTCGCATCGGGGCGCGGACGTTGTTCGCCACACCGGGTCCGCTTACGATAGGTCCCAATCCGGGGGGACGAATGCGTCGAGCGGCGCCTTCCGCGCCCGGATGCCGGCCGCGCGCCGGCGGTTGGATGTGTTTGTGCACGATCAGGAGAGCCTGGATGAGCAACACGACCTCTCTCAACCCTCACAAAGAGGAGGACGAGGGCTATCTGGCTGCCGAATCCGGGCGAAAACTGTCCGAGAATCCGTATCCCCGGGGCACGATCCGCTACTCGGAGTGGCGGCGTGGCTGGCACCTCTGGCGGGCGGTCACCTTGCTGGAAGAGAATGACGGTTACCTGGCCGCGCAGAGCGGACAGGGCGTGAGTTCAGAACCCGTATCCTCGCGGCACCATCCGTTACGATCAATGGCGGCGCGGCTGGCAGAAGAAAACCGATGAGATCCAGCGGGCCGTAAGATTAGGCCGGGAATAACGCCATCACCGGTATCGTCCGCTGACGGCCGACTGGTTTTACCAGAACCCATGTGACCCCGCCGCCCGCGCTTGCTCATCGGCGCCCGATCTGCCAGGCTCGCTGTGTATGATCGGATATGGCGCTTCACGCCGCCTCGCGATGAGCGGCGCCGATCCGGAACCACGAGGCCAGCATCGCCATCCTGACCGCGCAGACCCGGTCGAGGCCCGCGACGCGGGAAACTGTTGATCGAGGGGAGCCCACCAAATGAATTATCTGACTTCCGACCTGAAGGTTGTCGGCACGCGACCGATTCGTCCCGACGGTGTGGACAAGGTCATCGGGCGCGCGCTGTTCGCGGCCGATACCCGCGCCGCCGGCATGCTTTGGGGCAAGATTAAGCGCAGTCCGCACGCGCACGCCCGGATCGTGTCGATCGATACCAGCGCGGCCAGGGCGCTGCCGGGGGTGAAAGCCGTCGTGACCGGGATGGACTTCCCGGAAATCACGTCGGAGGACGCGTTCGTCGGCGAGGGTCCGATGAACTTCCGCGACCTGTCCCGCAACATCATGGCGCGCGATAAGGCCCTTTACGAAGGTCACGCGGTCGCCGCGGTCGCCGCCGTCACGCAGGAAATCGCCAATCAGGCGCTGGACCTGATCGACGTGACCTATGACGTGCTGCCGTTCGTGATCGACGTGGACGCCGCGATGGCGCCCGACGCGCCGATCCTGCATGAGGACCTGTTCACCGCGGGGGTCGATCCAAAACCGACCGCGCCCTCCAACGTCGCGAAAGTCGTGACTTTCAAAAAGGGCGACATCGACGCCGGCTTCAGGGAAGCCGAGGTTATCGTGGAAGGTCGCTACACGACGCAGCCGGTGCACCAGGGCTACATCGAGCCGCACGCCTGCCTCGCGACCCACGCGCCGGACGGCCAGATCACCATCCATGCGTCCAGCCAGGGTCATTTCATGATCCGGTCGTATACCGCGAAGTTGCTGGGCATCGACATGGCGAACATTCGGGTGAACCCGGCGGAGATCGGCGGCGGCTTCGGCGGCAAGACGCTGATCTACCTGGAGCCGGTCGCCGTCATGCTGTCGAAGATGGCCGGCAAATCGGTGAAGATCCAGATGACCCGCGAAGAAGTGTTTCGCGGCTCCGGCCCGACATCGGGTGCCTCCATGGAGGTGAAGATCGGCGCGATGAAGGACGGCACCATCGTCGCCGCGCAACAGGTGCTGAAGTTCCAGGCGGGCGCGTTCCCCGGCTCCCCGATTGGTCCCGGGTGCATGTGCGGGTTCGCGTTGTACGATCTGCCGAATGTTTCGGTCGTTGGCTACGATGTGGTCAGCAACCGGCCAAAGGTCGCCGCCTATCGCGCGCCGGGCGCGCCGATCACGTCATTCGCGGTGGAAAGCCTGCTCGACGATCTGGCGCGGAAACTCGAGATGGATCCGCTGACGCTGCGCGAGAAAAACGCCGCGAAGAACGGCACCAAGACACACTACGGAGTCAGCCACACCAACATCGGCTTCGAACAGGTGCTGGCGGCGGTGAAGAGCCATCCGCATTGGAAAACGCCAGTCAAGGAAGGTCACGGCCGCGGCATGGCCTGCGGTTTCTGGTTCAACATCGGCGGCGAATTCGAGCGCGAACGTGCACGTGAACGAAGACGGCACGGTGACCGTGGCGACGGGAAGTCCGGACATCGGCGGGTCACGCGCGTCGATGGGCATGATGGTGGCCGAAGTTCTGGGCATTCCCGCCAGTCGCGTGCGGGCGACCGTCGCGGACACCGCCTCGATCGGCTTCACCCACGTCACCGGAGGATCGCGCGTGACCTTCGCCACCGGCATGGCGGCGACCCAGGCGGCCGAACGCGTCGTCGAGGACCTGAAGAAGCGCGCTGCCATGATCTGGGAGATTCCGGTCGAGGCGGTGGAATGGAAAGACGGCAAGGCGTATCCGGCCGGCGCCAATGCCGGCGCGTTCGACCCGCTGGACCTGCCGGCGATCGCGCTCAAGGCCGCCAAAACCGGGGGGCCGGTCAGTGCGGAAGTGTCGCTCAACGCACAAGGCGCCGGCGCGGGGTTTGGCATTCATGTGTGCGACGTCAGCGTGGACAAAGAGACCGGCCACGTCACGATCGAACGCTACACCGCGTTCCAGGATGTCGGTAAGGCGATCCATCCGAGCTATGTCGAAGGGCAGATCCAGGGCGGCGCCGTACAAGGCATCGGTTGGGCCTTGAGCGAGGAGTATATCTACAATGCCAAAGGGCAACTCGATAATCCGGGCTTCCTGGATTATCGTTGCCCAGTGGCATCGGATGTACCGATGATCGAGGCGGTGCTGGTGGAGGTGCCTAACCCGCGGCATCCGTTCGGCGCGCGCGGCGTGGGCGAAGTGCCGATCGTTCCGCCCATGGCCGCGATCGGCAACGCGATTCGTTCCGCGACCGGATTGCGCATGCCGGATCTGCCGATCTCGCCGCCAAAGCTGCGCGCCGCGCTCGATTCAGCCGGGTGACAGCGTTGCCGCCAACGGACCATCGGCTCCGTTGGCGGCCGGTCGTTACGCGGTCAAATGTGATACGTTCTTGACCACGGTGTAGCACTGCAATCCCTCGACGCCACCTTCCCGTCCGATTCCGCTGTCGAGATTGACGTCCTCGGCATCGCCTTCGGCGACATTGGCGAGCAATTCGCCCGTCGCGGGATTATGGCTTTCGAATGTCTTACCCGAGACCGCTTCCAGCCATTTGCCATCGATCAGCATGCGCTTCGGCTTGCCATCGAGGAACGGATGCACCTGCGTCATGACATTCATCAGTTGGGTCTCCTCGTTAAAGGTAAAGTTTGCCTGGAGGTCGCGAGCAGCGCCTTACCAGGTGAACCGGCATCCTGCTCGGGAACAGTGAACGCGACGTCGAACCCGTCACCCGTGGCGAGCCTGAGAATGAGACCGCCGTCGCCCTCGCATTGTTCCAATCGCCAATCGCCTAGCGGATGAACGATGCGTAACGTACCGTCAGGGAAACGTTCGTTCAGCGCCGATTGCAGCATGCTTGGCAAAGTCATCAGCAAGCCGTTCAGCACCTCGATCGGCAGCGCGATTCGAAACGTCTGGCCGCCACTCGCCATGAAGCCGAGACAAACCTACTGACCGCCCGGAACGACAGCCCAGGTGGTCAGTCCATGGCCTTCGATGTGCGAGAGCG
Organism: uncultured Alphaproteobacteria bacterium; assembly: GCA_963719675.1. Classification (GTDB taxonomy): domain Bacteria; phylum Pseudomonadota; class Alphaproteobacteria; order Acetobacterales; family Acetobacteraceae; genus Rhodopila. The sequence continues at coordinate 56,210 of CAVRDN010000056.1, read as the reverse complement.
TTGCCGCGACGCCATCCATGCGCTGTCCCTCTTGTCGTTATTCCTGTATGTATATAGCGTAAGGCATCAGGAAGTCCACCCACGCTCCACTCGGAAAATTTGCTTAGTGCGCGGAGGCGCCGTGATCCGGTTTCAGATCGAGCAGCGGCGTCCCATCAATGCAATCGAGGCCGCGTACCCGAATCGTTCCGCCCTCAACCCCGAGCAGCTCGACGAACGATGATGCGATCGGATTGGGCCGCACGGGGGAGCGCAACGCGAACGATCCTGTCGTCAGTCCGGTGCGGAACGGTGTCTGCAACACCAGATCCCGTCGCGCGCGATGCATCCAGTACAGCACCTGAATGCGTGGATGCCCGGCGAGATCGGTCAGTGCCGCGTGCCAGCGTGGATCGACCACGATGGTGCAGACCGGCCCATCTTCCTTGCCGCGCTTTGGGCATTCGGCGCGCGTCTTCCATGGCGTGTGGATGACGCCAATGAAATACACCCCCGCGTCCGTGGCCGCCGGCAATTCGACCGCCACCTCTCCTGGGCGCAACTCCATGTCTGGCTCTGTCATTCCGGCAACCTGCCAGCAATTCCGCGGCTGGACCAGAGGGAGCGGGCAGAGGGAGCGGGCAGAGGGAGCGGCCAGAGGGAGCGGACGGAGAGATCCTGCCCGCCCCCGAAGCCGGATCACAAAGCCGCGGTCACCGCCTTGACCTCGGTGTAGTTGTGGAACACCTCCTCGCCCATTTCGCGGCCCCAGCCGGACTGTTTGTAGCCACCGAACGGCAGCGAGGCGTCGAACACGTTGTGGCAATTGATCCAGACGGTTCCTGAACGAATCCGCCGCGCGAGTTTGTGCGCGGTGCCGCCGTTCCGCGTCCAGACACTGGCCGCGAGGCCATAAATCGTGTCGTTGGCCTGCTTCGCGATCGCGTCGAGGTCATCGTCGCCGAATGGTGTCGCGCACACCACCGGGCCGAAGATCTCTTCCCGGATCACGCGCATGTCGGGCGTGGTATTCTCCAGCACCGTTGGCGCGACGAAATAACCCAGATTGCCAACGCGATTGCCGCCGACAGCGACTTTCGCCCCGGCGCCGCGGCCCTCGTTGATGAACGACGTCACGCGGGCGAATTGTTCGTCGGATACCAGAGGCCCCATCTCGGTCGCGGGATCAAGCCCAGGACCGACCTTGATTTTGGACGCGATGTCGGCGACGCCGGCGACCACTTTGTCGTAGATGGACTTGTGCGCGTACAAACGCGAACCGGCGCAGCAGCATTGGCCGTGATTGAAGAAAATCGCGTTGGCCGCGCCGGTGATCGCGGCATCGATATCGGCGTCCGCCAGAATGATCGCCGGCGACTTGCCGCCGAGTTCCAGCGACACTTTCTTCAGATTGCCGGCCGCCGCCTGAACGATCAGTTTGCCGACCTCGGTCGATCCGGTGAAGGCGACCTTATCGACGTCGGGATGCGCCGCCAACGCCGCGCCGGCGGTCTCCCCGAACCCGGTCAGGATGTTCACCGCACCCGGCGGGAAGCCGGCTTCCCGCACCAGTTCGGCCAGGCGCAGAGCGGTCATCGGGGTTTGCTCGGCGGCTTTCAGCACGACGGTGCAGCCCGCCGCCAGCGCCGGCGCGATTTTCCAGCACGCCATCAGCAATGGGAAGTTCCACGGAATGATTTGTCCGACCACGCCGACCGGTTCGCGCATGGTGTAGGACAGATATTCCCCAGGCAGTGACAGCGACAATGTCGAGCCGCTGATTTTCGTCGCCCAACCGGCCATGTAGCGGAACATGTCCACGGCGAGCGGCAGATCGGCGACGCGCGCGACCGCATAGGGTTTGCCGTTGTCGATCGACTTCGAGTTCCGCCAGTTCCTCCAGATCGCGCTCGATCAGATCGCCCAGCTTCCACAGCAGCTTGCCGCGTTCGGAGGGCGTGACCGCGCTCCAGCGACCGCTGTCGAATGCGCGCCGCGCCGCGGCGACCGCCAGATCGACATCGGCTTTGTCGGCCTCGGGAACATTGGCGATCAGCGCACCGGTCGCCGGATTATAGACCGGGAAGGTCTTGCCGGAGGCAGCTCCGACCATTTTCCCGTCGATCAGCATTTTGGCGTCACGACCGAGGAAACCGGTGGCGTGCCGAAGCCTGGGATCCAGTGCGATTGTATCCATCGTTCGTTCCTCCTGATTGGTGGGCGGCGAGTGGCGGCGGTGGTCGCCGTCACGTCATATCCAATCATATATCACGCAGTGGCACCAGTCCCGGTCCAGGGCGACCGCGGAACGCGCGGGTGGTTATTCCCGGTGGGTAACGACGTTGGACCTTCGCCGCAGCGCGCCCAGGGCGAGTATCGCGGTCCCGAAGAAGGTGAGTGAGGCGGGCTCCGGAATCGCGCTTTCAACGGTTATGGCATCGAGATTGGAATCGTAACGTCCGGCGTGGTTGTCGCCCGGAAAAGTCAGGCGGGCGACCCCGTCGGCGGGAAACTTTGATTCAGTGTCCGCGTAGGCCAGCAGATCGTTGGGATTGCCGCCGTCGGTCGGGTCCAACTCACCCAGGGCCACCACGACCTGGTACCCGTCGGTGGCCTGTGCGACGGCGATCTGGCTCGCCGGACTGCTGGAGGATTGCCCCAGGAAAGTCCATAGCGGCACCCCGGTATAGGTGTCGCCACCGGCCGCGGCCTGCACCGGCGTGAACTCATTCTCAAGGTTCCCCAGCGAATAACTGCCGGGTTTGGCGACATTGCCCGACAACGCCACCGCCGTGGATAAAATGCCTTCGCCCGGGTTCGTCAGAGCGGGTACCGCCAGAAGTTCCAGGCCAGTGAGATTGTCGAGAGTTCTGCCTGGCTGACCGGGCACGATGAGGGACGGAACTCGCGAGCAGGCCGCTCCCGGTGTTCTGGTAGGCGATAAAGGCGGGGGTGGCGGACGTTCCGCCAAAAAACGGATCGATTTCGCCAAGCGAAACGACCGACTGCTGGCCACCCGCGCCGATCCCTACCAGATAATAGCGCAGGATCGGATTGTTGGTGTTGTCGCCAGCGGGCGTGTTCGTCGTGATGCCACCATAGGTGATCGTCGTGGACCCATCGCCGTTGAGGGTCGTGCTTCCGGTGGTCGAGCCGCCCAACAGTCCCCAGACCGAGATCCCGGTATATCCGCCCGAGCTCACGGTATCCGTGCCCGTCGCGGTACCCGCCAGTTGCGAGGTTGAATACGTGCCGTCGTTGCTGTCCGGCCCGGACAGTACCCACATCGGCGCGAGCCTGCCCGTTCAGCACGGCGGTAACCGCACCGATCGTCAAAATCGCGATGACATTCTGTTTCATTTTGGGCTATCCGATATAATTATATGGATACAACGTTAACAGAAGTTATACCGGAGTCAATCATCGGAATCGTTCAGTGGAAGGGTATCGACGACTTCCGTTCATGCCGGTAGGAATCAGCGATAGCGGCCGGGGCTTGGCAAGACGCGTTCGACGCGCCACAATCGCTATATACGACAAACCATAGCACCGTACTATAGGCAAGGAGTTGATCATGTATCCGGACGTTCAACTCTATATCAACGGCACCTGGACCGACGCCACCGCCGGCCGCAAACTGGTCGTTATCAACCCCGCCACCGGCGAGCCCGCCGGGAAACTCGCTCATGCCGAGCGCGCCGACCTCGATCGCGCGCTGGAGGCGGCGGAAAAAGGCTTCCACATCTGGCGCAAGGTCTCCGCCTACGACCGCTCCAAGGTCATGCGCAAGGCAGCCGACCTGCTGCGCGCGCGGGCCGACACCATCGCCCCCTACCTGACCCAGGAGCAAGGCAAGCCGCTGCCCGAGGCCAAGGGCGAGGTCATGGCCGGCGCCGACGTCATCGACTGGTTCGCCGAGGAAGCCCGCCGCGCCTACGGCCGTGTCATCCCCGCGCGCGCCGAGGGCATCTATCAGCTCGTGGTGAAGGAGCCGGTCGGCCCGGTCGCCGCCTTCACGCCCTGGAACTTCCCGATCAATCAGGTGGTGCGCAAACTGTCCATCGCGCTGGCGGCGGGATGCTCGATCATCGTTAAGGCACCGGAAGAAACCCCCGCGTCACCGGCCGAACTGATCCGCTGCTTCGCCGATGCCGGCGTGCCCGCGGGCGTCATCAACCTCGTATACGGTATACCGGCGGAGATCTCGGAATATCTCATTCCGCATCCGATCATCAAGAAGATGTCGTTCACCGGGTCCACCGCGGTGGGCAAACAACTCGCCGCCCTCGCCGGTCTCCACATGAAGCGCGTCACCATGGAACTGGGCGGTCACGCTCCGGCCATCGTGTTCGACGACGCCGACGTCGAAACCGCGAGTCGCTTGTTGGCGGGCGCGAAGTTCCGCAATGCCGGTCAGGTTTGCGTGTCACCCACGCGGTTTCTGATCCAGGAAAAGGTCTACGAGCAATTCGTCGCCTCGTTCGTCGGCCACGCGAAGGCATTGAAGGTCGGCGACGGCATGGAAGCCTCGACCAACATGGGCCCGATGGCCAACCCGCGCCGCATCACGGCGATGGAAACGTTCATCGGCGACGCCGCGCAAAAAGGCGCCACGATCCGGACCGGCGGCAACCGGATCGGGAACAAAGGCAACTTCTTCGAACCGACCGTGCTGACCGATGTGCCGATGGAAGCGCGCGTGATGCATGAGGAACCGTTCGGCCCGCTCGCGGTGATCTCGCCCTTCAGCGGGTTCGACGATGTCGTGACGGAAGCAAACCGGTTGCCGTACGGACTCGCATCGTACGCCTACACGCGCTCCGCCAGGACCGCCAACGCGATCGCGGCGGCGGTGGAGAGCGGCATGGTCTCGATCAACCATCACGGTCTCGCGCTGCCGGAAGTACCGTTCGGCGGCGTCAAGGATTCCGGCTACGGCTCGGAAGGCGGCCTGGAGGCGATCGAGGGCTATCTCAACACCAAGTTCGTCACTCAGGCGGGGCTCTGAGCCCTTCAACCCGGGGACACAAGCTGTCCCCGGGTTGAACCGCGCGTTGCGTTATATTCAACAGAATACGGCACCAGGGGAGTTGTCGTTCGATGGCGGACACGGGATATTCGGTATTCGCACCGTTTGCACGCGTTCCGCCGGTTCACGCGCTGAACGCCGCCGGACACGCGCGCTGTGACCATCAGCATCCCTTCACGCTGGCGCCGCTGCCGCCGCAACTGTTGAAGCGTCCCGCGCCCGCACCGGCCGAGATGCCGGAAGATCCATCGACCCGTCGCACCAAGATCTGGGAGTTCAGCCAGAACCTGCATTGTTCCATTATCGGCACGTGCCTCTCGACCACGGAACTGCGCCAAACTCTGACCCGTCTCGGACTCGCGCAAACCGAGTGGACCGATCACGATTTGCATCACAAGGCGGTTAGCCTCGCGGCAAAACACGATCAGGCGGCGAAGTTGTTGCACAAGGCGCTCGACCGGCGGCACAAGCTGCCAATCAGCCAGTTCGCCAGGGCGCGGACCGAGGCCGACGTGACCGCGCTGTGGCATGACGCGGTGAAGCGCGGCGACATTCCGGGTGCGTACTGGGCTGCTCTGACCCATCCCGCCACAACGCAGGCCCTGGTGCGACTGGTGTTCGGCGAAGTGCATATGTTGTCGCATCTGGTCGGCGCCGCGAACCGTGCCGACATCCGGCGTCTGTGCGATCTGGAGCAGCGCAACGCCGACCTGGAAGCGAAACTGCGTCGCCAGCAGGAGGCTCTGCATCATGCGGTGGTCACCCGTGACGCCAGCATTCGCGACCTGCGCCAATCGCTGCGCGAACGCCTGACCGATGAGGCGCCGGTCGCGGAGGACGCCGAAGCCGCCGCCTTGCGCGCACTGGTCGCCGATTTGGAAAAACGGTTGGCGAGCGAAGCCCGTCGCCGCGCGGCGGTGGAGGCACGCCTGGCGGAAACTCGCGACGACCTGACACGCGAACGCACCGTGCGCGCCACGCTGGAGGCCGATGTCGGGTCGCTACGCTCGGAACTCGCCACGGTCGAAGCGGACCTTCGGCCAGAGGTCGAAGAAGCGATGTGGCGCGTCGATGGTCTGTCGCTGCTTTACGTCGGCGGCCGGCCCAATCAGGTCGCCCACCTCCGCGCGCTGTCCGAGAGCCGGGGCGCGGAACTGCTGCACCACGATGGGGGCGTCGAGCATCACCCGGATTTGCTGGCCGGTCTGACGTCACGCGCCGATGTCGTGCTGTTCCCCGTGGACTGCGTCAGTCACGACGCCGCCCTGATGGTGAAGCGGCTCTGCCGGCAGTCGGACAAGCGGTTCATCCCGCTGCGATCCGCCAGTGCGACATCGTTTCTCGCGGCGCTGCGGCCGTTGGGCCTCAACGCCGCGGCAGCACCCGTTTGATCAGACGCCAACCATGACGTCGGACGCCTTGACCACCGCGAACGCCGGCATGCCGACCTTCAGGCCAAGCTCCTCGGCCGCTTCATTGGTGATGGAGGCGGTGATCGTGACCGTCGGCGATACCTCGATCGTCACGTGAGTTGTCGTGGCGCCGGGCTTCACGGACCGGATTGTCCCGGCGATCTGGTTGCGGGCGGACAGTTTCATCGTGCGCTCTCCATGGGAATAACGCTTACTTAGCGCGGAAACGGTTCAGCGCAAGTAAATGCTTCCGCGCGGCAACCGCCGCGTCCATCTCGATCGCGCGGTAACGCTCGATGACGGCCTTGCCGGCCGGAGTCAGCACGGTCCCGCCGCCACCGCTGCCGCCGGCCGCCGTTTCCACCACCGGCGCGCCGAGACCGGTGTTCAGTTCCTCCACGAGTTCCCAGGTCCGACGATACGACATGCGCAAAGCCCGGCCAGCGGCCGAAATCGAACCGGACCGGGCGATCTCCTCCAGCACGGCAACCTTTCCTGGGCCGATACGAAGTCCGCCCGCCAGATCGATCCTGATATTCAGGCGATCCCCGGCCGCGACCGATTCCTCGGATTTCTGTTTTTTCTTCGGCATGACGCGACACCCAAACACGATGCGAGCCGAGGATCAATCAGGCGGAGCAGCGGTGACGGATGCGTTCCTCCCCTGGGTCCCCCCCTGGGTCCCCCCGGAGTCCCCACCGGGTTCCCCCGGGGTTGCCGCCGCTATAGCGCACGGCATATACCGGGCCACTCAGGGAGATCACGATGCTCCGCCGTCTGATAGTACTCGCGCCGCTGCTGTTCCCGCTCGTCGCGCCCGCGGCGGAGGTGACCGATTTCGACCGGCCGCGCGGTGCACGTGCCTGATAAGATCGCGCATGTGCTACCAGCCGGTCCGCCCGCCGCCGTGTTGCTCGAAGCGATCGCGCCCGATCTCATCGTTGGCTGGCCGGGCCCGCTGTCCGACGAGGCGAAGGGACTGCTTCCCGACAGCGCGAACCATCCGCGAATCCCCCGCCTCACCGGGCGAGACGATGTCACGGACAAGATCAAGGCGCTGAAACCGGACCTGATCATCGACTACGGCGAGGTCACTCCGCGTTATTTCGAACTGGCGCGAGCGACCCAGCAAAAAACCGGTGTTCCGACGTTGCTGTTCTCGGGCACGCTGGACAACATTCCGCGGGTGATACGTGAAGTCGGCGTCGTTTTGCACCGGGAAGCACGCGCCGAGACCCTGGCGACCTTCGCGGAGGCGATGCTGGCGCTACCGCCCGCGGCCGGCGCGCATCCACGTGTTCTGTACGCCCGCGGCGCCGATGGCCTGAACGTCACCGCGCCCGATACCGATGTCACGGAAGTATTCAAACACCTTGGTTGGCAGGTCGTCGCGCCTCAGGGACAGGGCACGTTTCGCGCGTCCAGCATCGAGGCAATCGCCGCGCTCGACCCGGATATCCTGATATTCTCCGACCCGGCGATGCGCGCGACCCTGGCGCATCCGGATGCCTGGACATCCGTGCGGGCGATCCGGGAAGGCCACGCGTACGTCGCACCCGCTCTACCATTCGGTTGGGTCGAGGAGCCGCCGTCGATCAACCGCCTGCTCGGGCTCGCCTGGCTCGGTGGCCACGAACCCGCGACCATCGCGGCCACATTCCACGCGGTGGTTTACGGGCGCGCGCTGACAGCCCGGCAACTTGACAGCGTGCTCGACGGCGTCCGTCCCTACCAACCCTGAGAGGCTTCATCATGCGTTTGTTGTACCGTTCTGATCGCCCTGCTGCTGCCGCTCAGCGCGCGGGCTCAACAAGTGACGATGTTCGCGGCGGCGAGCCTGACCGACGCGATGAAGGAGATTTCCGTGAAATGGGCGGCGGCCGGTCATCAACCGCTCGTGCTGTCCTTCGGCGCGAGTTCCACGTTGGCGCGGCAGATCGAGCAAGGCGCGCCGGCCAACGTCTTCGCGTCGGCGGATGAAAAGTGGATGGACTATCTGGCGAACAAGAAACTGATCGTCGCCGATACGAGAAAGGATCTGCTTGGTAACGATCTCGTGCTGATCGTCCCGGCCAACAAGCCGCTGCACGTCACGATCGACAAGAGCTTCGACCTCGCGGGTCTGCTCGGCGCCAACGGCCGACTGGCGACCGGTGATCCGGCCCATGTGCCGGTCGGCATTTATGCCGAGCAGGCGCTGAAATCGTTGGGCATGTGGGACAGTATTTCCCCCAAACTCGCGCGGACAGAGGATGTGCGCGGCGCCCTGCTGCTGGTTGAACGCGGCGAAGCACCCGCCGGCATCGTTTACGCCACTGACGCGGCCGTCTCCAAAGCGGTCATGATCGCCGGCACGTTCCCGGCCAATAGTCACGATCCCGTCTCGTATCCTTTCGCCGTCACCAAATCGGGCGACACCGCCGAGGCCCGCGCCTTACTCGCGTTCCTGAGCAGCGCGCCGGCGCGCGACGTGTTCGTCAAACTTGGCTTCAAGGTCGAATGAACTGATCCTTTCGTCCGAGGAATGGGAAGCCGTCCGGCTGACTTTGATCATCGCGGCGCGCGCGGTCGGCTTCGGCCTGCCGCTCGCCATCGCGATGGCCTGGATTTTGGCGCGTTACCGCTTCCCCGGCCGCTCGATGCTGAACGCGCTGGTGCACTTGCCGTTGGTGTTGCCTCCGGTGGTCACCGGCTGGCTGCTGTTGATCCTGTTCGGAATTCGCGGGCCGATCGGATCGTTGCTGTTGGCGTGGTTCGATATTCGCCTCGTGTTCACCACCGCGGGCGCCAGCCTCGCCTGCGCGGTCATGACGTTTCCGGTCATGGTCCGTTCGGTTCGCCTGTCATTGGAGGCGCTCGATCCTGGGCTTGACCAGGCCGCGCGGACCCTCGGCGCGGGCCGGATGGATCGACTGTTCAACGTGACCTTGCCGCTCGCCTCGCCAGGGATTCTGGTCGGCGGCATCGTCGGCTACGCGACCTGTCTCGGGGAGTTCGGCGCGGTCATCACGTTCGCCGCGAACATTCCTGGCCAGACACAAACCTTGCCGTTGGCGATCTACGCCGCGCTGCAGGTGCCCGGTGGCGAGGCCAAGGCCGCCGAGTTGTCGCTGGTCTCGTTGACCCTCGCGTTGATCGGATTGTTCCTGTCGGAGTGGGTCGCCAAACGATTGAACGTGGCGCTCGGGAAATGACCCTGTCGGTCCGGCTGCGTCACGACTTTCCCACGACCCGGATGGATATGGCGTTCGAGGTTCCCTCACCCGGGATCACCGTGCTGTTTGGTCCGTCGGGGGCGGGCAAAACCACGGTCATACTCGCCGCGGCCGGCCTGCTGCGTCCGGACCTTTGCCGGATCGAGGTCGATGGACAGGTGCTGGCCGATACCGCCGCCGGCCTTTGGCTGCCGCCGGAAAAGCGGCGCGCGGGCCTGGTGTTTCAGGATGCGCGGCTGTTTCCGCACATGTCGGTCGCGACCAATCTGCGGTTCGGCATGCGGCGCGCCCCGCCCGGCACCATTCGTTTCGATGATGTCGTGGACTTACTGGGGGTCGCCGCGTTGCTCGAACGCCGGCCGGCCACGTTGTCGGGCGGCGAGCGGCAGCGTGTGGCGATCGGACGCGCGCTGCTGGCGCAACCGCATTTGCTGCTTATGGACGAACCGCTCGCCAGCCTCGATTCCGCGCGCAAAGCGGAGATTCTGCCCTATCTGACACGCCTGAAAACCGCGTTGCGGCTGCCGGTGCTGTACGTCACCCACGACCTGGACGAAGTAACCCGGCTCGCGGATTCGTTGGTGCTGATCGAGGCCGGCCGCGTTGGTGCCTTCGGGCCGGTGGCCGACGTCGCGGCCCGCGCCGATCTGCCGCTCGCGCGACGAGATGATGCCGCGGGCCTGCTGCATTGTCGGGTGGCCGCGCATGACGCCGCGCGCCAACTCACGTGCCTGGACGCGGGAGGCGTATCTTTTCTCGTGCCCTTGCTGGATACCCCGATTGGCGGCGCATCGCGGATCCGCATTCCAGCGCGCGAGGTCATCCTCGCGGGCCGCGCACCCGATTCCATCAGCCTGCACAACATTATCTCCGGCACCGTGCGTCGGATCACCGCGGATCCCTCACGACGCGCGGTCATGGTGGAGATCGCGCTGCCGGATGGCGCCTTGTTGGCGCGCGTCACACCGGACGCCATCGCGCGCCTGGCGCTGGTACCGGGCGGCCCGGTCCTGGCGCTGATCAAGTCCACTTCGATCGAAGTACTCGAGGGCTAGCTTGCATTCTTGCGCTATGTCCTGTTGTATATCGCGAGGCGCGTCTCGCGCGCTCTGTTGTCACGCGCTCTCGCGCGCTCTGTTGTCACGGAAGTGTCTTGCCCGATGAACGCGCCGTTCGATCCTTCACTTCAGTTCACTGAGAAATTCGCCGTTGGTCAGCCCGTCTCGCGGAAGGAAGATCCGGTTCTGCTGCGTGGTGAGGGCCGCTATAGCGACGACGTCAATCGTGAAGGGCAACTGTACGGCGTGATGGTGCGAAGCCGGGTCGCGCACGGCATCCTGCGCTCGATTGACGCCGAGGCCGCGCGCGACATGCCGGGGGTGCGCGCGATCATCACCGCCGCCGACCTGGACGCCGCGGGCATCAGGAACATGCCGGCGGCGGGTGCGAAACATCGCGACGGATCGCCGACACCGCGGCCGCCGCAGCGGCCTCTGGCGACCGATCGCGTTCGCTACGTTGGCGAACCAATCGCCATGGTCGTGGCGGACACCGGCAAAGCGGCCAAGGACGCCGCCGAGGCGATCTTCGCGGACATCGACCAGTTGCCCGCGGTCACCTCCGCCAGCGCCGCGGCCGCGCCCGACGCACCGCTGCTGCATGACGAAGCCCCTGGAAACCTGGTCCTGGATTTCCATTACGGCGACTCGGAAAAGGTCGCGGCGGCCTTCGCCCAAGCAGCGCATGTGACGGTGTTGTCGATCCGGAACAATCGCATCGTGGTCTGTCCGATGGAGCCGCGTTCGGCGATCGGCGAATATGATGCCGAAACCGATCGGTTCACGCTGCGGCTCGGCTGTCAGGGAGTTTTTGGCCAACGCAATCTGGTCAGTGGCATTCTTGGCATCCCGGTTGAGAAGTTGCGCGTGCTGACCGGCAATGTCGGCGGCTCCTTCGGCATGAAGGCGTCCGCCTATCCGGAATATATTTGCCTGTTGCACGCCGCGCGGACCCTGGGCCAGCCGGTCAAATGGACCGATGAACGGTCCGAAAGTTTCATGTCGGACAGTCACGGCCGCGACCACGAAATGACGGTGGAACTCGCGCTCAACACCGAGGGTAAATTTCTGGCGGTCCGCGTGACCGGTTTCGGCAATCTCGGCGCATGGCTGAACAGTGCGACGACGATCCCGCCCACGATGAACACGGTGAAGAACATCATCGGCGTTTATGCCACGCCGCTGATCGAGGTCTCCACCAAATGCATGTTCACCAACACGACGCCCGTCGGCGCCTATCGTGGCGCCGGCCGTCCCGAGGGCAACTACTACATGGAACGCCTGGTGGAGACCGCCGCGCGCGAGATGGGCATCGATCGCGTTGAGTTACGACGGCGCAATCACATCCAACCGGAGCAGATGCCGTACAAGGCGCCCTCCGGCATGCTATACGACTGCGGCGAATTCCCGACCGTGATGGAGAAAGCGCTGCGGGCGGCGGACTGGGACGGCTATGCGGCGCGGCAGGCGGAGACTCGCGCGCGTGGCAAAATCCGCGGCCGCGGCATCGGCCATTATCTGGAAGTCACCGCCGACGCCGGCAACGAAATGGGCGGCATCCGGTTCGAGGATGACGGCACCGTTACCATCGTCACCGGCACGCTGGATTATGGCCAGGGTCATGCCTCGCCGTTCGCGCAGGTATTATCGGCGCGGCTGGGCATTCCGTTTGACAAAATCAGGTTGCTGCAAGGCGATTCCGATCAACTGGTCGCGGGGGGCGGCACCGGTGGCTCGCGTTCGATGATGCAAAGTGGCGGCGCGATCCTGGAGGCCAGCGACATCGTGGTCGAACGCGGCAAACAACTCGCCGCGCAGTTTCTCGAGGCGGCGGTCGCCGATATCGAGTTCGTGCGTGGGCGGTTCAATATCGCCGGAACCGACCGCGGCATCGGCATTCTTGACCTCGCCGCGCAGGTGCGGATCGCGACTCGCCTGCCTGACGACTTACCGCGAACTTTGGATGTCAGCCACATCTTCAAAGGCGTGCCCTCGGCGTTTCCGAATGGCTGCCACGTCGCGGAGGTCGAGTTGGATCCCGAGACCGCCATTATCGAGGTCGTCAGTTATGCGACCGTCAACGATTTCGGCGTGCTGGTGAATCCAATGCTGGTCGCGGGTCAGGCGCACGGCGGAATTGCTCAGGGAATTGGCCAGGCATTGACGGAAAGCGTTGTGTACGACGAGGACGGACAACTTTTGACCGGTTCGTTCATGGACTACGGATTGCCGCGCGCGTCGGATCTTCCCGCGCTGGGGTTCGAGAGCCATCCGGTCCCGGCCCGAACCAATCCGCTCGGCGCCAAGGGGTGTGGTGAGGCGGGCTGCGCCGGTTCGCTGCCCTCGGTGATGAACGCGGTGGTCGATGCGCTATCGGAATTTGGCGTGACTCATATCGACATGCCGGCGACGCCGCATCGGATCTGGCAGGCGATCCAGGCCGCGCGTGCTTGAGGAGAGGACGATTTGGTCAAAATCGACACCGATCAACTGACCGAGGTGAAGCTTTCAGCGGATGGCGCGCGCGTTCTGCTGAGATTGCTGGACAAATCCGGACAGAAGATTTCGCTGTCGCTGCCGGCCAGTTGTTTGAACCTGGTGCTTTCGGTGGTGCCGCGACAGATCGAACCGGACGCCGTGCACAGGCTGGACAGTTGGCATATGGGCGTGGCGGAAAACGGTGAGGATCTTTTGCTCACGTTGCGCACGCCGGAGGGCATGGCGATTTCATTCGCGCTCAAGCCCTGGCAGGTCGAAGGCATGGCGACGATCGCGACCTACGGCAACGCGAACCGGCCGCAGTCAAAGATCCTGCACTGATTTAATTCGGGCGGCCGCCGGTCAGCGCCACGTCGTTGCGCACGACCTCATCGCACGCGGCCAGAATTTCGTGCGCGAGGGCGCGCGCATTCTCCACCGGCAACGCGTAACATACCTGAAACGGCGAGCCGAGCAGCAGCATCGTGACGACCTTGCCGCTCATGATATCGACACCGACGTTCACGGGTTGATCGATATCGACGCGCGGCACCGACATCCAGTCCTGGCCAAGAAGCCTGTTGCTCCCTTGCTTGCCCTCCAGGACCGCGGAGATGAAAGCCTGCCGCAACACGCCGGTCAGAGACTCCAGATAGTCGTAGTCGATCTGGATGACTTCTCCGGTCGCCCGCGTGATCGCTGAAATGAAACTCGATAAACTGGCGGCCTTCGTCGATGTTCACGGCGTCCAGTAACTGGAAAAGCGGTTCGGTCATCTTTCCGTCCGATCAAGGCGTTCGTTATATTATAATTAATATAGCGACACGGGACGGTCGCACGTGTCAAGGCCGCGCGCGTTTACCCGGGCAGACCGATCGGGTCGAAGCCATACTTTCGCAGAATGGCCTGGCCTTGCTCCGACAGCACGAACAGCGCGAAGCGCGCGGCGACGGGATCGTCCGACAACACGATCAGTCCGTAAGCCGGCCCGACCGTCAGATCAGGCGGCAGCGCGACATTCACGAGGTCCGGTATTTCGCGCATGACCGGCAGGCCGCTACTGCAATAGCCGAGCATCACGTCCGCGCGATCCGCCAGGAAGACACCCTGTACCTGGGCCGCGACCCGGCACCAGCGGCGATGATTTCGGCCCACCGACCAGTTGCGACGCCTTCGCCTCCAGGACGGCTTTGGCGCCGGGACGCACCGCCTCGGCGCGAGAGGAAATTTTCGGACCGGTGCTGGTCGCGATCCCCTGGCGCGACGAAGACGATGCGATCCGCATGGCGAACGACAGTCATTACGGTCTCGCAGCATATGTCTGGACGCACGAGATCGGCAGCGGCCTGCGGGCGGCGCACGCGATCGAGTTCAGGCTGGGTGCAGGTGAACCAGGGCCTCGGTCAGCAACCCGGCCATTCCTACGGCGGCTATAAGCAAAGCGGGATCGGCCGCGAGTTTTCGCTGGAAGGCATGCTGGACAGCTTCACCCAACGCAAGAACGTGACGGTGAACCTGAACGTGCCGCGCCGGCGCTGAATTCCCTTGTCCGCCGGGCCTGACTTCCGTATCGCCATCGCTCAGCAACGTCAGCCAGGAGCCGTTTCATGAAGTTCGGCATTCACAACCCGTCCTGGGTGTTCGGCCCTGACCCCGCGGAAGCGTTCGAGGGCGTGAAAGCCAAAGCGCAATGGGCTGAGACCCACGGCTTCACCTGGTTCTCGGTGATGGATCACCTCATCCAGATCGCCCACATCGGCGCGCCGGACGAGCCGTTCATCGAGGGCTGGACCGTGCTCTCGGCGCTCGCCGCGGTGACCAGCCGGATCCGTCTGGCGACGCTCGTCTCCTCGGTCGCATTCCGCAATCCCGCGCATCTGGCCAAGATCGCCGCCGGCGTCCACCTCATCTCCCGCGGCCGCCTCACGCTGGGCATTGGCGCCGGCTGGTTCGAGGAAGAATACCGCCAATACGGCTGGGAATTTCCGCCGCGCCCGGCCGTGCGCATCCGCCAGATGGAAGAGGCGGTACGGCTGATCGTCGGCCTGTGGACCGAGCCGCGCTTCACCTTCGACGGCAAATACTTCCATACCAAGGTCGCGATCCTGGAGCCGAAGCCGAAGCCGCTTCCGCCCATCATGATCGCCGGCGGCGGCGAGCAACTCACGCTCCGCGCCGTCGCGCGACTGGCGGACGCGTGCAACGTCGGCGGCGACCCGGCGATGGTGAAGCATAAATTCGACGTCCTGCGCCGCCATTGCGAAGCGGAACACCGCGCCTACGACACGATCGAGCGGAGCATCATCACCAGCTTCCTGTTGGCGCGCGACGAGCGGGCGCTGGCGGCGAAACGCGAGCGGCTCGGCGCCGCGGCGGGCTTCCGGGGGTTTTCCGGCACCGTCGCGCAGGCTGCCGATCTGATCGGGCAGTATGGCGATGCCGGCGTGCAGCTTCTGATCGGCAGCGCCTTCCGCAACGACGCCGAGACGTTCGAACTTGTCGCATCGGACATCATGCCCCACTTCGCCTGAGGGGCTCGGCGCGCGTGTAACGTCCGCCGGCCCGGCGAGTCCTTCGTTCGACGCGCCGTGCGTTCCCCTCGGCCGACAATGGAGCAAACCATGCAACGCATTGCCTTGAACCCGCGCCGTGTCCGTCAGGCGCTCGTGGCCGCCGGCCTGGCGGCCCTCGCCGCGGTCGTTTGGCCGGTCGCCCACACCGCCGCTGAAACGGCGCGGGTGCTGCCCGCGCCGGCGGTGGACGAAACGCTGGGCAAAACGCCGACGGAGGTCGCCGTATTCGCCGGCGGTTGCTTCTGGGGCGTGCAAGGCGTGTTCGAGCATGTGAAGGGCGTCACGCGGGCGGTGTCGGGCTATGCCGGCGGCCAGGTCGCCAATCCGGGGTACGAGCAGGTCAGCACGGGCACGACCGGCCATGCCGAATCCGTCAGCGTGACCTTCGATCCGGCACAGATCAGCTACGGCACGCTGTTGCGGATTTTCTTCTCCGTGGCGCTCGACCCGACGCAGGTCGATCGGCAAGGGCCGGACCGGGGCACGCAGTATCGCTCGGCGCTGTTCGTCACCAATCCGGAGCAGGATCGCATCGCGCATGCCTACGTCGCGCAGCTTGAAGCCGCGCATGCGTTCAGCCGCCCGATCGCCACGAAGATCGAACCCGCCGGGCCGTTTTACCCGGCGGAGGGATACCATCAGGATTACCTGGAACATCACCCCGACGCGCCCTACATCGCCATCAACGACATGCCGAAGGTACACGCCGTGCAAAGCCTGTTTCCGGCGCAGTGGCGCGCGCAACCGGCGCTGGTGGTCAGGACCGCGTCGGGGAATTAAACTCGCTTGACGGAACAACGCTCGACAGAGGAGGCCCAGCATGGCGGACCATTCCGTGGCGGATAAGGCTTACCCGGTAACGCGCAGCGACGCCGAGTGGCGCCAGCGCCTCACGCCCGAACAATATCATGTGATGCGGTCGCACGGGACGGAGGCTCCGGGGAGTTGCGCGCTGCTGGTGGAAAAACGGCATGGCCGGTTTACCTGCGCCGGTTGCGACCGGCCGCTGTTCGAAGTCGAAGGGTAAGTTCGAGAGTGGCACTGGATGGCCCAGTTTCAATGACCCGATCGAGGGGGCGGTGGAGACGACGACGGATCGCAGCTACGGCATGGTGCGGACCGAGGTTCATTGTGCCACCTGCGGCAGCCATCTGGGGCATGTGTTCGACGACGGCCCGCCGCCGACGTATCTCCGCTACTGCATCAATGGAGTGGCCATGAATTTCATGCCGGCCTGACAACAACGTCGCGCACGGCGGCGGAGCTTTCCGTTCGCCGTGTTTTCTCGTATATAGCGGCCCGTATCCGCGGCGGCATCCCGGTCCCGGCTCGGCCCATTTGGAGGAAAATCGCATGGCCCATGAACAGCAGCACTATGTGAACGGAGAGTGGGTGGCGCCGTTGCAGCCCGTTCTGCTCGATGTCGTGGATCCCTCCACCGAGGAAGCCTTTACCAGGATCGCGGTCGGCGGCCCGAAGGACGTCGATCGCGCGGTCGCCGCCGCGCGCGCCGCCTTCCCGTCGTTTGCCCGCACCTCACGGAAAGACCGGCTGGATTTGTTGCGCGCCATTCTGTCCGATACAACAAACGGCGGCAGGACATCGCGGAGTGCCTGTCGCGTGAAATGGGCGCGCCCCTGGCGTTCGCGTTGCGCGCGCAGTCGGGCACCGGCACCGCGCATCTGACGCGCATGATCGAGGTTCTGGAAACCTACAGGTTCGAGGATGTCGAGGGCTCGACTTTGATCGCGCGCGAACCGATCGGCGTGGTCGGGTTGATCACGCCCTGGAACTGGCCGATCAATCAGATCGTCTGCAAGGTCGCGCCGGGCATCGCGGCGGGCTGCACGATGGTGCTGAAACCCTCCGAGGTGGCGCCGCTGAACGCGATCATCTGGTCCGAGGTGATGCACGCGGCGGGCGTTCCGAAGGGCGTCTACAATATGGTGCAAGGCGAAGGCGGCGTGGTTGGCGCGGCGATGTCGGCGCATCCCGATATCGACATGATGTCGTTCACCGGATCCACCCGCGCGGGCATCCTGGTGGCGCAGGCGGCGGCGACCACGGTGAAGCGCGTGTGTCAGGAGCTCGGCGGCAAGTCGGCCAACATCCTGTTGCCCGACGTGGATTTCCAGACGGCGGTGACCAAGGGCGTGGTCGGCATGATGGGCAACAGCGGTCAGTCGTGCAACGCGCCGACCCGCATGTTCGTGCCCGCCGACCGGCAGGACGAGGTCAAGGCGATCGCCAAAGCGGCGGCCGAGAAGATTATCGTGGGCGACGTCAACGATCCGAAGACCACGATCGGACCGGTGGTCAGCGAGGTTCAGTTCAACAAGATCCAGCGCCTGATCCAGGCCGGCATCGATGAGGGCGCCGAACTGGTCACCGGCGGTCCCGGCCGTCCGGAGCACCTCAACCGCGGTTATTTCGTGCGGCCAACGGTATTCGCCGGGGTGCGCAACGACATGACGATCGCGCGCGAGGAAATCTTCGGTCCGGTGCTGTCGATTTTGCCATACAAGGATGAGGCGGAAGCGATTCGCCTCGCCAATGACACGGTGTATGGCCTGGCGGCTTACGTGCAGTCCGGTGACCGCGCGCATGCCAACAAGGTAGCCGCCGAGATGCGGGCGGGCAATGTGTTCGTGAACTATCCGGCGGGCGATACCGCGGCGCCGTTCGGCGGCTACAAGCAGTCGGGCAACGGGCGCGAATACGGCAAATGGGCCCTCGATGACTTCACCGAGATCAAGGCGGTGATTGGTTACGAGGCGGCGTAAGATTCGTTGCCAACGCGGAAGCGTCATTTCCACGCCCGGACATGACGCTGCCGCTGGCGCGACGGGATGGCCATCGCCAGGTCAATTGTTCAGGCGGCCGGGATCAGGCCTGTCGGATGAAGTCCGCGCCGCGAGCGCGACGCAACGTTCGAAGATGTCGAGTGCATCGAACGCGCGATCCCGGCCGTCGGACGGGATCACCATTTCCCGCCCACCGAGATGCGACACCGCGCCTGGGATCATCAGATTATCGGGCAACCCGAATCCTTCCACGACAATACCCGGCAGCGGATCCGGCAGCGCGGCGAGCAGCGCGCGCGTCCGTTCGTTGAATAACGTGGCGGCATTGGAATACGCGTAAATCGGCTTACCGCGGCCGAGGAACCAGCCAAGTTCGACCAGCGTGCCGCTGTCGGCCGAGGTGCCGCGAAACGGCGTCAGGTTCGCGATGACGATGTCGCAGCTGCCCATCATCGCCAGATCCTTACGAAAGATTTCGCGCGCGAAGTCCTGATCGGACAGTCCAGGGGCGCGCGCGATGTCCTCGTTCAAGGGCGTGCGGCCGACGATGCCATGGCGCGCGCAAATCGCGATTTTGCGCGCGGCATGCGCCCTCGGGTCCGGCAGAAACACATCGGGCCCGGCGAGGTAGGCGGTCAGCATCGTGTCATGCGCGCGCGACCGCGGCCGGGATTTTGTTCTGGTTTCGCAACGCGACCGCTTGCATCGGCGGAGCGAAACATGGCCGCTCGATATAGCGCCCCGCGCCAC
The DNA here is from genome assembly GCA_963719675.1 of uncultured Alphaproteobacteria bacterium. Lineage (GTDB taxonomy): Bacteria > Pseudomonadota > Alphaproteobacteria > Acetobacterales > Acetobacteraceae > Rhodopila. Next base: position 36,912 of record CAVRDN010000056.1, on the reverse strand, counting down.
GCACGGTCCGCAGATCGCCGTCGGTCCACAGCAGGTTGCCCTGGCTGATCGTGTGGCGCGCGAGGCCGGTCACCGCCATCCCCTCGAAGACATTGAAATCGATGTTCTGGTGATGGGTCTTTACTGAAATGACGCGGCTCGCGTGAGCGTCCCACACGACAAGATCGGCATCCGCGCCCGGCTGCACCGACCCCTTGCGCGGATACAAATTGAAGATCTGCGCCGTGTTGGCCGAGGTGATGCGGACGAACTCGTTCGGCGTCAGGCGACCGGAACCGACGCCGTGATGCCACAGCACGCTCATGCGATCTTCGATGCCGCCGGTGCCGTTCGGGATGCGGGTGAAGTCGCCGCGTCCGGTCGCCTTCTGCGGCGCGCAGAAACAGCAATGATCGGTCGCCGTCGTCTGTAACTGCCCCGAAACGAGACCAGCCCACAGCGCCTCCTGATGGTGTTTCGCGCGGAACGGCGGGCTCATGACATGGGCCGCGGCGGTGGCCCAGTCTTTGTTGAGATAGACGGTTTCGTCGATGAGCAAATGTTGGGCCAGTACCTCGCCATAGACGCGCTGACCGGTGGCGCGGGCGCGCGCGATGGCGGCGGTCGCCTCGGCGGTGGAGACATGCACGATGTAGATCGGCGCGCCCAGCAAACGGGCGATGGCGATGACGCGATTGGCGGCCTCGCCTTCGACATCGGGCGGACGCGACAGCGCGTGGCCTTCCGGACCGGTGATGCCCGCCGCCAGCATCTTTTGCTGCAAATGCGCGACCGCGTCACCATTCTCCGCGTGGATGTTGCAAATGGCGCCGAGTTCAAGGGCACGGCCGATGCTGTGCAGCAACACGCCGTCGTCCACCATCAGCGCGCCCTTGTACGCCATGAAATGCTTGAAGCTGTTGACGCCGTGCTCGCGCGTGAGAACACCCATTTCCTCCGCCACCTGGTCGGACCACCATGTCACGGCAACGTGAAACCCATAGTCCGCGGCTGCTTTCTCCGACTTCGCGCGCCATGCGTGCCAGGCCTCGGTCAGCGAGGTGCCGGGGTTGGGAATAACGAAATCGATGATGCTGGTGGTGCCGCCCGCCACGCCGGCCGAGGTGCCGGTAAAGAAATCCTCGCTCGCCGTGGTGCCCATGAAGGGCAGTTCCATATGCGTATGCGGATCGATGCCGCCAGGCATCACCAGCATGCCGCCAGCATCGACGATCTTCACGCCGGTTGGCGCTTCCAGGCCTGGGCCCACGGCGGCGATCGTGCCGTTCTGGCACAGAACGTCGGCGCGGACGGATTGTTCGGCGGTGACCACGGTCCCGCCCCGGATCAGTAGCGTCATCATTGCCTCCCTTCTTGTTGCCGGACGCCGCAGCCTTTCAGCACCAGCGTCACCACCGTCTCGGTCGCCACCGTGAACTCGGTGTCGTCGAGCGAGACCTTGCCCAGTACCGCGCGGATCTGCACGTCGAAATCGGCGTAGGTTTGGGTCATGGCCCAGATGTTGAACAGCAAATGGACCGGGTGCACCGGATCCATGAGGCCCCGCGCGCTCCATCCCGCGATAACGGATGCGAGCACGATCACGCGATTCCGCAATTCGATACCAAGATACATCATGATGTGCGGCGCGCCGCGCAGCAGTTCACCGGCGAAGATGCGCGATGCATCCGGCCGCTGCCGCGAGTGCGCCATTTTCGCTCGGACATAGCCGGCGAGGCCATCGGCGGGGTGCCGTTCGGCGACGATCCACTCGTCGGCGTCGTCCAGCCACAGCACCAGGATTCCTTCCAGCACCGCGCGATACAGGCCCTCTTTGGTGCCGAAATAATAATGCAGGTTCGCCTTCGGCAACCCGGCCGCCGCCGCGAGCTGGGTCATCGTCGCACCCTCGAAACCGTGTTTCGCGAACACTTTCTCCGTCGCCGCGAGGATGTGTTCCACGCTGGTTCGACGGATGGAGGCAACGCCTGTGTCCATTTTGTGCAGCCATGCTTATCTGCTCGATCAGTAGTCAAACCTGTCCGATTGGTCAAGAAACCCGTTGACAGGGTTGGACGTGTGCCGTTCACTCGCGGTGAAAACGTATGGGAGTCCCCGGAGTGACAGAGATCGGCGACATCGCCGCCGGCCGGTTGGATGCCACGCGACTGGCGGAGAATTTCGCCGACGCGCATCCTCCGCTGACGCCGGCGCAGGCCGTGGTGGAAGCCAACCGCTGCTACTTTTGCCACGACGCGCCCTGCGTCGAAGCCTGTCCGACCGGAATCGACGTGCCTTCCTTTATACGCAAGATCGCCACCGGCAATTTGCGCGGTTCGGCGCAAACCATTCTGGAATCGAACATACTTGGCGGCAGTTGTGCGCGGGTCTGCCCGACCGAGGAACTGTGTGAGCGCGCCTGCGTCCATACCGCGCAGGAACATAAGCCGATCCAGATCGGCGCGTTGCAACGGCACGCGACCGATTGGCTCATGGATAAGGGAATCGGCCCGTTCACCCGCGCGGCGGCAACCGGACGCAAGATCGCGGTGGTTGGCGCGGGACCGGCGGGTCTCGCCTGCGCGCATGGCCTGGCGCGCCTTGGTCATGATGTCACGATATTCGACAGCAGGCCGAAACCCGGCGGCCTGAACGAATATGGCATCGCGGCCTATAAGGTCGCCGGCGATTACGCCCAACGCGAGATCGCATTCATTCTCTCGATCGGCGGCATCACCATCGAGTACGGCAAATCCCTCGGTCTCGACATCGCATTACCCGAACTGCGCCGCGATTTCGACGCGGTGTTCCTGGGTATCGGGCAGAGCGCCGTCAATGCGTTGGGCGTGTCCGGCGAGACATTCGCCGCCGTCCGCGACGCCATCGATTTCATCGCCGAACTGCGCCAGACGCCGAAGGAGCAGGTCGCGATCGGCCGTCGCGTCGTGGTGATCGGCGGCGGCAATACCGCCATCGACGCGGCAACCCAGGCACGGCGGCTTGGCGCGGAAGAGGTCACGATCGTCTATCGCCGCGGTCCCGAGCACATGACCGCCACCAGCAAAGAGCAGCAGTGGGCGCAGACCAACAATGTGCGCATCCGCCACTGGGCGACACCGACACGGCTGTTCGGCGAGGACGCGATCCTCACCGATGTCGAGTTCGCGCGCACGAGGCTGGACGCGGCGGGACGGCTGACATGACCGACGAAACCTTCGTGCTGGCCGCCGACATGGTCCTCAAAGCGATCGGCCAGCGCTTCGCGCAGGACGCGGACGACATGCCGGCCGTGCGTAACGGACGCATTGTGGTTGACGCCGGCCGCCGCACCTCGTTGCCGGATGTGTACGCCGGCGGCGACTGTGTCGCCGGCGCCGATCTGACGGTCACCGCTGTCCAGGACGGCAAGCTCGCCGCCGCCGCGATCCATCGTCAACTCATCGGATAAAGGCAGGGACGCATGGCCGATCTCACCGCGAACTTCGCCGGCATCCGCTCTCCCAATCCGTTCTGGCTGGCCTCCGCGCCGCCAACGGACAAGGCGTACAACGTGGCGCGCGCGTTCAAGGCGGGCTGGGGCGGCGTGGTGTGGAAAACCCTTGGCGAGGACCCGCCGATCGTCAACGTCAGCAGCCGGTACGGCGCTGTCAGCCATAACGGCGCGCGCATCGCCGGGTTCAGCAACATCGAGTTGATCACCGACCGGCCGCTGCAAATCAATCTCGACGAGATCAGGCAAATCAAGCGCGACTGGCCGGACCGGGCGGTTGTCGTCAGCCTGATGGTGCCGTGCACGGAGGCAAGCTGGCAACGCATCCTGGCTCAGGTCGAGGACACCGGTTGTGACGGCGTAGAACTGAATTTCGGCTGTCCGCATGGCATGTCGGAGCGCGACATGGGCTCGGCGGTCGGTCAGGTGCCGGATTACGTGGAGATGGTGACGCGCTGGTGCAAACAGCACACGCGGATGCCGGTGATTGTTAAATTGACGCCCAATGTGACCGACATCCTGGCCCCGGCGGCGGCGGCTAAGCGCGGCGGCGCGGACGGCGTGTCGCTGATCAATACGTTGCAGGCGATCACCGGCGTCGATCTGGATCTGATGGCGCCGGAACCCGTTGTTGACGGTCTGGGCTCGCACGGCGGCTATTGCGGTCCCGCCGTGAAGCCGATCGCACTGCGCATGGTGGCCGACATCGCGCGCGCCATGCCGGATCTCCAGGTGTCGGGGATTGGCGGCATTTCGTCCTGGCGTGACGCCGCCGAGTTCATCGCGCTTGGTGCCGCCAACGTGCAGGTGTGCACCGCCGCCATGCACCGCGGCTTCAAAATCGTCGAGGATATGATCGACGGATTGCGCAACTGGATGGACGACAAATCCTGGCCCTCGATCGAGGCGATGCGCGCGCGGGCGATCCGCAATTACGTGCACTGGAGCGACCTCAATCTGAACTACAGGATCGTCGCGCGAATCGATCAGGACCTCTGCGTCAAATGCGGGCTGTGTCACATCGGCTGCGAGGACACCTCGCATCAGGCGATCGCCGCGCTTCGGGTCGATGGCCAGCGGCGTTACGAAGTCATCGATGCCGAATGCGTCGGATGCAACCTGTGCTTTTTGGCATGCCCGGTGGATGGTTGTATCACCATGGTGCGCGAGGATACCGGCGCCAGTGTGCTGACCTGGGATCATCACCCCAACAATCCGTTGCGCAAGGAGGCTGCGTCATGAGCGCGTCCATCGGCAACATCGCGATCGACGGTGAACGGATGTGGGCGACGATCATGGAGACCGCCCAGATCGGCGGCACGCCGAAGGGCGGGATCCGCCGGCTGACCTTGACCGATCTCGATCGTCAGGTGCGCGACTGGTTTCGCGCCGCGTGCGAGGCCGCCGGGTGCACCGTCGTTATCGATGAAATGGGCAATATCTTCGCCCGCCGGGAGGGTCGCGATCCGGCATTGCCGCCGATCGCCATCGGCAGTCATCTCGACACCCAGCCGACCGGCGGCAAATACGACGGCATCATAGGCGTGCTCGCCGGCCTGGAAGTGTTGCGAACGCTCAACGACCAGGGGTACGAGACCAACGCGCCGATCGAGGTGATCGACTGGACCAATGAGGAAGGCTCGCGTTTCGCGCCGGCCATGCTGTCGTCCGGCGTGTTCGCCGGCGTATTCGACACCGACTACGCTTATGCGAGAGAGGATCGGGACGGCCTGCGGCTTGGCGATGAACTGACCCGCATCGGCTATAAAGGCGATGTGAAGTGCGGTTCGCACGCGCTGGGCGCGCATTTCGAACTTCATATCGAACAGGGACCGATCCTGGAAGCGGAGGCCAAAACGATCGGCGTGGTGACCGGCGTACAAGGGATGCGCTGGTACGAGGTCAACGTGACCGGCACCGAAAGCCACGCCGGCTCCACGCCCATGAAGATGCGGCGCGACGCGCTGCTTGGCGCGAGCCGGATGGTCGCCGCCGTGAACGATGTCGGTTGGGCGCATGCACCCGATGCCGTGGCGACCGTCGGCCTGCTCGAGAGCCGGCCAAACAGCCGCAACGTCGTGCCTGGCTCGGTGTTTTTCACCATCGACCTGCGCCACCCCAGCGACGATGTGGTGGCGGCGATGGAAGCCGAGACCCAGACGGCACTGCATCGCATCGCCGCCGAGGCCGGACTGGAAATCGCGTTCGAACGCGTCTGGGATTCGCCCGCCGTGCGCTTCGATCCGGACTGCATCGCCGCGGTCCGCCGCGCCGCCGCACTCGCCGGCTACCCTTCGCGTGACATCGTCTCCGGAGCCGGGCACGATTCAGCCTACATCGCCCGGGTCGCGCCCACGACCATGGTGTTCGTTCCGTGCGAGAAAGGACTGAGCCACAACGAGGCCGAACACGCCGAGCAGGCCGACGTCGTCGCCGGCGCCAACGTGCTGCTGCGCGCCGTGCTGGAAACCGATCAGCGCCTGGCCGAACGCGCGAGCCGTGCGGCCTGAGATCGGCCCGTGGAAGCGCCCGTGGACACGCCCGTGGACGCGTCCGTGGACGCGATGACGCGCGAGGTGCTGCCTGATGACCCCACTTCGCTGACCGGTCATGATCCGGTTCATCCGCGTCAACGCGACGAACCAATCCCTTCCACCACGCACAGCCTCGGCCGAGCCGTCATTGAGGCTCATGACCTCGGTGTGACCTTCACCGCGGACAAGCAACAAACGGTCGCGCTGACCGATGTCAATCTGACGATCAACGAGGGAGAATTCGTTTCGCTGATCGGTCCCTCCGGTTGCGGCAAGACGACGCTGCTCCGCCTGATCGCCGACCTCGAGCACATCACCACCGGGACCCTGCTGGTGAACGGCACCACGCCTGGGCAGGCCCGGAAAGAACGCGCCTACGGCTACGTTTTTCAGGCCCCGGCGCTGTATCCCTGGCGCAACGTCGAACGCAACGTCATGCTGCCGCTGGAGGTCATGGGCCTGCCGCGGGCCGAACGTCGGAACCGCGCGGCCCGCGTGCTCGACCTGGTCGGGCTGACGCAATTCCGGCGACGGTTTCCGTGGCAACTATCCGGCGGCATGCAACAGCGCGCTTCGATCGCGCGTGCCCTGAGTTTCGAGCCAAATCTGCTGTTGATGGACGAACCGTTCGGCGCCCTCGACGAGATCACCCGGGACGGGCTCACCCTGCATCTGCACCGGTTGTGGCGTCGTTCCGGACTGACCGCGCTGTTCGTGACTCACTCCGTGCCCGAGGCGGTGTTCCTGTCCACGCGCATCGTCGTGATGTCGTCGCACCCCGGCCGGATCGTCACCGTGATCGACTTCACCCTGCCGCGCGAACGCGACCTGGATGTGCGTGAGACGCCGGACTATCTCGCCGTGGCGCATGCCGTCCGCGCCGCGCTGCGCGAGGGCCACGGCGATGGGTAGAGGTGCGCCCATCCTCGTCGTCCTCGTGATTCTGACCGTGGTTTGGTACGGTGGCGCTCTGACGATGAACTGGGACCAGGCGCGAGCTTTGGCGGATGACGACGCGGGATGGCGCGATATCGCGACGTCGGCGTTGACAATGGGGCGGCCGTTGTTGCCGACACCCGATCAGGTCGCGGGCGAAATGTTCCGCGGCTTGTTCGACCATCCACCCACCTCCCCTCGCAGCCTGCTCTTCCACGCCGGCGTCACCGCCTGGGCCGCCCTGCTCGGCTTCATCATCGCGCTTCTCGGCGGAATGAGCTCTGGCAATCGGAATCGTTGCACATTCGCACGTTGGATCGCGCGCTGATGCCCTGGCTGATCGTCAGCCAGGCGGTGCCGGTGCTGGCGATCGCACCGATGGTGGTCGTGGTGCTCGGCAATATCGGTTTGACCGGCGTGACGCCGAAAGCCTTGATCGCCGGTTGGCTAAGTTTTTTCCCGATCGCCACCGGGATGGTGAAAGGGTTGCGCTCCTCCGACCCGATGCGACGTGACCTGATGCGCACGTACAGCGCGACCGGGATCCAGGTGTTCATGAAGCTGCGTTGGCCGGACTCGATGGCGTTCCTGTTTCCGGCGATGAAGGTCGCGGCGCCACTTTCCCTGGTCGGCGCCATTGTCGCGGAACTCCCAACGGGAGCCCAGTCGGGATTGGGTGCGCGGTTGTTGACGGGTTCGTATTACGGGCAAACGACGCAGATCTGGGCGGCGCTTTTCATGGCGGCGATCCTCGCGTTGCTGGCCGTGGCGGCGGTCGATGGCGCGCAGTCGTTGCTGGTACGCGCCAGAGGTGGACGGCTATGACGACGCTGATTCTGATCGCCTCGGTGGCCGCCGGCGCCGGCGTACTGGTTCTGCTGGCCCGCGACGATCGCCGCTGGTCGCGCATGGCGACGCCGGTCGTCTTTGGCACGCTCATCGTGTGGCTTTGGCAGGTCGTTTGTACCGGCTACGGCGTACCGGTGGTGTTGCTGCCGGCGCCTTCGCAAATCGGTGCCGCGATCGCGGCGCATCTGCCGACGCTCGGCGCGGACTTCCGGCAGACGTTTCTGCGCGCGGTGATTCCAGGCTGGCTGATCGGCTCGGCATCGGGATTGTTGGCGGCGATCGCTCTCGATGCTTCGCCATTCCTCCGCCGCGGCGTGCTGCCATTGAGCAGTCTGGTCAGCGCCATGCCGATTGTCGGCATAGCGCCAATCATGGTGATGTGGTTTGGATTCGATTGGCAATCGAAAGCCGCCGTGGTGGTGGTGATGACGTTCTTCCCAATGCTGGTGAACGCCGCCGCCGGGATCGCTCAGACCGGTGCGATGGAGAGCGACCTGATGCACTCCTACGCCGCCGGCTACGCACAAACGCTGTTGAAATTGCGCCTGCCATCGGCTCTGCCGTTCGTCTTCAACGCGCTGAAGTTGAACGCGACACTGGCTTTGATCGGCGCCATCGTCGCGGAGTTTTTCGGCACGCCAATCGTCGGCATGGGCTTCCGGATCTCCACCGAAGCCGCGCGACTCAATCTGGATGTGGTATGGGCTGAGATCGTGATGGCGGCGGTGGCCGGCTCGCTGAGTTTCGCTTTGTTGACGTTGGCGGAACGGGTCGTGACGTTCTGGCATCCATCGTTTCGTTGAACAAAGGAAGGGTTGGGGTTCCATGCGAAAAATCATACTGGCGGCGGCGTTGGTTATCGGCATGCTTGGCTCGGCGCGCGCCGCCGATCCGCTGACGCTGCAGCTCAAATGGGTAGCGCAGGCGCAATTCGCCGGATACTACGTGGCGGCGGCGAAGGGCTTCTACAAAGCCGCCGGCCTGGACGTCACGATCAAGCCGGGCGGACCCGACGTCAATCCATCGCAGGTGATCGCCGGAGGCGGTGCCGACGTGGTGGTGGACTGGATGCCATCCGCCCTGGCGGCACGGGAAAAGGGCGTGCCGCTCGTCAACATCGCGCAGGTGTTCCAACGTTCCGGTATGGAACTAAGCTGCCGCAAGGACAGCGGCATCAGGACGCCGGCCGATTTCAAGGGCAAGACGCTCGGCGTTTGGTTCTCCGGCAACGAGTATCCGTTTCTGGCGTGGATGAGCAAACTCGGTTTGAAGACCGACGGTTCGCCCGGTGGGGTAAAGGTGCTCAAGCAAGGGTTCAACGTGGATCCGCTGCTGCGGAAGCAGGCGGCTTGCATCTCGACCATGACCTACAACGAATACTGGCAGTTGATCGAGGCGGGGATGAAGCCGGACCAACTGATCGTGTTCAAATACGCCGATGAGGGGGTCGCCACATTGGAGGATGGTCTTTACGCGACCGAAGCAACGCTGAAGGATACCGCGAAAGCGGACCGTCTGGCGCGGTTCCTGAAAGCGTCGATGCAGGGCTGGCAATACGCGGTGGACCATCAGGACGAAGCGGTGAAGATCGTGATGGATAACGACACCGCCGGCGCGCAAACCGCCGCGCATCAGAAGCGCATGATGGCGGAGATCGCGAAACTCGTGGTGCCGGCGCCGCACGGTCTCGGTTATCTGGACGAGGCCGCTTACACGCGCACCGTCAGCGAGTTGATGTCGGGCATGTCGGATCCGGTGATCACCAAAAAGCCCGAGGGCGCCTGGACCCACGCTGTGTGGGACAAGGCGTTCGGGAAATAGGCATCGGCCAGGCCGGCGCTACTTCACCGTCACGACCAGCGCCATCTTCGGATGGATGCGGCAGCGTATGGTGAACGTGCCGGCCTCGGTGAACCGGATATTGGTGATGCTGCCCGGCATCTGCTCACCGGAATTGAAGTTGAAGGTGTCCGTCGCGACATAGGCGTGATGGATCAGTTCGCCGTCGTCGTTCTGCACCTGCACCGTATCGCCGCGGCGGATTTCCATCTGATTGGGATGAAAGATGCGTTCCCGCTGCGACACCAGCATGCGGGCCGCGGCGAACGCATCCCAGGCGAACAGAACGCAGGCGGTCACGGCGAGGACGATCACCGCCGGAACCCGCATTTTTTCAGCGTGACGCGACATGGCGTTGTGCATGCTGACCACTCCGGCTCACGGTCTATTGGCTGACGATATCGCGATGCATGGGCGCCAGAATCGCCAGCAGCCGATTCTGCGTGGCGAACGGGACACCGGCCTTGTCCATGGCGTTCTGCAGATCCTCGACCATCGCGTTGAAGTGCCGGTCGTGCAAATGCAAATAGGCGTGCGCCCCCTTCATCGAAATGCCGTGGAAATGACACGGTCCGCCGGTCAGTTCGCAAACCTGCTCGACGATGCGCTGTTTCAGACGCGGAATCGCGATGTTGTCGAGTTTGTCGGCGGTGCGCGGATCCGCCACCGCGGTGTCGATCATATCGCCAATGATGACGGTCAGACCGGCGTGACCACCCAGATCGTCATACAGCGTACCGGCCGACGCGGTGCCGGCGAACAGGACGACGCATAGTGGGATGAGAAGCGCGCGCATGGCTCAGAGTCCAAGCTGGAGGGAGAAATAAACACCGTTCTGCTGCCGGGACGTCGCGATGTTGCCAAGCGCGACGAACGCCGCCGTGGCGGAGACGTGCTTGTTGAGAAACACCGCGATGAAAGCGTCGTACCAATCGCGCTCGTGCGCGAATGAGAGATTGTCCGGCTTTGTACGATATTCGGCTCCGACGGCGACATGCCGGTTCAGCAGCCAGGCCACCGACCCCTCGAACTCCGGATGATAATTGTTGTCGCGATCGCCGCCGAACCCAAGCAGGCCAAGCTGGTTGGCTTTCGTCATCCGCAATGTGGCATTCAGCAGCAAGCTGTCTCGCAATACCAATTTGGTGGCCGCCACATAAAAATCCACACCCTCCGCGGAGCGGGCGCCGAGGGCCATCACCAACGCCTTCCGGTCGGCGGCTTTGTACATCGCCCCCAGCGACACCTGGGGCAGCAGGCTGTCTTGCGCGTAGATCGCGTCGCCGAACAGCTTGACCTTTACGCCGGCGATGTCCTCACCGAAGGTGTAACCTTTGCCAATGCCGAGCGTGGCGCCGAACGAGCCGGTGTCGAACGCTTCATGCGCGAACGAAAGTTCCACGCGGTCGGCGATGCCGATGGCCACGCCCTCCGATTGCAACGTGAAGCTCGGAACGCCCACCACGGTGTAGTGCGCGTTGCCGCCCAGCGAGTCACGGCTCCCGTAACCGGCGATCAGCGCCCATGGCGCCAGGCCGCCGCCGGCCGCGCCCTCCAGTTGGCTGACCCCACCGGTCGCCAGCAATTTCGCGCTGTCGAACATTTCGAACCGGTCCGAATTGGCTTGGTCCGAATTGGCTTGGTCCGAATTGGCTTGGTCCGAATTGGCGAGGGCGCCGGCGTCCTGCGCGCGGACGGAAAGGGGCCGCAACGCCGCCAGGCCGATCATCATGAAAATCGCCAACCAGGCAGGTCTGCCCATCGCCTCTGGTTTCCTTAACCAAGATCTGGGCGAACCAGCCGTGGCGCGCCGGAAGTCAATTCAGGAATTGAGGTAGCCGTGGCAGGCTGTCATGCCAGTTTCACGCGCGCGCATGCGAAGCGCCGTTGTGAAGCCTTGCGTTAATATTCGACGCGCTACCGTCCATGCGTGAGTGGTCTTGCGACATCCGCCCGGCGGAGCGTGGAGCACGTCCCCGCGCTCGCGTGGCGGACATCGCGTCGTCTCGCGGCATGGCTGGTGACCATCCGCGGCAGGCTGTTGATGGCATTCCTGTGCATGACCGTGATCACCGCCGCGCTTGGCGCGTACGCGGTCCACGGCATAGCCACCGGGGCGCGGCTGGTGACCGAAACCTTCGACAATTCCCTGATGTCGATCAGTTTCGCGCGGGCCGCGGCGGTGGATTTCGCCACCATCGAAGGCCTCGCGGCGCGCCGGCGGCTTGGCACCGACGCGGGGACGCGGCGGAACGTTTCAGCGCGCATCGACGAAGTCGCCGACACGCTGCGCGACGATCTGGACATCGCGGCCGAGCGATCACGATCCGCGCGCGCCACCGCCGCCGCGCACGCGGTCGAGCAGGCGGCGACGGCCTGGCGAGCGGCGGATCAGGCCGTACGCGACGGCGGCCAGACCCCGGAATTGTGGGCGAAGCTGGACGAGGCCTCCGCCGCGGTGGCCGAACAGGTCGATCTGCTGGTCAACTTTACCGCGGGCGATGCCTTCGTGAATCGCGAGCGGGCGTTGGCGGCGATCGGACGCGACAGACTGCTGAACATCGCCGCGACTTTGACGGCCTTGCTGCTGAGCGCGATCACCGTCGCCGTGCTGGCGCGGCGCATCATCCAACCGTTGGCCGAAGCCTCCGCCGCCGCCACGCGCATCGCCCATGGCGAACTGGAAACCGCGATCCCGACCGGCGCGTCCGACGAACTCGGAGCTCTGCTGCGCGCGATGGCTGTGATGCGCGACAGCATTCGCGCCATGATGGGCCACGAGATCGCGCAGCGCCGCTCGGCTCAGGGCAGGCTGGTGGACGCGATCGAGGGATCGCATGAGGGCGTGGTGTTGGTCGATGACGACGACCGCATCGTGATCGCCAATTCGCAGCTTGGGCGATTTTTTCCCGCCATCGCTGATGCGTTGCGGCCGGGTTCACGGCTGCGCGAAGTGATGATCGACGAGTCCGCGCGCGACAGTTTCGCCAGCCCGGTGCCGATGGAAGTGCGCCTTGATGATGGGCGTTGGCTACGCATCAGCCGCAGTGCCAACCGCGAAGGCGGGTTCGTCGCGATCTGCGGCGATATCACCGTGGAGAAACAGCGCGAAGCGGATCTGACCCGCACCAACCGTCTGTTCGACGCGGCGTTGAGCAACATGTCGCAGGGTCTGTGCCTGTACGACTCTACTCAGCGCCTGTTGGTATCGAACCGTCAGTTCGCCGAACTGTACCGTCTGACGCCGGACGCGCCCCGTCCCGGCCTGTGCTTTCGCGAAGTGCTGGAGCTGAGTTTCGCCGCGGGCAACCATGCGGAGGACAGCGTCGATGTCCTGTATCGCCTGCATATGGATCTCGTGACCGAACGCCGCGCCGGGACGTTGCTGCGGGAACTGAGCGACGGTCGGGTCGTGGCGATCTCGCACGTGCCCATGGACGATGGCGGCTGGGTCGAGACCTATGAGGACGTGACGGAGCGGCGCCGCGCCGAAGCCCGCATCGCTCACATGGCGCGGCACGATGCGCTGACCAACCTGCCCAACCGCGTGCAGTTTCGGGAATGCCTGGATCAGGCGTTATCGCAACTCGGCCGCGGACACGGCTTCGCGGTGCTGTTCGTCGATCTCGATCATTTCAAAACCATCAACGACACACTCGGCCATCCGGTCGGCGACCGAGTGCTGCTCGCCGCGGCCGAACGTTTGCGCGCCTGCGCCCGAGACGTCGATACCGTCGCCCGATTGGGCGGCGACGAGTTCGCGATCGTGCAGTCCGGCGTGGCGCGGCCCGACGACGCGGTGGAGCTCGCCGCGCGCATCGTACGCGCGCTTGGCGACCCCTTCGATCTCGACGGTCAGCGTGTGCAAATCAGCGCCAGTCTGGGCATCGCGGTCGCCGGTACGGATGGCACCAGCGCGGACACACTGTTGAAGAACGCCGACCTCGCACTGTATCGCGCCAAGCTGGATGGCCGCGGCGCGTACCGTTGCTTCGAGCCGGAAATGGATGCGCGGTTGCGGGCACGGCGCGCGCTGGAGCTGGATTTGCGCTCCGCCCTCGACAATGACGAGTTCGAACTGTTTTATCAGCCGCTGGTCGATCTGCCTTCGAACCGGTTGAGCGGGTTCGAGGCGCTGATGCGCTGGTCGCATCCCACGCGCGGCATGGTCTCGCCGACCGAATTCATTCCTGTCGCGGAAGAAACCGGACTGATCGTCCGCATCGGAGAATGGGTGATCCGACGTGCGTGCGCGGAGGCCGTCAAATGGCCGACGTCTCTGAAAGTCGCCGTCAATGTGTCTCCCTTGCAGTTTAAAAGCCCGCGCCTGGTGGATCAGGTGACCGAGGCGCTACGGTCCTCGGGATTACCGGCGCGCCGGCTCGAACTGGAAATCACCGAGTTGGTTCTGTTGGCCGATAACGACGCCAGCCTCGCGACATTGCGCCGGCTCCATGAACTGGGCGCCCACATCTCGATGGATGATTTCGGCACCGGCTATTCGTCGCTGAGCTATCTGCGCAGTTTCCCGTTCGACAAAATCAAGATCGATCAGAGTTTCGTGCGCGATCTGGACGTAAAGGAAGACAGCCGCGCGATCGTGCGCGCCATCATCTCACTTGGACACAGCCTGGACATTCGGGTTCTGGCCGAGGGTGTCGAAACCGCGGCGCAGCTGGAGTTGTTGCGGCGAGCCGGCTGTGGCGAGGTGCAAGGCTATTACTTCAGCTCCCCGCGTCCGGCGCGCGAAATCGCGGCGCTGATCGAACGGCTGGACAACACGTTGTACGCACACGGTATCGTCGCGGCGGAGGCGGACGTCGGATAGCGGCGGTCGGGCGCCTTATGACCGAGCCCAGGGTGGAAGTTGTCCGACGTGAAACGCCTCGCTTAACGCCGGCAGCGCGCCGTCCAGAACCATGCGATCCGCCGCGGTGCGGTCGCGGATATCGCCGATCGCGTCCGCCGCTTCGCGCAGCACCGCCGCCTCGTCGAACGCCAGAATGGTGCGGTCGCGCATGACCCACGCGCCGTTGACCATCACGCTGTCCACCGCCTCGGGACTGCCGTGTTGCACCAGCGCGGCCGCGTCCCACCGCATCGTCAATGTGGTCGGGTGGCCGCGCCGCACCAGCGCCAGATCGGCGAACTGGCCCGCCGCGATTTCGCCCACCGCACCGCTCAGTCCAAGTACGCGCGCGCCGTCGCGGGTCGCCATGGTCAGGATTTCGTCCGCGCGCGGCCAGGTTTCATGCTGGCTGGTTCCGATCCGCTGCAGCATCATCGCGAGCCGCATCGTTTCGAACATGTCATGCCGGCCGCTGGTATTCGCCGAATCAGTGCCGAGCGCCACGCTGACGCCCAGTTGGCGGTATGAGGCAAGCGGGATGATGCCGGAGCCGAGCATCAGGTTGCTCGCCGGATTGTGCACCACGGTGACCGCGTGGAGGGCCAGCCGCTCACGCTCCGGCTCGCTCAGCCAGATACCGTGCGCGGCGGACAAGCCGCCTTCCAGCAGACCGAAGCGTTCCATCTCGGCGACCAGTCCATCCGGCCCACGGCGTCTGCCGATCTCCGCCTGCGCGCGGGTTTCCATGAGATGCACGTGAATGTTTACGCCGTGCCGATCTCGCAACGTTTTCCATAAGGCCCATGCCTCGGGGGAGCAGCGCTGCGGCGCGTTCGGGCCAAGTTGCACGCTGATCCGACCCGATCCGCCTCGCGCCATGCTCAGGACTTCGGCGAACCGCGTCGCGTAAACCGCGGCATCGACCGGCGGCAATCCGCCCGCCACCCCGGGCGGCAGCGCCATCCCCAGCAGATCGTAATCGGAGATGTCGTGCAGGAACGCGGCGTACGCCACGCGCAGCCCGGACTGCTCGTGCGCGGCCAGCGTGGCCTCCGCCAGATGCACCATCGGCGCGTGGTCGATCACGCCGGTTACGCCGCCGCGGATGCGTTCCGCCGCGCCGAGCAGCACCGCGGACCGGATCGCGCGCGCATCGTACGCGCGGCCATACAGCGTCGTGTAGAGCGCCCAAAGTTCCAGCGGCAGACTGTTCTCGGTCCCCCGCAACAGGGTGGAATAGCCGTGCGCATGCGCATCGATCAGGCCCGGGATCAGCCAGAACGCTCCAGCGTCCAGCGTCTCGGCGGCGCGGGCGCGCAGTTGATGCCGGTCTTCATCGGTCCAGGCGACGGCGGCGATCCGCTCGCCGTCAACCAGCACGCCACCGGTTCGAAACCCCGCGTCCCCCCACACCAGCGCGCCATCGATCATCAGAGTCATGCGGCGTCCTCCAGATCTTTGAAGTGCCCGACGATCTCGTTCACGACCACCGATGTCGCCGGCGCCAACGTGCGCTGCGCGGACGTGAACAACCCCAGCCGCAATTGCTCCAACCGCGGCACCGCGAGTGGGATCCAGATCAGTTCGCCCGAGGCGATCTCGCGCAAAAATCCCAATCGGGTAAAGAACGCGACGCCAAGGTCGGCATGGATCGCGCGGCGGAGCATTTCGATCGAATTCGAAACGAGACGCGGCCGGGTGGCACCGCGGAACGCCGCGAATTCATCGTCGATGAACGGCACCACCGGAAGCGCGTCGTTCTGCATCAGCACCGCGTGACCTTCGAAATCCTGAAAGCTGAGCCGCTTGTGCCGCGCCAGCGCGTGTCGCGGCGACATCACCGCGCCAAGCGGCATCGATACGCTGGCGATCTGTTGCAGCGCCGCGCTGGCCGGAGCGACAAACGTCAGACCGATATCCGCCTGCGCCGCGATAACCTCATGAAACACCGCCATCGGCGCCGTGGCGAGCACCGAAAACGTGATCGCGGGATAGCGGCGGCTCAGCGGGTCGAGCACGCGCGGCAAAAACTCCACCAGCAAACTGTCGAGCGCCACGATGCGAACGTGGCCACTGCGAATGCCGCGCTGGCTGTCGATCTCCGCCAGCAGGATATCGTAATCGGACAGCGTGTCGCGGATATGCCGCAACAGGATTTCGCCCGCCGGCGTTGGATGCATGCCGTCGGGCGTGCGATCGAACAGCTTGACGCCGAGGTCCTGCTCGACCTTCAGGATTTGCCGGTTCACCGCCGAGGACGCGACGTTCAACACCTGCGCCGCCTTGCGGATCGAACCGCGGCGGCCAACCTCCCGGATGTAACGCAGCACGGCGGAATGCAGACTGGCCGCATTCCGTGCCGAAATTCTCACCTGCCGGTCCATACCGGCGCGCGTTTTTCCTGAAATGCCAGCACGCCCTCGTCGCCATCGCGTGAGGCCAGGCATTCGATCAGCGCCGGCAATCGCTGCGCCCGCGCCTCCGCCGCCGTCAGATGCGCGGTACGGCGGACGGATTGCTTGATCGCGCGCAACGAAAGCGGCGCGCAGGCCAGGATGTCGGACAGCCAACGCTGCACGGTTTCGTCCAACGCGGCGCGCGGCACCACTTCGTTCACGAGGCCCATCGACAGCGCCTCGGCGGCACGCAGACGGCGGCCGGTGAGCAACATGCCCATCGCCTGACGGAAAGGGATCTGCCGTTGCAGCAGCACCATGCCGCCATCCAACGGCAGGCGGCCAACGCGCGGTTCCGGCAGACCAAACGTCGCTTCCTCGGCTGATATGACGATGTCGCAACCGAGCACCATCTCGAACCCGCCGCCGAGCGCATGGCCGTTGACGCGGGCGATGACCGGAATATCGAGCGTGGTACGCAACGAAATGCCGCCGAAGCCGTTGGGATTGCCAAAGGCCCGGTCCTCGAGCCCGGATTTGCCTACGTTCTTCATGTCGGAACCGACACAGAATGCTCGATCGCCGGCGCCGGTCAGCACCACCGCGCGTACAGCCCGATCCGCTTCCAACCGCAGCCAGATCGCCTCCAGCGCCTCATCCGTCGCCTCATCGACCGCGTTCATCACCTGGGCTCGGTCGATCGTCACATAAGCGACATGATTGTCGATGCGCAGTGTCGCGGTCATGCCAGAATGCCCGCGGTGCGCAGGTGTTCAATCGTCGAACGATCGTAGCCATATTCAGCGAGAATCTCCGCGCCATGCGCCCCCAGCGCCGGCGGGTTCCGACGCAAGGCGAAGCCGCCTTCGGACAAGTGCACCGGCGAACCGACCACGCCGAGCGGTTCGGTCTCTCCCTCGGCGCGCAGGATCATGCCGTTGATTTCGGTCTGCGGATCGGCCAGCGCGGCACCGAGGCCGCGCACCGGCGAGCACAGCAGATCGAGAGCCTCCAACCGCTCCATCCAATGCGCCGTCGAGTTGGTGGCGATCCGCGCCCGCAGAATTCCGTGCAGCGCGGTGCGGTTCTTCACGCTCTTCTCGAAGCTGCTGAACCGGTCATCCAGCGACAGATCGTCAATGCCCAGCGCCTGAGAGATATCGCGCAGCGGATTCGCCTTGAACGCGCCGACGATGACGACCGCGCCATCCGTGGTTTCAAACGCGCCGGTGTGAGGCATCGAGCCCCAACTGAAGTCCCGGTCGCGCATCAGCCACATCGCGGCCTCCTGCATCTGCATCGCCAGCATGCTGTCATACAACGAGACCTCGACGACCTGACCGCGTCCCGTGCGTTCCCGGTGCAGCAGCGCCAGCAAAACCCCCTGCACCAAATGCATGCCGGCGGAATAATCGGCGAGCGCGGTGGGATAAATCGTCACGGGATCCGATGGATCGCATTTGCGCATCATCACGCCACTCATCGCCTGCGCGAGGATGTCCTGACCGCCCTTATGCGCGTACGGTCCCTTGCTGCCGAAGCCGGTGCCGAACGCGAAGATGATGCGTGGATTGTTCTCCGACAGCACGTCGTAGCCGAGACCCATCCGCTCCATCACGCCGGCGCGGAAATTGTTGACCACGACGTCCGCGGTCTTCGCCAAGGTTCGTACGATTTCCAGGCCGGCGGGCGATTTCAGATCCAGCGCGATGCTGCGTTTGTTGCGGTTGAGACTGGAGAACACCGGATTGCGCATGCCCGCCGGATCCTCGATCGCGGTGCGGGACAGATCGCCGGCGCCAATCCGTTCGATCTTGATCACGTCGGCGCCGTAATCGCCGAGTGTCTGGGTCGCGCATGGTCCCAACATCACCTGGGTGAAATCGAGCACCCGCAAACCCGACAGCGGTTGCGAGTCGGTCATGATTGAGTTTCCAGCATGCGTGCGTTCGCCGATGGAACATCGCCCGGATCAGCCCCGGCAGCGCGCAATTTCCGTTGCAATACCAGGAACGTCGATGGCGCGCACGAGACCGCCGGACGACAGCGCCATGGTCGCGGCGATGCCCGCCGCCTCGCCCATCGCCATGCAGGGCGGGATTTCCCGCGAAATCTTCTGCGCCGAGGACGTCGCGGAATAATGCCGGCCCGCAACCAACATCTGCTCGATGCCTTTCGGCAACAACGAACGGTACGGCGTGTAGTAGTCGCGGCCGCGCGCGATGCTGTCGGCGAAATGCACGCGTTGCAACACATCGTCTTTGGTCACCACATACTCGCCCTCAAGCAATCGGGTCTGCCTGACGCCGACCTGCGGCGCGACATCCACCACGAAGCAATGCTCGAAACCCGGCGAACTGGCGCGGACGTAATCGACCAGCGCATGGATGCGGCGGCGGCCTTCGAATTCCGCCTGCAGTCAGATCCTCGACCTTCAATCCATCGAGGCCGGTCATGTGCGGACAGTTGCACCAGACAATGCCGGGCAGCGGCGTCTTCAACCACCAATAGTCCCATGACCCGCCGATGATTTTCCGTGCCGCCATATCGACCGCGCGGAACTTCTCAGGCTCCTCGAACTGGAATCGTTCGGCGGCATCGGTATCGACCCCGCCAAGGCGGAACACCGTGGTGACCATGTAGGCGCCGTCGATGAAGTGCGCGCCGGCGCTCGCGGCTACGTCGAGGTCGCCGGTCGTGTCGATCACCACGCCGCCCATGAGGGCCTGACGGCCCGCCTTGGTCTCGACCACCACGCCGGTGGCACGGCCGTCCTCGACGATGGCGCGGGAGAACCAACTGTGCAGGCGCAACTCGATGCCGGCTTCCTGAACCATGTCGTCGGAGACACGCTTCCACCCGTCCGGATCGAACGCGACGGCGTAACAAATCGGATGCGGTTTCGTGTGCGTATTGAAGTCGAACAGGCCCCAGCGCGACCATTTGCGATACATCGCCGGATCGTGCCCGCGCTCGGCCTCCGGCGGCCAGACCGCGAGCCCGTGGCGTCCCATGCGCTCGATCATCTCGCCGCAAATGCCGCGCACGGTGATTTCGGCGCCGTTGCACATGTCGTCCAGCACCAGCACCATCCCGCCCGAGGCCAGACCGCCAAGGTACGGATAGCGTTCCACCAGCGTGACCTTGGCGCCGTTGCGCGCCGCCGCCACCGCGGCGGAAAAGCCAGCCGGACCACCGCCCACCACGAGCACATCGGCGCGCGAAACGATCGGCACCGTGCCCGGACCCGCGACGCCCGGACCTTCGGCATATGTCATCGTCGCGTCTCCTTTGTCATTTCGTTACGTCGGGTTGCCAACTGACCACCACGCGCTCGATCAGCCGGATCGTCAGGAAGAACAGCACCGAGAAGCACGACCCGCACAGCACCGTCGCGTAAAGCAACGCCGAGTCGAAGTTGTAGGTCGCCTGGATGATCAGCGCGCCGATCCCCTCCTGCGAGCCGATCCACTCCCCGACGATCGCGCCGACAACCGAGGTGCTCGCGGCGATCTTCAACGCGGAGAACAGGTACGGCACCGACGTCGGCAGGCGCAGTTTGACGAAGATCTCGCGCTTGCTGGCGGACAGCACGTGCATCAGTTCCATCGCCTGCGGACTGACCGCCTCCAACCCGCGCACCATGTTGACCAGTGTCGGGAAGAAACAAACGATCGCGGCGATGGCGATTTTCGGCGCCAGGCCGTTGCCGAGCAGCAAAATCAAAATCGGCGCCTTCGCCACCACCGGAATGGAGTTGATCAGCACGGCGATGGGAAAGAACGCTTCCTCCAGCGTCTTACGGTGCACGAAGGCGGTTGCGATCACGATCGCGGTCAGATTGCCCAGCAGGAAGCCGCACACCGCCTCGATCGCCGTCGGCAGCAGGTTCGCCATCAGCATACCGAACTTTTCGTACACCGTGAGCGCGACCACTTCCGGCGACGGCGCGATGAACGGGCGCACGTGGAACACGGCGATCAGCGCCCACCAAATGAACAGCAGTCCAGCGCCGCCGGCCAACGGCATGATCCGTCGGCGCAGACGCAGGCGGCGTTGCGCCGCGCGCCAGGCAAGGTCGAGATCGTCGCCCGCCGCGGACCCGGCGTCCCGCGGCGATGCGCCGGCGAGCGTGACCGACATCAGCAGGTCTCCAACACGGCGCGCAGATGCGCGGCGAGCGCGACGAAGCCCGGCGTTTCCCGCACCGACAGTTGCCGCGGCTCGGGCAGATCGACCGGCACCAGTTCGCGCACCCGGCCGGGCCGCGCCGCGAGCATCAGCACCTGCCGACCGAGAAACGCCGCCTCATAAATACTGTGCGTGACGAAAACGATCGTCGTGCCGGTGTCGCGCCAGATGCGCAACAATTCCTCGTTCAGCCGGTCGCGGGTGATCTCATCCAGCGCGCCGAACGGCTCGTCCATCAGCAGAATTCTCGGCGCGCCGAGCAACGCGCGCGCGATCGCCACGCGTTGCCGCATGCCACCCGACAACTCATGCGGCAGCGCTTTCTCCCACCCGGCCAGGCCCACCAGATCCAGCAGCGCTTCCGGACCCTGCGCGCCCGGCGGCAGGCTTCGCCGTCCCCCGACCTCCAACGGCAGCCGCACGTTGTCGAGTGCGTTGCGCCAGGGCAACAACGCCGCGTCCTGGAACACGAAACCGATCTGGCGGTCGCGCCGGGCGCTTCGCGGGCGCCTGTCCGAGCACGCTCACCGTACCCGCCACCGGCTGTACGATGTCGGCGATCACGCGCAACAACGTGGACTTGCCGCAACCTGACGGGCCGAGCAGCGTGAGGAAGCCGCCCTGCGCCAAGGACAGCGAAACGTTCTCCAGCGCCGTGACCGAGCCGCGGTCGCTGGAGAACCGCACCGTGACATCCCGGCATTCAATCGCGGTGTCTGCCAGGGTCGTCGCTCATTTCAGCCGATCTTCGGCCGCGTGTCGGCGGTGGCGTTGAGGATATCGAGCGTCATCACCGCGTCGACGGTGGGCGTGCGTTTGCTGAACTGGCCAAGTTGGCTGTAGAGCGAGATCTGGTCCTGCCACACCGCCGGATCCATCGTGCCGTAGCCGCCGGATTTCGTGGCCTCGGTAAAGGTGGCGTCCAGCATGACATCGGCCGCGGCGCGCTCATCCTTGGCGACGAGATTGGGAAAGTGTCTTGACCAGCAACTCGACCGCCTTGTCGCGATTGCCGTACGTGAACGCCCACCCTTTGGACGCGGCGCGCATGAAGCGGATCAGCATGTCCTTCTTGTTCTGCAACGTATCGGTCGTCGCGTAATACGGATTGGCGTAAAGTTTCACCCCCGCGTCCCACAGTTTGAACTGCACGCGATCGGGGCCGAGCACACTCAACGCCGTGGTATTGGTGAGCCAACCGGTGACGACGTCCACCTGGCCGGTCATCAGCGGCGTCATCTCCGAGCCGATGATGACGACGGTCACATCCTTCGGATCGATGTTGTTTTTCGCCAGCAACGCGCGCAGCAAAATCTGGCCGGTGGCCTGGATGCCGACTTTCTTGCCGCGGAAATCGGCCGCGCTCCGCACCGGGTTTTTCTTCAAGGAGAAGAACGCGTAGGGATGCTGCTGCGCCGACACCGCGAAGCATTTGATCGGGATGTCCTGCGACACCGCCAGCATCAGCGACGGGCTGGAGGATACCTGCCCCACTTCGTAACGACCGGATGCGACGATCGCGATGCCGTCGTTGTTCGGCCCGCCGGGCTGGATTTTGAAGTCGAGGCCTTCCTGTTCGAAGTAGCCCAACTGCAAGGCCGCGATTTCGCCGATCTGGTTGCCGCCCCCCAGCCAGCCAAGCTGCATATTGATCGTCGCCGCGGCACCCGACGCCCGGTCGGTCACCGTCATGACCACGCCACCGGCGGCGAGCGCCGTTCCCAGGCTCAGAAAATCCCGGCGTCGCCAGCTTTTGTTCTTGTTGTCGGCGTTTCGCATCGCCCGCTCCTGTTAACAGCCGCGCCGACAGTAAAGCATCGGATGGGCTGACGCAAAAAGTGCTATTTTCCGCATGACCCGATGCTAATTCGGCATCACCGGCGCTTGCCACGGGGCGATAGCGGAAACTTTTTCGATCTCCAGGGGTTCTTTCCGAGAACCTGGCCTGGAGTGTGTTCAATGGATCTTCCCGAACCAACCCGACGCCATCTCCTTGGCACCGTCGCCAGTCTCGGCGTATTGCCGATCGCCGCGCCGGATGGCTGGGCTGCCGACGCCAGCACCACGGCCGCCCCGCCCTCGCCCACGCGGATGACCGAACTCACGATCAATGGCCAGCGGCGCACGTTGGCGCTCGATCCCGGCATCACCTTGCTCGATCTGCTCCGCGAGCAAATCGCGCTGACCGGCACCAAAAAAGGCTGCGACATGGGTTCCTGCGGCGCGTGCACCGTGCACGTGGACGGCACCCGCGTGCTGGCCTGCCTGACGCTGGCGGTACGCTGCGAGGGCAAGCCGATCACCACCATCGAGGGCCTGTCCGACGGCGACGACCTCCATCCGGTACAGGCGGCGTTCGTCGAGCATGACGCGCTGCAATGCGGTTACTGCACGCCCGGCCAGATCATGTCGGCCGTCGCGCTGATCAAGGAAGGCCACATCCAGACCGACGACGAAATTCGCGAGTGGATGAGCGGCAACATCTGCCGCTGCGGCGCCTATCCGAACATTGTCGCGGCCGTCCGCGAGGCGGCCGGCCAAAAGGTGCTGGAAACGACCAATCCGCGGGCACAGCGCAATCACCGGGCGGAGGATTGAGCCATGCAACCCTTCGAGTTCACCCGCCCGGACGTGGCCGGGCGCGCGCGCGCATCGTGGCGCGACGGCGACGCGTTCATCGCCGGTGGGACCGACCTGCTGCAATTGATGAAGAGCAACGTGGCCGAGCCAAGGCGGATCATCGATCTCGATCAGTTGCTGTTGCGTCACGTCTCCGTCAATGGCGATACGCTGGAACTCGACGCGCTGTGCACGATGGCTCAGGTAGCGGAGCATCGCGACGTCAGGAACGGCTGGCCGGCGATATCGCAGGCGTTGCTGCTGTCGGCGTCGCCCCAGGTACCACGACATGGGCACGGTCGGCGGCAATCTGCTGCAACGCACGCGCTGCGGTTATTTCCGCGACACTGGTTTCGCCTGCAACAAACGCCAGCCCGGCTCCGGCTGCCCCGCGCTGCATGGCGAGAACCATGACCTCGCGATTTTCGGCGGCAGCGATCATTGCATCGCCACGCACCCGTCGGACATGCCCGTGGCCCT
This sequence comes from uncultured Alphaproteobacteria bacterium, assembly GCA_963719675.1. GTDB lineage: Bacteria > Pseudomonadota > Alphaproteobacteria > Acetobacterales > Acetobacteraceae > Rhodopila. Next base: position 12,750 of record CAVRDN010000056.1, on the reverse strand, counting down.
GATGGCACTGGACGCGGAACTTGAACTCACGGACTCCGACGGCGCGAAACGGCGGGTCAAGCTGGCCGACTTCTACCGGCTGCCAGGCGACACGCCGCATCTCGAGACGGTGCTGCGGCCGGGCGAGACAATCGCCAGGGTGTTCGTGCCCGACACCCCGATCGCGCGTAACTCGTGCTATGTGAAAGTCCGCGACCGCACCAGCTTCGCGTTCGCCCTGGTCTCCGCGGCGGTCGGGCTCGATGTCGCCGACGGCACCATTCGCGACGCACGGGTGGCGCTCGGCGGTGTCGCGCCGAAACCCTGGCGATTGCCGGAGGTCGAGGCGGCGCTGCGCGGCAAACACCTGGAACCCGCGGTATTGCAAGCCGCCGCCGCGCGCGCCGGCGATGGCGCCCGCGGTGCCGGGGACAATGATTTCAAGATCGAACTGGCTCGCCGCACCGTGCTGCGCGCCTTGCGAACCGTCGCCGACCGGGAGAACCTGTAATGATCGTGGGTCAAAGCATCAACCGGCGGGACGGACAGCTCAAGGTGCGCGGCCAGGCGAAATACGCCGCGGAGTTCGAACTGCCCAACATGGCGTACGCCGTATTGGTGCAAAGCACGATTTCCGCCGGCAAGGTGAGCGCGATCGATACCTCGGTGGCGCGCGGCATGCCGGGCGTGCTGGACATCATCACCATCGATAACGCGGATAAGTTGCAGGTGCGGTCGGCGGCACAACAGACCGTGCTGTTTCCGTTGCTACAGAACAACGAAGTGCTTTACAATGGCCAACATATCGGCCTGGTGATCGCCGAGACATCGCGCCAGGCGCGGGCGGCCGCGGCGAAAGTCTCGGTGCGTTATGAGCCGGCGGAGGCGGTGACCATGATGGACGCCGTGCTCGACCGCGCCTACGAGCCGAAGAATTTCCGCAACGGCCAGGCCAAGGCGGATACGCGTACCGGCGATCCCGACAGTGCCCTGACAAACGCCGCGATCCGCATCGACGCGACTTATCAAACCCCGATCGAGCATCACAATCCGATGGAGCCGCACGCCACCCTCGCCAACTGGACAGGCGACCGGCTGACCGTCTGGACCGCGACGCAGGGCATCACCGGCGCGCGCGAAACGATCGCCAGCCTGTTTGGGCTCGCCAAGAAGGACGTGACGATCATTTGCCCTTTCGTGGGCGGCGGCTTTGGCTCGAAGGGCAACACCTGGCCACCGGCGACCCTCGCGGCGATGGCCGCGCGGCGCGTCAATCGGCCCGTGCGGCTGGAAGTGACGCGCGAGCAGATGTTCACCTCCAACGGCTACCGTCCCCGCACCATCCAACGCCTCCGGCTGGGCGCGCAACGCGACGGCAAGCTGGTGGCGATCAGCCATGACGGCCTGACGCAGATGTCGTCCCCGGAGATCGGTGAATTCGCCGAGCCGGTGGCGATGGCGACCCGCATGCTCTACGCCTGCGATAACATCTCGACCTCGCATCGGTTGGTCAGTGTCAATCAGGGTCTGCCGACCTACATGCGCGCGCCCGGCGAGGCGTCGGGCAATTTCGCGCTCGAATCGGCCATGGACGAGTTGGCGGTCGCGCTGGAGATGGATCCGCTGGAACTGCGGCTGCGCAATTACGCGCAGACCGATGCCACCAGCGGCAAACCGTTCGCCAGCAAGGGCCTGAAGTCCTGTTACCAGCAGGCGGCCGACGCGTTTGGCTGGAAGAACCGGTCAGCTCAGACGGGTTCGATGCGCGACGGGCGCATTCTGATTGGGATGGGGATGGCGACATCGACCTATCCCACCAACCGGATGCCGGCCGCCGCGTCGGTTCGCCTGGCACCCGACGGCACCGCGCTGGTGCGCTCCGGCACGCAGGATATCGGCACCGGCACGTATACGACGATGGCTCAGGTGGCGGCCGATGCGCTCGGCCTGCCGATCGAGCGGGTGCGGGTGGAACTCGGCGACAGCCGGTTGCCGCCCGCGCCGGTGTCGGGCGGATCGATGACCAGCGCCAGTGTGTTGCCGGCGGTGCGCGATGCCGCGGCGCAGGTGCGCGACAAGATCTTCGCGTTGACCGGATCGAACGGCGGCGCCGCGTGGCAGGGTGGCGGTGAGCGGACGCTGTCCGATGGCGTGGTGCGCGGCCCAGGGGGCGAGATCCGTGTCGCGGAGCTGATGACGCGCGCGGGCGTGCCATTCGTCGAGGCAACCAGCAACGATAAACCCGCCGCGGACGCGGAGCATTACGCGCGGCACGCGTTCGGGGCGCAGTTTTGCGAGGTGCGCATCGACACCGTCCTGCGCACCATCAAGGTCAGCCGTTGGGTGGGCGCTTTCGATTGCGGCACGATCATCAACCAGAAGACCGCGCGCAGCCAGTTGATGGGCGGCATCGTCTTCGGAATTGGCATGGCCTTGCTGGAGGAAACCCGCGTCGATCGCGAAACCGGCCGGATCGTCAACGCCAATATCGCCGACTACCTCATGCCGGTGAACGCCGACGTGCCCGACATCCAGACCATCGTGGTTGACGCGCCCGATCTCGTGACAACGCCGCTCGGCATCAAGGGGATTGGCGAACTGCCCATGGTCGGGGTCGCGGCCGCCATCGCCAATGCCGTTTACCACGCGACGGGAACGCGGGTTCGGGATCTGCCGATCCGGTTGGACAAACTCATGGTGTGACGCCGACCGGGTGGTTCGAGTTCACGGTCCGGGGCGCCACCATCGGGAAGAAGGAGGAGTGTCATGCGACGAACATTGATTGGGTTGCTCTGGTTGCTGGGCGCGGCACCCGCCTTCGCGGCGGCACCCTCGTCCGATCAGACGCCGGCGCCAACAAACCATCCGGCGGTGGCGCCGGACAAACGCGCGGATTCGTCGCTGCCATCCAGCGGCGTCATCCAGCCGGTTCCGGATGCCAGCCACGGCGCAACGGTCCGGCCGCCGAACGTGGATCCGGCGATGACCATTCCGCCTCCCGGCACTCCTGGCGGCAGTCCGACGGTCAATCCGAAATAGTCGCGGCGATCCACGCCCGCCGTCACCTCAAATGCGTACATCGACGCGGACCGGCCGGCTCGCCGTTTCCCCGGCGGCAAGCTCAATGATTTCCGCTGTGATCTCTTCCTGCCTGACCTGCCGCTGAGTCGCCTCGAGCGCGGCGAGTTGTTGTCCGATTTGATGACGCGCGGCTTCCATGGCTTCCATCCGCGCCGCGTTCTCGGCGGCGAACGCGTGCAATGCGGCGTTGCACAGGCGGGCATGCAGATACTCCGCGATGAGGTCGCTCAACAGGGCCTCCGGCGCGAGATTGAGCAGCGGTGCGTTGCCATCGGCCGGTCGCGGAAATTCCGCCATATCCAGCGGAAATAAACGGATGCGTTCGATGTGCGCCCCGGGCCCGTGATGGCCGTTCGTGAAGATCGCGTCGAGGCGATCGATCGCTCCGGCGGCGATCCGGCGGTAAAGCGCCTCGGCGATCCGATCGGCGAGCTTCGGCACACCCGCTGAATGCGACGGCATCGCGCTCGTCCAGTCCGCCGTGACGCCGCGCTCGGCCGCGATGGTGACGCCTCTGGTGCCGATGAGGAACAGTTCCGCGGTCGCCAGATCGGCGTGAGCCGCGTCCAGCACACGCTCGCTGAAGGCGCCGGCGAAGCCCTGCTCCGCGCAAAACAGCACGATCGCGAGACGGCTCGATCGCGGCACGGCCGGTGGCACCGCGGGGGCGACCAGCGCGGATGCCCGTCCGATCGCCGCCGCGATCGTGGCCGCGTAATGATCGACCGCGATCACCTGGCCACGGGCCTGTTGGACGCGCGCCGCCGCGATGCCGCGCATCGCGTTGACCACCGTGCCGAGCTGGCGCACGCCGGCGATCCGCGCCCCGATATCCGCGAGCCGCTCAGTCATGATGGGTGATCGGTCCCGGCATCGTCCGGGGCGACGGAGGCGACACGTCGCGCGTGCTGTTTCAGCGTCGCCAGCAGCCCGGTCGCGTGCGCCGCGTCGAGTGTCCCGGTGGCCTGGATCAATGCCACCGCGTCCGCCGCGTCGCGATCGAGCGCCTCGCGCATACCGTCCCGGAACGCGATCACCTCCACCGCCGACAGCGGATCCAGCAGGCCGGCCTGCACCGCCAGAACCAGCGCGACCTCATCGGCCAGCCGCATCGGCGCATGCCGGGACTGCGTCAGGATCGCGCGGATCCGCGCGCCGCGCGTCAGTTGATCGCGCACCCTGGTATCCGGCATGCCGCCGAACCGCGTGAACATCTCCATTTCCAGGAACTGCGCGTAATCGAGGCGCAAGGTCTCCGCTGCTTCTCGCAGTGCGCGCGCCTGGGTTTTGCCGCCGACGCGGCTGACACTGGTGCCGACATCGACCGCCGGCTTCTGTCCCTCATGAAAAAGTTTCGCATCGAGCACGATCTGTCCGTCGGTGATCGAAATGAGATTGGTCGGGATGTACGCGCTCAGATTGCCGGCGTCGGTCTCGGCGATCGGCAGCGCGGTCAATGAACCGCCGCCTTTTCCCGGCGAGAGTTTCGCGGCGCGCTCCAGCAACCGCGCGTGCACATAGAACACGTCCCCGGGATATGCCTCGCGGCCGGGCGACTGACGCGTCAACAGGGCGATCTCGCGATGGCTGGCCGCATGCCTGGTCAGGTCGTCGATCACGACCAGCGCGTGCTGGCCGCGATCGCGAAAATACTCCGCCATGGTGAAGCCGGCGAACGGCGCGATCCATTGCAGGCCGGGCGCGCTGGCGGCCTCCGCCACCACGATGATGCAACGGCTGAGATCGCCGCCGGCCCGGATCGCGTCGATCGCGCGCCGCACGCCCGAACTTTTCTGGCCGACGGCGATATAGACGCAGATGATGTCGCTGGTTTTCTGATTGATGATGGTATCGACGCCGATCGTGGTCTTGCCGATCGCCCGGTCGCCGATGATCAGCTCGCGCTGACCGCGGCCCAGAGCGAACAGGGTATCGACGACGAGCAGCCCGGTTTGCACCGGCTCGCTGACCAGGTCCCGGTCGATGATGGCGGGCGCCGGCCGCTCGATCGGTTCGCTGGTATCGGCTGCGATCGGTCCCTTGCCGTCGAGCGGCCGGCCGAGCGGATCGACCACCCGCCCGAGCAGTCCCGGACCGACCGGCACGCGCACGACGTCGCCGGTGCCGCGCACGGTATCGCCGGCCTCGACGCCATCCACGTCGTCCAGCAGCACACAGCCGATCCGGTCGCGCTCCAGCATCTGGGCGTAGCCGAACTGCCCGTTTTGGAATCGCAACAGTTCATCGAGCCGCGCATTGGGCAGGCCGGATACGAGGGCAACGCCATCGCCGACTTCCTCGACCCGGCCGACCTCGTCCCCGGCCCGAGGGTCACCGCGCCGATCGGGCGCGGCGGCGAGCCATCCTGCGCGCGGCGATCGAGCCGCGTCGGCGGGTGCGCCCGTCGCGGCGGGCTTCGTCATGGGGGGGGAGGGGGGACAGGGAGGGGCACGCGGTTCCGCATTGCCGTTCATTTCGTGTGCCTCGCCGAGGCTCCGACCAGGATCGGTCCGAGATCGGCCCGCCAACTGTTGCTGATCGAAACATGCGGCCCATGCAGTTCCAGACCCGCGATCAGCCCGGGATCGGCGCGAAACACGATCGAAAGCTCATCGCCGAGGACCGCGCCGATCCGCGCACGGGCATTTTGTTGCTCGGTCGGATTGAGCTGCGCCGCGCTGACGATTTCGAGCGCGGCACCGCCTGCCCCGATGGCCTGGCGCGCCGTATCGGGCAGTGCCTGAATTTCGCGCACCAGCCAATCGAGGAACGCGGCCCGCACCGCGGAGCCATCCAACCGTGCCGCCAACCGTTCCGCGATGGCGACCGCGAGACGCGCCGAGCGCTCATTCCACGCGGCGACGGCGGCCTTGTCAGCCCGATCGATCGCCGCGCGCGCGGCCGCTTCAAGCGTGGCCGCCTGCTTCGTCGCCTCCGCCAACAGCGCGGCGCGGGTCGTTTCGGCGTCGGCATGGGCCGCCGCCAGGATCGCCTCGCGCTCCTTCGCGAAACCGGCCCGCGTCCGCTCGATCTCCGCCAGCGCCGCCGTCGCCTGATCGCGCGTCGCCGCCGCGTCGGCCATGATGCGTCGTGTCGCCTCCCGGCGTTGCGCGATCGTGGCCGCCACTGGGCGCCAGAAGAAGCGTTGCAGCAACCAGACCAGAACGGCGACGTTGACGGCCTGGATGCCAAGCGTCCACCAGTCGATCGTCATGACGTCATTTCAGCAATGGATTGGCGAACAGCAGCAACAGCGCGATGACCAGACAATAGATCGCCATCGTCTCGATCATCGCGAGGCCGACGAACAGCGTGCGGGAAATCGTTCCGGCGGCTTCCGGTTGCCGCGCGATCGCGTCCATCGCCGCCGCCACCGCGCGGCCCTCGGCCAGCGCCGGACCGATCGCTCCGAACGAGACCGCGACGGCCGCCGACGCGATGCTGCAAAACGCCAACCAGTTCATTGTGTGGCCTCTTTGTTGGAGTGTGCCTTCGCCGCCGATCGCGCCGGTGATGAACACCATCGCCAGAATCGCGAAAATGTAAGCCTGCACCGCGCCGGTCAGCAGATCGAGCGCCATCAGCGGAATCGGCACCAGCAGACCGGCCAGCGACAGCACGATGCCGATCATGAACACGCCGCTCATGACGTTGCCGAACAGGCGGACCAGCAACGAAAACGTCCGCGTGATGCTCTCGATGAAATTCAACGGAATCATGATCGGACTGGGGGTCGCGAAGGTACCGAGGAAGCCGCGCACGCCGCCGGCGCGCACGCCGAACCAGATCACCGCGAGGAACACCAGCAATGCCAACGCCGCGTCGGTCTCCAGATGCGCGGTCGGCGGCTCGACGCCGGGGATCAAGCGAGGACCAGTTGGCGACGAAAATGAACACGAACAGCGTGCCGATGAAGGCGCGATAGGGCGCGGGCTCGACCTGCATCGTGTCGCGGATCTGGCTGTCCACGGTATCGACGATCAGTTCGAAGGCCGCCTGCGTCGTCGACGGGATCAAGCGACAGGCGGCGGGTGACGAGCATGCGCGCCGAGCGACCAGCACCGCCATGATCACCCAGGTGGCGACGACGCCTGCGGTGATCGGCGACCGGGCCGAGATGGAACAGCGCGACGCTGGTCAGCGGCGATTTCATGGCGCGGCCGCTCGCACGCCGCGCATGACCGCGAGCCGCGCGATGAGCACGCCGAGCGCCATCAGCCAGCAGCGGCACCGCGCCCTCGCAGGCTGCCAGGTCAGCACGCCGCCCAGAAGCAGCGAAGCGGCCGAGCATCAGCAGCGAGGTCGTCGCGACGCCGCCGCCCGCGGCGAACGGCGCGCGTTCCACCACAGGCAGCGGAAATACAGAATGCCGACGACCACGCCGGCGGCGAAATGCGCGGCAAGGCGAGGAGGCCCAGGCGGCAGTGCGTCGAAAGGACGGCTCATGCGCTTTGCATCCATTTCCAGGCGGACCAGCAGCCGAGCGCCAGCGCCGAGCATCAGCAGCGGCGCGGTGCAGAACAGGCCCGAATTGAAAGTCGCGATCGAGCCAGCGGCCGACGAAAATGCCGATCAGCATCGGCGTGACGATGATCCAGCCGAGCACGCCGATCTGCGCCAGGCGGCGCGCCACCGACGGATCGCCTTCGCGCAGCCAGCGCGCGTGCCGCTCGCCGCGCAGCCGGACGCCCTTGACCAGCGGATCCTGCGTCGGCCGGGGTCGTCTGCTCCGGCGTCGGTCATGCGAAGATCCCCGAGCCGCGGCGGCCGTCCGGCCGCAGGTGGCGCATGATCTGGCGGATCGCGTTCAGTTGCAGGCGGGTGCTTTCGACATGTTCCGTCCGCTCCGTTTCGATATCGGCGCGAAACCGGGCGAGGACCGTCTGGTCGAGGGTCGCGAGGTCGTCGCCGATCACCGCCTCGCGGGTCGCGATGGCGATGTCCCGCCCACCGGTGACGGAGAGCACGCCGCGCCGCACCGCGCAATAATCGCCGCGTCGCGTCGGTGCTCTCCCAGCTCGACGACCGAGATCGCGAGGCTGGTGAGGAAATCCGCATGGCCGGGCAGAATGCCGAAACTGCCGCTGGCGTCCTCGGCGCGCAGCGCCAGCACGCCGTCCTCATCGACGACGACCGCCAGCGGCGTGATGATGCGCAGCCTCATGCCGGCGGCTCGTCTTGGCGGCGGCCGCCTCCTTCTGCGCGCGCCTCGTCCAAGTTCCGACCATGTAGAGCGAGCTTTCCGCCCAGTCGTCGGTCTCGCCGTCGAGGATGGCGCGGCAGCCGGCGAGGGTGTCGGCGCGGGTGACGCTGCGGCCCGGCGTGCCGGTGAACGCCTCGGTCACCACGAACGGCTGGCTGAGAAAGCGCTGCAGCCGGCGGGCGCGCTTGACGATCAGCCGGTCGCCCGCGCCGAGTTCCTCGACGCCGAGCAGCGCGATGATGTCCTGCAGATCCTTGAAGCGGGCGAGCGCCTCGCGGGCGCGCTCGGCGAGGCGGTAATGCTCCTCGCCGACGACCAGCGGATCGAGCAGCACGGACGACGAGGCCGAGCGGATCGATCGCCGGGATAGAACCCCTCGGCCGCCAGAGCGCGCGACAGCATGATGATGCTGTCCATGTGGCTGGAGATCGCCGTCACCGCCGGATCGGTGAAATCGTCGGCCGGGACATAGACCGCCTGGATCGCCGTGACCGCCGCGCCGGCGACCGAGGCGATGCGCTCCTGCAGCGACGCCACCTCGGTCGCCAGCGTCGGCTGATAGCCGACGCGCGACGGCAGGCGGCCCAGCAGGCTGGACACCTCGCCGCCCGCCTGGACGAAGCGAAAGACATTGTCCATCAGCAGCAGCACGTTCTGGTGCTTCTGGTCGCGGAAATATTCGGCGATCGTCAGCGCGGTCAGCGGCACCCGCCAGCGCGCGCCGGGCGGCTCGTTCATCTGCCCGTAGACCAGCACGGTGCGCGCGAGCACGCCCGAGCCCTGCATGTCGGTCAGCAGTTCGTGGCCTTCGCGGGATCGCTCGCCGACGCCGGCGAAGACCGAGATGCCCTGGTATTTCTCGACCATGGCGTGGATCAGTTCCATCACCAGCACGGTCTTGCCGACGCCGGCGCCGCCGAACATCGCGGCCTTGCCGCCCTGGGCCAGCGGCGCCAGCAGATCGATCACCTTGATGCCGGTCTCGAACACCGTCGCTGGCGGAGGTTTCGTCCTGCAGCGTCGGCGGCGGCGCGTGGATGCCGCGCCGCGGCGTATCGGCGGGCAGCGCCGGCCCGCGGTCGCGCACCGTCCCGACGACGTCGAGCAGGCGGCCCAGCACCGCGTCGCCAACCGGGACCGAGATGGGCGCGCCGGTCGCGTGCACCTTCGTGCCGCGCGCGAGGCCGGCGGTCGCCTGCAGCGCGATGCCGCGGACGGTGACGGGATCGACATGGCTGTGCACCTCGAGCACCAGCGGCTCCGGCCGGTCCCAGTCGACGATCAGGGCGGTGTTGATCGGCGGCAATGCGCCATCCTCGAATCGCACGTCCACGACGGCGCCGCGCACCGAGACGACCGCACCGGCCGATCCGCCGGGAACCGGCCGGGCGGGCTCCACGACGGTGGGCTCCACGACGGCGGGATCCAAGGCGGTGGGAGCCCCAACGGCGGGAGCCCCAACGGTGGGCCCCACGACGGCGGGATCCAGATCAATGGCATCCGGGTTGGAAACTGGCATCAGGATTGGTTTGTAGACCGCAACCGTGGCGCGTGCATAACCGCATGCCCTCAGGCGCTGGAGAGAACCATGCATGCGATGGTATTGAAGTCCCCAGGCACCCCCCTCGAATGGACCGAACTGCCTGACCGCCACCCCGGTCCGGGCGAAATCCGGGTGAAAATCGCCGCCTGCGGGGTTTGCCGCACCGATCTGCACGTCTTCGACGGCGAGTTGCCGAACCCCAACAGCCCGATCATCCCCGGCCACGAAATCGTCGGCCGGATCGACGAACTCGGCACCGGGGTCGAGGGACTGCGGCTCGGTCAGCGAGTCGGCATCCCGTGGCTGGGCCACACCTGCGGCGTCTGCCGCTATTGCACCAGCGGGCAGGAGAACCTTTGCGATCGTCCGCTGTTCAACGGCTACACGCGGGACGGCGGCTTCGCGACGGCGACGATCTCCGACGCGCGGTTCGCCTTCCCGCTGGGCGAGACAGGCGACGACGTGGCTTTGGCGCCGCTGCTGTGCGCCGGGCTGATCGGCTGGCGGTCGCTGGTGATCGCCGGCGAGGGCCAGAATTTGGGTCTCTACGGCTTCGGCGCGGCGGCGCATATCCTGGCGCAGGTGGCGAGATTCGAGGGCCGCCGCGTGTTCGCCTTCACCCGGGCGGGCGACACCGCGGGCCAGGCCTTCGCGCGGACCCTGGGCGCCGTCTGGGCCGGCGGATCGGAGGAACCGCCGCCGGAACCGCTCGATGCCGCGATCATCTTCGCGGCGGTCGGCGACCTGGTGCCGCTGGCGTTGCGAGCGGTACGCAAAGGCGGCCGCGTGGTCTGCGCCGGCATCCACATGAGCGATATTCCGTCGTTCCCGTACGACCTGCTGTGGGAGGAACGGCAGCTCGTGTCGGTCGCCAATCTGACACGGCGCGACGGGATCGACCTTTCTCGCGCGGGCGCCGGAAATCGGCATCGAAACGAGCACGACGCGGTACCGGCTGGATCAGGCGAACGAGGCGCTCGCGGATTTGCGCGCGGGCCGCTTCGAGGGCGCGGCGGTGCTGGTGCCGTAAGCCGCCGCGGTTTGGTGCGATTCGCCTCGGCCGCGAGTTCCGGAACCATCGCCGATCAGCGCCGTTCTAACGCTGCGTCAATGCGACGATGGAGCTTCTGAATGTCAATCATCGGCTGGATCATTTTAGGCCTGATCTCCGGTTTCATCGCCAGCAAGCTGGTGAACCGAACCGGCGAGGGTTTCATCCTGGACGTCGTGCTCGGCATCGTCGGCGCGATCGTGGGCGGCTTTCTGTTCACGCGGTTCGGCGGCGTCGGCATCACCGGCTTCAACCTCTACAGCATGTTCGTGGCGGTGATTGGGGCGGTGATCGTGCTGATCCTGTATCACGCGCTATTTGCTCGCCGAGCGTATTGATCCGCCCGAGAACCGGACAGCCGCGCGATTTCTTCACATCCTGGCAATTCGGTCTCGCAGCGGCCCAGGCAATTCCCGGGCAACCTCTGGCAAAGAAAAGGAACGACTTATGACAAACTATTCCTCCGACGACACGACCGAAACCCAGGTCAAGGCGGTCGAGAAACAAGCTTCGGACGCCATCTCCCAGGCCACGGAGCAGGTTAAGAAGCTGAGCGCGCAGGCGGCGGAAGTCGGCGAGCAGGTGTATCGTCAGGCCATGGACGTGGGCCGCTACGCGGGCCGCCAGGTCGAGGAGCAGCCCTGGATCGCGGTGATCGCGACGGGACTGATCGGTCTTGGACTCGGCGTTCTGCTGGGCCGCGGGTCGGCGCCGAAGCCGCGGAGCGCGCGCGATTACGTGGACGGTTATTTGCCGCGGACCCTGCGCCGGGGCTGATCCGCGCGACGTGTTCCCGCCATGCCGAGAGTGTCGCCGTTCCATTCGATCGATGAAGCGAAAAAACCCCCGCTGATGCGGGCCTGCCACAACAACGATGGCTGTCGTTTGGGCCGCGCGATTCCGGAAAGCGAGCGCAAAAGCGGCACGGGCAACTTCCCGGTTTGCCGAGAGTGCGAGCGACTCAATCGCGCGGAGCCCAACAAATGGGTCTGATCTCATCAGGATACCCGTCCACCAACTCCGTTGCCCTGGTTCGGCGCGTGGCGCGGCAATTCGGTCTCCATCGGCGTTGCCACACTTCGGGCGCGAGGCGGTAACCTTCCTTCGAAAAAACGAATAGTCCCGTTCACGCGCTCCGCGTGGGCGTCCGGTTGACTGTTGGCCCCCGAGACTGCCCACTGACCTGCTGACAAGTCCATGCGGTGGCGCCCGCCGCTCGCGTAATTTGGCCTGGTGACAAATTCACTTCCATCAAGCATCGTTGCGCCCGTGATGGAGGGGAATACGATCATATGCGTCGACTATCGGTTGGGCACCACGCGCTGGCTCTGAGCGCCTTGTTGGCCGTGGCGGGGCCGGCGAGAGCCGCCTTGATCGTCACTCCAACGTTCGCGTCTTCGATCACCAGCCTCGGGGATGCTTCCCAGGTCGAAGCCGCCATCACCACGGCGATCACCGCCATCGATTCGCTTTACGCCAACATCGGAACGATACCGGTCTTGTTCGAATACAACGCCGGCCTGGGTGGGGGCGCCGAGACCGACACCGCGACATACGACCTTTCCTATAGCACTTACGTCAGCAAGCTGACGGCTGATGCGACAGCAAATCCCGCGAACTCCACGCTCTCCCACGCGATCGCGAACCTGCCTTCCGCATCCACCCTGGCGTCCGACTACGGCACTACGCCGGGCATAACGGTCACCGGGGCCTTCGCGAACATCATTCTGAAGACATCCCAATCGTTGTGCTTCGACGCCTCGGGCACCTTCCACAGTTCCTGTGGCCAGAGCTATGAGGCGGTCGTAACCGTCAGCGCGCCATCGAGTATCGGCAACTTTTATACCCCTACATCCTCGGGAGTGAATTCAACCGCGGTTTCGGCGGTCTTCC
>CAVRDN010000055.1:0-42100 GCA_963719675.1 uncultured Alphaproteobacteria bacterium | reverse complement strand
GGCCTCGCCCTTTGCCTTTGATGGGGATTCAATGGGCAAAGCCCCCGGCGGGTTTCAGGGCGAAGCCCTCGCGCTGCCGAACCCGGCGATTGCCCCGCATGACGTGACGCTCGCGTCCGCGCTAACCTCACGCTCGCCGTCACGAGGAAATGCGGAGGGACGCCCGAATGACAATGAACTGCGCGAAGCTGGCCGCCGATCTGGAACGCCTGCTGAAGCTGCGCAATCCGCCGTTCAGCATGAAGCTGTTCGAGCGGGTCGAGGACATGGAAGCAATCCCACGCATCCGCCGTCCCAAAGCCATCCACGCCTTCGATCAGGTTGTTGCCCAGGCGGCGCGACTGGGATCGACGGTGGGAGTGACGGCGGAGGATCTGGTTGGCGCGCAATGCCGCGCGGTGATTGGTCTCGGCAATGCGAAGGATGCCAATGGAAATCCGGTCAGCACATGGTCGGCGTCTGGTATTCGACGCCTGACGATGCCGGAGCGCACCAGGCGGCGATGAACTGCGTCGATGATGGTACGTATCAGGCGATGGTCGTCTCGCCATTGTCCAGCGGCCGGCTTGATCCGCCGGACATCGCGCTGTTTTACGCCACGCCCGGCGCGATGATGTACTTTATTAATGGACTGCAATGGTCAGGCTATAAGAAGTTCAACTGGGGCGTGGTCGGCAAGTCCGCCTGCGCCAACTCCTGGGGCCGCGCGTTGAAGACACGGGAGGCCAGCCTGTCGATCCCCTGCTTCGCGGAGCGGCGTTATGGTGGCGTGCTGGATGACGAGATGCTGATGGCGTTGCCTCCCGAGCAACTGCGGCAGGCGATCACCGGGATGGAGGCGCTGGCGAAAAATGGCTTCCGCTATCCGTTCCCACAATATGGAATTCAGATGGATGTGCGGGCTGGGATGGGCGTGAGCTATCCGGATAAGAAGCCGCCGGCGGGCTGATCTTAGCTGACAGCCTCCGCTTTCCCGGACGCGGCCGAGCGCAGGATCGCCTCGAACACCGCCACTCCGTGCCGTATGTCCGCCAGCGGGGTGGGGAAGGGGCGCCGCGCCTCGATGCTGGCGGCAAACGAGTCAAGTTCGGCGGTCAGCATGTTGAAGCCTTTGGTTTCGAACACCTCGGGCGTCGCGCTGCCGAACGCCTCGCCGGGCAAGGACGCGATAAAGCGGTAAGTCCCCATGGGGTGACCAAGGATTTCGGCGAACCCACCGGTGCCATATAGCGCCATCCGATAATGCGGCGTGGCGACCGTTGAGCAAAAGATATGACCGTGCGCACCCGATTTGAACGTCAGCAGCACATCCGTGGTGTCGTCGGCACAGATCGCGGCGCGTCGGCTGACGGTGGCGAACACGCGCTCGACCGGACCGAGCAGATCGATCATGCCATCCACCAGATGGACCCCAATCGCGGTCATCGCGCCGCCTGGAGACTCATCAGGTCGCGCGCGCCACGCTGTCGCGGTAAGCTCCAGTCCGTGCAACGCGGTTTGTTCGGCGCTGATGGTGGCGATGGTGCCAAGACGTCCGCCGCGCACGGCCTCGCGCAGACGGATCATTGACGGATGGAACCGGCGATTGAAGCCCACGGCCAGAACGATGCCCGCGCGGTCGGCGGCTTCCAGCATCCGGTCCGCGTCGGCCAAAGTCAGAGCGAACGGCTTCTCCACGAAGACATGCTTGCCGGCGGCGGCGGCGCGGCGCACCTGCTCTGGATGCTGACTGTGCGGCGTGGCGAATACCACGGCGTCGATCGCCGGATCGCTCAGGACATCGTCGAGATTCGCTGTCCAGCGCAACGATTTCTCGTGGCAGAACGCCTCGGCGGTTTGCCGTGTGCGGGTGTTCGCCACGGTAAAGCGCAGCGTCGCGCTCCCGCTCGTGCTGTTCACCAGATTCTGACCCCACCGGCCGAGGCCCACGATCGCCGCGTTGACCATCTCAGTCCCCTTCAACTTCAGCGATAAAATTGTTGACGAACTCACGCATGAACGCGGAACGGGCCGCCGCCAGACGCTGACCCTCTTTGGTCAGAAATCCCGTGGCTACCTTGAACAGTTTGGCGGGGAAGTGATCCAGCGCATAGGCACGATCGTCCAACGGCCGCGCCTCCGCGCCTGGATCGTCCGGTTCATACAGCGCGCCCCCCATGCGGCCGCCAACATGGAAGCAACGCGCGATCCCAATGGCTCCGATCGCGTCGAGCCGGTCGGCGTCCTGTAAAATCTTCGCCTCCCGCGTTCCCGGCACCAGTCCGGCGGAAAAACTGTGCGTCTCGATCACATGGGCCAGTGCATCGATCCGCGCCGCCGCCCATCCGAGGCCCGCCACGATCTCTCTCGCCCGAGCCGCCGACAACCGAGACGCCTGGTCCCGCAGCGGCGAGCTTTTCTCCACCGCCACGCAGTCGTGCAGGATCACCGCCGCCAGCAGCAGTTCTGTATCGCAGTCCGGTTCCGTCCGGGCGATCCGCGTCGCGTTCCGCCAGACCCGGACGATGTGCGACAGATCGTGCGAACCATCGGTGCCGTTCGCATCGAATGCGCGCAGCAGAATTTCCGCGAGTGGTTGCCAGGGAGCGAATGGCTCGGTCATGCCGCGTGGCCTTTGGCTAAGGGGGTTGGGACCTGACTGACTTTAAGGCATTCTCCACGAAACATGGGAGGTCACGACATGGCAGGCAGACGCCAGTTCCTCGCCGGCGGCGCCGCGCTTCTGGCCACGCCAAAGGTGGCGAAGGCACAGGGGACGTCGGTGCTGAAATTCGTGCCGGCGGCGGACTTGTCGGTGCTCGATCCGGTGTGGACAACGAGCTACCAGAACTCGCGATCACGGTTTTCTGGTTTTCGACACGCTGTATGGTCTCGACAACGCATTTCGGCCGTCGCCGCAAATGGCCGCGGGTGCGACGACCGAGGATGGTGGTAAGACCTGGCGCATCACGTTGCGCGATGGTCTGGCGTTTCACGACGGCGCCAAGGTCCTGGGGCGCGACGCCGCGGCCTCGATCCGGCGCTGGGGCGCGCGCGACGGGTTTGGCCAGGCCTTGCTCGCGGCGTGCGACGAGATCAGCGCTCCGGACGATAAGACCATTTTGTTTCGCCTGAAAGCGCCGTTCCCGCTGCTGCCCGACGCGCTGGCGAAAACGCCGCCGAGCATGTGTCCGATCATGCCGGAACGGCTGGCGGCGACCGACCCGTTCAAGCAGGTCACCGAAATGGTCGGCAGTGGTCCCTATCGTTACAAGGCCGATGAGCGGGTTCCGGGCGCTTTGGTGGTGTACAAGCGGAATCAGGCGTACCAGCCGCGCGCGGATGGCGTTATCGATGGCACCGCCGGTCCGAAAGTCGCGCATTTCGATCGCATCGAATGGCGGATCATTCCTGATTCCGCCACCGCCGCGGCTGCCCTGCAGCGTGGCGAGATCGACTGGTGGCTGACCCCTGACACCGATCTGCTGCCCGTGTTGCGCAAGCACGACAACGTGATCGTCGAGAACACGGTGCCAACCGGATTTATCGCCACCATGCGGTTCAATCACCTGATACCGCCATTCAACAATCCCGCCATCCGCCGCGCCATGTTCGGCGCCATTTCGCAGTCGGATTACATGATCGGCATGGTCGGCACCGATCCCGCGAACTGGCGCGACAAGGTCGGCTATTTCTGCCCGGACACGCCATTGGCCAATGATGCCGGAATGGAGGCGCTGACGTCGCCGCGCGATCCCGCGAAGGTGAAGCGTGCTTTGGCCGAGGCTGGTTACGCGGGCGAACCGGTCGTGGTGCTGACGCCGACCGACATCGCCTCGGCCCGTGCGCTCGCCGAGATCACCGCCGATACACTGCGCAAATTGGGTGTCAACGTGGACGCGGCGACAATGGAGTGGGCCTCGCTCGTGCAACGTCGCGTGAAGATGGATCCGGTGGCGCGGGGCGGATGGAACATCTTCCACACCAGCTGGGCAGCGTTGGACATGGTCAATCCCGCGGGGCATGTGTTCCTGCGCGGCAATGGTAAGGCGGCGGCGCCGGGTTGGCCGGACAGTCCCCGGATCGAGGCGCTGCGTAACGATTGGTTCAGCGCCCCCGATGCCGCAGCGCAGAAAAACATCGCGCGGGCGTTGCAGCTTCAGGCGTTCCAGGATGTTCCATATATTCCGCTTGGGCAATATTTCGTGCCAACGGCATATCAGGCGAGCCTCAGCGGGATCATCCATGGCAATCCGGTGTTCTGGAATGTACGGCGTGGATAAACGACAGAGGAGCCCGGCGATGGTGGAGACCCGGTAGGCACGGATCAAATCCTGTCCTGCCACTGCTCGCTCCCCGTTACCGACTGCCGGGATATCGGCTGGCGTCGTCCGAAACCAACGAACGCCTGTTAAATCGCGGAGCACGCGGAGGACGCTGGAGGGCGTGTAGCAGGCACGAACGCTGCCGCATTGTGACGGACGTTCCCGCCGTCCCGCGCCAGTCTCGCTCAACGCGCGTCGCTGCTATAGGCTCATGCCCGAAATTCCCGCATCAACTCCCGACCCATGGGAACCAAGGAGGATGACATGAGCACATTCGAACTCGTCTGGGATTCCCGCTGCGGTGTCGCGGAATCCCCTGTATGGGACGCGGCCAACCAACGTGTGCTGTTCTGCGATATCAATGGCAAGAAAATCAACGCGTTCTCGGTCGATACCGGCGCGCGCGAGACCTGGAACCTGCCCGAGGTGGTTGGCAGTTTTGGCTTGTGCCGCTCCGGTCGCCTCGTCGTCGCGCTGCGTCATCGCGTTGTGCTGTTCGACCCGAAAACCCAGGCGATTACCGACCTGACGCCAGCCGTGGTCGAGCCCGCGACCAATCGGCTGAACGACGGCAAGGTTGGGCCCGATGGCGCGTTCTGGGTCGGCAGCATGGATGAGAACTCGCCGCGGCAACCGCTCGGCGCGCTGTACCGCGTTACCGCCGATGGCCGGATCGAGAAGAAATCAGAGGGCTACGCGGTTTCGAATGGCCTCGCCTGGTCGGCGGATGGACGCATCGATGTATCATTCCGATTCAACCTCGGCGATCATCGAGGCGTGGGATTTCGACCCCGCGACCGGCAACCAGAGCAACCATCGCGTCATCGCGACACTCAGCAACGAGGAAGGCCGTCCCGATGGCGCGGCGACGGACATTGACGGCAATTACTGGTCGGCCGGGCCCTCGGCCGGATGTGTCAACTGCTTCTCGCCCGAGGGACAGATGCTGAAGAAACTGCCATTTCCGGTGCCGGGTCCGACGATGCCGTGCTTCGCGGACGGTTTTATGTACGTGACCTCGCTGCGCGAGGGGAAATCCGCCGAAGTCCTGCGACAGTTCCCCACGCTCGGCGGACTGTTCCGGATCGCCGCTCCCGCGGTCGGCGCTCCGGTCGCGGCGTTCGCCGATTGATCGCTGTTCGCATCGAATGAACCGGATGCCGCGCGGAACATAAATCGAGGTCATTCGTTAATTGTCACGCCGTTTTTGTTCCGCGGCGTTGTTGGCTGACTTTGATCCACATCCGTTCGTTCGAATGAGGAAGACAATTCCATGAAACGTTTCATCGCGCCCGCCGCCATCGGTCTGGGCGTCATGCTGTGCCTATCGGCCTGCACCAACCCGTATGATCCCGGTCAGCGTGCCGCGGGAGGCGCCTTGATCGGGGCCGGGACCGGTGCGGCGATTGGCGCCATCGCCGGAGGTGGCCGCGGCGCCGCGACTGGTGCTCTGATCGGCGGCGCGGTGGGCGCGGCCGGCGGCGTGGCATCCACGCCACCTCCGCCGGGCTATTATGGGCCAGGTCCCTATGACCAACCGCCCCCGCCACCGGGATATTACGGTCCGCCGCCCGGCTACTATCGCTGATCGGTTACGCCGTCCGCACCAGCCCACGCTCGGGTTGGGCGGGTTCGGCACCCGGGAATACCGCGGCCATCGCGGTCTGACTGATCCTGAGATGTCCAACCAGGATTCCCTGCGCCACCGCGCGAAGATCGGTGGTCGGAGCCAGATCGCGGTTCTCATATAACTGGCCGGGCGACAGGCCTGGCCAGTTCGTTACCACGCGGCCTCCCGCGACCGCGCCACCGGCGAGGAACGCAACCGTCGCGGTGCCATGGTCGGTGCCGCCGGTGCCGTTGATGCGCGCGGTGCGGCCGAACTCCGTCATGACAAGCACGACCGTCTGCGCCCAGGCGTCCCCCAAAGCGATGCGCAGGGCGTCGATCCCGGTATCGAGTTGCGTCAGCGGCTGCACGAGGCGGTTGGTTTGTGCCGTGTGCGTGTCCCATCCGCCGATGTCCAGCGCCGCGATACGCGGTCCGTCCGGCTGCCTTCAACATTTCTCCCGCTGCTTTCGCCAGCGATGGAAACGCATAGCGTGCCTTTGGCTGGTCCGTCCCGTCCGCCGCCATTACTCCGTCGCCAAACCCGCGATCCCGCAATCCCGCCGCAATCGCGGGCCCGGTGATCGGGTCGGGATGATTGAGCGCCATGATTTGCTCGTATAGGGCGTGCTCGGGCTCGGCGAACCCGTGTGGCGCCCAGTTGGCGACGGCCTGCCGCCCGCGCAGCAGTAGGGGCACCGAGGGGCCGACCGCGATTGCCCGCGATATTTCGCCTGATGCCCCATGCGGCGATCCCCCAACCGGAGCACCCCCCGCTGCCTGGGCCGGCATAGCGGCTACCGCGCGATTGAGCCAGCCACTGGTCATGCGGTGATCGGCGCCGCTCTCGAGACAATCCTGAGCTTCGAAATGGCTGCGGATGCGGTAATTGCCGGCCACCGCGTGCACGATCAAAAACTCGTTCGCCTGATACAGCGCGTGCGCATGCGTCATCGCCGGGTGAAGCCCGAACTTTCCGCCGAGGTCGAGCAGGCCCCGTTCGCTACCCGGCGGTGGCGGAACGAGTTCGGGTCGCAACGCCGCCAGGCCCGCATCGCCATACGGCACCACCGCCGACATGCCGTCCAACGCCCCACGCAGGATCACGACGACAAATCGCCGATCAGTCGGCGCCGCGGCGACCGCGAGCGACAGTCGCCCCATGGTCAGCACCGATGTCAGGCCGAGGAGCGTGGCTCTGCGGCTCAGCGTCGGCCCGGTCAGCGTCGGTTTCCAGGGAAGATATTCCATCATCGCCTCTGAAATTCAGGGGAAGTCAGCGCCAGGGTCATCGCCTCGCGGCGCGATCCGGCATGCGCCATGGCGGTCTGCGTGGCGGGCCGGAGCAGCGGACCGAGCGCGCCTGAGACGATGTCCATCGGGTCGCGGGTACCGATCCGGCCGGATACGGCGTATGCCCAGTCGATGCGGCGCATCATGGCCTCGGGCCCGGCCCAATCGGCGGCGACATCGGACCAGCCGTTCGGCGCGGGCGCGGTCCACAAGGGTTGTCCGAGCCCGGCCAGAATGCCCAGAAACGGCGGGCTGGGATCGGGTGGAACCTCCAGGGCGCGGAAACTCGCGACTACCAGATCGAGTGGGGCGCGGATTTTCGTGCCGGGGGTCCAGGCGTCGTTCAGCCGAACGAGACCCGCCGCCGCCGCGCCGAGATCGCCGCCGGTATCCCGTAGGATACCCTCGATACGGCGAACGTCGGCCGGTGGCGGCGCGTCGGCGACGAAATGACATACCAGTTTGGTGGCCAGGAACCGGTGCGTCGCGGGATGATTTGCGAGGAACTTCAGTGCCTCGACGCCACCCTGCTCGCCGTCGGGGAAACTGTGGCCCATCAAGGTCTGCTCACCCGGTTCGTGGATGCGCGGGCGGAACATGAAGCCCGGATGGTCGTTGTTCAGCTCAATCGACCAGCCGGTCAGGATGCGCGCGAAGGCCGTGACGTCGGCCTGGGTGTAGCCGGATGCCGGGCTGACGGTGTGCAATTCCATGCATTCGCGGGCCAGGTTTTCATTCAGCCCGCGGTGCGACAGTTGGCCGCCCAGGCTGTTCGGTCCCACTGAGCCGGCGTTGTCCAGATACATCAGCATGGCCGGATGCCGCATGACCGCCAGCAGCATGTCCTGAAACTTCCCGGTCGACATGCGGCCGGATCGCGTCCTGCACGAACGCTCCGGCGACCGCGGCGCACTGGCCGCGCCGGAGCGACACAGTGAAATGGTTGGTCCAGAACCACACCAGGCGCTCGCGGAAGGGGGTCCGAGTGACGATCGCGCGGCCGATCGCCGCCAGCCCTTGATCCCGATAGAGCGCGCGGGCCTGGGATTGACCGGGGGTCAGTTCGCCTGCCTTGCGCGCCTCGCGGTCGGCGCGGATCGCGGCGAGGCCCTCGGCGGTGGAGGGGGTTGGGCCGATGCCAGGGGAGTCCGGCTGATGGAGTTGATCCAACAGCCAGGCGGAGGGGTCGGATGGCGGCGGCTCGGTGCCGCTCGCTCCCATCCCGAAGCGTATCAACGCGTGAGCGGTTCGAAGGTCCATGGCGCCAGCTTACACCTGGCGCAGGTGTCGAACGGTGACAAACGGTGTGGTGAGTTGGCGTCCGCGTGGCGAGAAAAAGGCCGGGACGCGTCAGGGTTTCGCCCCCGTAGTCCGGTTCGCGGCCCACGCCCATCAAAGGGCGAGGCCTTTTGAATTCTGTCCATTAAGTGCTGGAATGAGAAGCGCCAATTCAGACCGTTCCGTGCCCGTGTCGGCCCCTCTCATTCCAATACCAATAAATGGGTCCAGGGGCCACCGCCCCTGGCGGGTTCGAAGGGCGGAGCCCTCGTGGGGTCCGGGGTGAAACCCCGCTACTTCGTTTTCGCACTTGCAAAATCGCGCGCGTGAGCGCATGTGACGGCGCAGATCAGCCGGCCCGGGATTCGGGCCGCATCGGAAGGCCGCGGGCGCGCGGGGGAAATACCGCAGATGCGCCCGTTTCTGTTTGCCCCCGCGTCCTATGGAGGTCCAAAGTGTCAGACACGCCGCTCGAACGGATCCGCAACATCGGCATCACCGCGCACATCGACGCGGGCAAGACCACCACGACCGAGCGGATCCTGTATTACACGGGTGTTTCACACAAGATCGGGGAGGTGCATGACGGCAACACCACCACCGATTACATGGAGCAGGAGCGCGAGCGCGGCATCACGATCACGTCCGCCGCCGTGACGTGCGAGTGGAAAGACACGCGCATCAACATCATCGACACGCCCGGCCACATCGACTTCAACATCGAGGTGAACCGCAGCCTGCGCGTGCTGGACGGCGCGATCTTCATCATCGAGGGCGTCGCCGGCGTGCAGCCGCAGTCGGAGACCAACTGGCGTCTCGCCGACCGCTATAACGTGCCGCGCATCATCTTCATCAACAAGCTGGACCGCACCGGCGCCGACTTCTTCCGCGCGTTCGACACGCTGAAGGAGAAGCTGGACATCGTCGCGCTGCCGTTGCAGTTGCCGATCGGCGAGGAAGACAAGTTCCTTGGCGTCGTCGACCTGGTCGAGATGAAAGCGATCATCTGGGAAGGCGGCGAACTCGGCGCGAAATACCACGACGAGGACGATCCCGGCCGACCTCGCCGAGAAGGCCGCCGAATACCGCCAGACCCTGCTCGATACCGCCGTGTCGGTCGATGAAAAGGCGATGGAGGAGTATTTCGAGAAGGGCGATGTCTCGATCGAGACGCTGAAAGCCTGCATCAAGAAGGGCGCCATTTCCGGCGAGTTCCGGCCGGTGCTGTGCGGCACCGCGTTCAAGAACAAGGGCGTGCAGCCGTTGCTCGACGCGGTGATCGACTATCTGCCGAGCCCGATCGACGTGCCCGGCATCGCCGTCGCGCTGGACGAGGGCGTGGACGAGACGCTGCATCCGGATCGCCGGCGCATCAAGGCCGATCCGAAGGCGCCGTTCGCCGGCCTGGCGTTCAAGATCATCAACGACAAGTACGGCACGCTGACCTTCGTGCGGGTTTACGCCGGCACGTTGAAGTCGGGCGACACGGTGATGAACACCACCAAGGGCCACCGCGAGCGCATCGGCCGGATGTTCCAGATGCACGCCGACAAGCGCGCCGAGATCAAGGAAGTCGAGGCCGGCGACATCGCCGCCTTCGTCGGACTGAAGGACACCGGCACCGGCGACACGCTGGCCGCCGCCGAGGATCAGGTCGTGCTGGAGCGCATGGCGTTCCCGGTGCCCGTGATCGACATCTCGGTCGAGCCGCGCACCAAGGAAGCGGTCGAGAAGATGACACTCGGCCTGCAGAAGCTGGCCGGCGAGGATCCGTCGCTTGCGGCTGCGCACCGATCAGGAAACCGGCCAGACCATCCTGTCCGGCATGGGCGAGTTGCATCTGGAGATCATCATCGACCGCCTGCGCCGCGAGTATGGCGTCGACTGCAACATCGGCGCGCCGCAGGTGGCGTATCGCGAAACGATCTCCAAGCCGCATACCGAGACCTACACGCACAAGAAGCAGACCGGCGGCTCGGGCCAGTACGCCGAAGTGAAGATCGTGTTCGAGCCGATGGAGCGGAACGGCGGCGTGGTGTTCGAGAACAAGGTCGTCGGCGGCTCGATCCCGAAGGAATACATCCCGGCGGTGGAAAAGGGCATCAAGGTGCAGGCCGATACCGGCGTGCTGGCCGGCTTCCCGACGGTGGACTTCAAATACACGCTGGTGGACGGCAAGTACCACGACGTCGACTCGTCCGCGCTGGCGTTCGAAATCGCCGCCAAGGCGTGCTTCCGCGAGGGCATGAAGAAGGCCTCGCCGATCATCCTGGAGCCGATCATGGACGTGGAAGTCACCACGCCGCAGGATCACGTGGGCGACGTGGTGGGCGATCTCAATCGGCGCCGCGGGCAGATCCAGAACCAGGAAAGTTCGGGTTCGACCATCATCGTGCGGGCGCTGGTGCCGCTGAAGGAAATGTTCGGCTACATTTCCCACCTGCGGAGCATGACAAAGGGTCGCGCCTCGTTTACCATGCAGTTCCACCACTACGATCCGGTGCCGCGCAACATCGCCGACGAGATCATGGCCAAGAGTGCCTGATGGGATACAGGATATGACGGAGGCAGTGTCATGAGTGGCCCCGCCTCCACTGGAAGCGGGGACGCCAGGAGGAAAGTGTCGGGATTTCACCCCGGACGCTGGAGTGGGTCGGTTACAACAACGCGGGCGAGCCAATCGCCCGCGTTGTTCGTGTACAGGGCCCGCTTTCCACGGGCTGGCGCTCGTTCCGCGCCGTCGCCCGGGACGAAACCGCCTCGGTGGTGGAGTTGCGGCCAGGCTGTCCACCGGATGGTGCCGATTGGCTGGCCTGCGTGGGCCCACGGGTGGTTGGCCGCGCCGGACAGCCGCTGCAGGCCGTGCGCGCCGTGGAGGCCACGCTGGACGACGAGTGACGGCGGGCGCCCGGATTGACCGAAAGCACAATCCGGACTGGGACACCGAACAGACGTCGCCCACATTGCCGCGCATCAACCGTGAGGCGCGACGCAATGCACACGACCATCGAACCCGGTATCCTTTATTTCGGCACCCCCGTGGTGTTGATCAGCACCGTCAACGAGGACGGCTCATTCAATCTTGCCCCGATGTCCTCCGCCTTCTGGCTGGGCTGGCGCTGTGTCCTCGGACTGGCCTCCGCGTCGAAGACACCTTCGAATCTGAAGCGGACCGGCGAGTGCGTGCTCAATCTGCCGTCGGCCGCGCTGGCCGGCATGGTGGACCGGCTGGCTCTGACCACCGGATCCGATCCGGTGCCGGAAGGAAAGCTCCGCCGCGGCTACCGCACCGAGCGTGACAAGTTCGGGGTGTCCGGATTTACCCCGACGGCGTCTGAAACCGTCGCGGCACCGCGCGTCCGCGAATGCCCAGTACAACTGGAGGCGGTGGTCGAAGCGGTGCATGGTCTGGCGCAAGATGATGCCGTCCTGCGCGGCAGAACGAGTGTGATCGAGGTCAGGGTGCAGCGCGTGCACGTCGATGAAAAGATCGTGATGGACGGCGAACCGAATCGTATCGATCCCGACAAATGGCGGCCATTGATCCTGAGTTTTCAGGAGTTCTACGGACTGGGTCTGAAAGTGCATCGATCGCAACTAGGAACGATCCCGGAGGCGCTGTATCGCGGTCCGGATATCGAGCGAAGCCGGGAGGTCAGACGTCTGGCGGCGGCGGAATGACCCTCCCCGTGACGGGCACAGGGAGGGTAGCCACGAAGGCTATGCGCGCAACGGAACGATCAGCGCGTCGACCGAGGTGATCTGGTCTCCGGTGCAGATCAACGGATTGATGTCGAGTTCCGCCATCAGATCCGTGTGATCGGCGGCGAAACGAGACACAAGGCTGATGATGCCAGCGAGCTTATCAACATTGACCGCCGCCATGCCGCGAAATCCCTCCAGCAATTTGAACCCCTTGAGGCGCTCCAGCATGCCGCGCGCCTCCAGCGCGGTGACCGGAGCCGGCGACAGCACGCTGTCCTTCAACAACTCCACCAGAATACCGCCGAGACCAACCACGATCAGCGGCCCGAACAGCGGGTCGTTGCGCGCACCGATCACCAGTTCGATGCCCTGTGCAACCATCGGCTGCACCAGGACGCCGTTGATCCGCGGCGGCGGCGATACCTTGGCCGCGTTCGCCATGACCGCCGCGAAGGCCGCGCGCACATCGGCCTCGGACTGAAGATTTAGCCGAATAACACCGGCTTCGGTCTTATGCGGTAAGTCCGGCAACTCCACCTTCATCACCACCGGGTACCCAAGCTTGCCAGCGGCGGCGACGGCCTCATCCGCGGATTGCGTCAATTGCTCGCCCACGACGGGCACGCCATACAACGCCAGAATTTCCTTTGCCTCGCGCTCAGTCACCGTGGCACCGCTCGCCGCCGTGATCAGGCGTTTCGCTTCCGCGATGGTCGCGGCCGGCGTCGGCGTCACCGTCTGGGCGCCCACCGCGCGCTTTTCCGCGCGCCATTGCCAGGCGGCGAGGGCGGCGAAACACGCGTTCATCGAGCGGAACAACGCGACGCGGTCGCACTGGTTGGCATCGATCACGCCGGGCCCATCCTGCCACTCGGTCTGCCACGCGACGCAAGCCATCTTACCATGCTGTTTCGCGAGTTCGCTGTAAACCAAGGGCCGTTTGGCCGACCCAACGGAGCCGTAGGTCATCGGCGAGACCAGGACACCGTATTGTTCGTCGCCGAGCAGCGCGTTCGCGCAAATACCCAGGGATTCGGGATCGGAGAGGACGGCGGCGGTGACGTCGCAGGGATTGCGCGATGAGCCGAACTCGGGAATGCGCGATTCCAATACGGCGCGCGCCGCGGCGGATGGTTGCGGCATCGGAACGCCATGTTGCTCCGCCCGGTCGGCGGCCATGATCGCCGCCCCGCCCGAGGCCGCGACAACCGCCGCGCCCGCCGCTTTGGGCGGTGGCGCCTTGGCAAAGAAAGCCGCCGTCTCCATCAGGGCTTCGAAATCGTCCACGACGACGGCGCCCACCTTGCGGAATGCCGAGCGATACGTCTCATGCGATCCCGCCAGCGACCCCGTGTGCGACATCGCCGCCTGCGCGCCTTGCTCTCCGGTGGCCATCTTGTAGATCACCAGTGGCTTGTCGGCGCGCCAGGCGTTTTCGGCGGCCAGCAAAAGCCGTTGCGGGGTCGACATGCCTTCGAACACGCAGGCGATCGAGGCGCAGGTTGGATCCTCGACGAGGTAATTGACGTAGTCGGCCATGTCCACATCGCACGAATTTCCGGAAGTCAGGACATGTGAAACGGACAGGCCACGCACGACGCCCTGCGCGAGCGCCATGCCCAGCGCGCCGGATTGCGAGATAACGCCGATGGCGTGGGCGGAAGGTTTGGGGATCGGGGTGATGTCCATGAATGTGATGCGCGAATCGAGCGTCGCGTTGACCACGCCGATGCAGTTTGGTCCGACAATGCGGATGCCGCTTTCACGGGCGATCGCGGCGAGGCGCTCCTGTTGCGCGATCCGATCGTCCTTGCCGGTTTCAGAATAACCCGACGCGAAGATGATCGCGCCGCCGACACCAGCCTTAACGCAGTCGAGTACGATTTCCTCGACCGCTTCGCGCGCGGCGGTGATCACGGCGCAATCCACGACCTCCGGCAGGTCGCGCACATTGGCGTAGCATTTCAGCTCGCCTATCGTCTGATAGCGGGCGTTGACCGGATAAAACCGTCCACCGTAATGACGCAAATTGTGCAGCACGCGTTCGCCGAATGAACCCGCGCGGGTAGAGGCGCCGATCACGGCGATGCTCGCCGGATCGAGCAGTTTCAACAATTCGGAGCGATTGTAGACCGTGGTGCGTTTGCTTTGCATCGTTTCCCGCCTGATTGACGTTCCCTGAACCGGCAGCATATTCACCGCAGAACGCCAGGAAAGAGGACCTCATGTCAACGTTGTTCGACCTGACCGGTAAGGTCGCCATCGTCACCGGTTCCACCAAGGGGATCGGACTCGCCATCGCCACGCGCATGGCGGAGCACGGCGCCACCGTCGTGATTTCCAGTCGCAAGCCGGATGCGTGCGAGGCGGTGGCGAAAACCATTCGCGATGCCGGCGGCAAGGCCATCGTCATTCCGTGCCATGTCGCACGGAAGGAGGAGTTGCAAAACCTCGTCGACAAGACGGTCGCGCAATGCGGCGGGCTCGACATCGTGGTCAGCAACGCGGCGGTCAATCCGTATCTCGGACCGCAGGCCGGCGCGTCGGACGATGTGTTCGAGCGCGTGATGGGCACCAACGTCCGCTCCAACTTCTGGCTGTCGAACATGTCGTGCCCGCATCTGGCCGAGCGCGGTGGCGGATCGTTCATCATCATCTCGTCCATCGGCGGCCTGATCGGCAGCGCATCGCTCGGTCTTTATGGAATCTCCAAAGCCGCCGACATCGCGCTGGTACGCAACATCGCGGTCGAGTGGGGACCGAAGAACGTTCGTGCCAATGCGATCGCGCCTGGCCTGGTGCGTACCGACTTCGCCCGCGCGCTGTGGGAGGATCCCGTTCGGTACAAGAAGACCACGCGAGACGCTCCGTTGGGCCGCATTGGCGAGCCGGATGAGATCGCGGGCGCGGCGGTTTACCTGGCCTCCAACGCCGGCAGTTTCACCTCGGGCCAGACCTTGGTGATCGATGGTGGGCGGATGGCGGGCGCGCCGTTGCACAAGGACGATTGAACCGGATGGACGATCGCACCGATCCGCTGCGTTCGTTCCGGGATCGGTTCTTGTTGCCTGAGGGCGTGATCTATCTGGATGGCAACTCGCTCGGTCCGTTACCGCGCGCCACCCCTGACCGGATCGCGGCGGTTGTCCGGGACGAATGGGGTCGATCGTTGATCCGGGCGTGGAACGATCACGGCTGGATCGACCTTGCGCGACGGGTCGGGGACAAGATCGGTCGTTTGATTGGTGCTGAACCGGCCTCGACGATCGTCGCGGATTCGACGTCGATCAATCTCTTCAAGTGCCTGCGCGCGGCTTTGGCCTTGCGACCGAGTCGCCGCGTAATACTCGAGCGAATCCGGCAATTTTCCGACCGACCTGTATATCGCCGAGGGGATCAGGGAAGCGTCATCGCGGGTCGTTGACGATCCGATCGCGGCGCTGGACGACGATGTCGCGGTACTGATGCTGACCCACGTGAATTATCGCACGAGCGCGATGCATGACATGGCGTCGATCACCGAGGCAGCTCACCGGGCCGGAGCATTGGTGCTGTGGGATCTGTCTCATTCCGCCGGCGCGGTGCCACTGAACGTTTCCGCCGATGCGGTCGATTTCGCGGTCGGCTGCGGTTACAAGTACCTCAATGGCGGTCCAGGCGCGCCGGCGTTCTTGTCAGTGGCCAGCAGCCATTGGCCGGATTTGCGGTTTCCCCTGACCGGTTGGCTCGGCCATGCCGAGCCGTTCACGTTCGACGCGTTGTACCGGCCCGCGCCAGGGGTGGCCGGCGCCGTGGTTGGAACCCCGCCGATCCTCAGCCTCGCCGCGTTGGAGGTTGGGGTCGATCTGATGTCGGAGGCGCCGATCGACCTGGTGCGGGCCAAATCCATCGCTTTGACGGAACGGTTCCTGACGGCAATGACGGCGCGCGGCTTTGTTTCGATCGCGCCGGAGGATCCGGCTTGCCGCGGCAGTCAGATTTCGTTCCGTCATGAGCATGGTTACGCGATCGTGCGGGCCCTGATCGATCGCGGCGTGATCGGGGATTTTCGCGCGCCGGACGTCATGCGGTTTGGCCTCGCGCCACTTTATACGCGCTTTCAGGACGTTGATGACGCGATGGCGATCCTCGATGATATCATGCGCGCCGAGGCCTGGCGTGACCCAAAATATCAGCAAAAGCGGGCGGTGACATGAACACAACCTTATTTGATCCAGCGGACTTCGCCATTCCGCCCGGCATCACGCATGTTTGCGCGGGCGGCGAGACCGCGAGCCTGCGTCGCCATGATGCCGCTTTATCCCGCTATCTGCACGACAAAAGCAGCGGCATGGCGGGCCGCATCGCGCAGGAGACCGAGATCGCGCGGGCCCGCGCCGGCATTGCCGGATATTGGGGCACCGACATCGGGTCGATCGGCTTTGTCAGCAACGTCGCCGAAGGCGTCTCAATGGTCGCGGAAAGCCTGGACTGGCGCGACGGCGACAACATCGTGATCGATGCCAATGAGTATCCATCCGTGGCCGGACCGTTCCTGATGCATCGGGATCCGAAGGTGGCGTTGTTCCAGGCGCGCGGCACCGAACCGGACCGCTTCGCAGCGCACGTCAATGCGCGCACGCGAGTGATCGGGGTCAGCTACGTCTCGTACCTGACCGGGGAGCGGCACGATCTGCACGCGTTGCGCGCTTTGGCCGACAAGGTCGGGGCGCTGCTGATCGTGGATTTCACGCAGGCATCAGGGTATTTGCCAATCGAGGCGGATGTCGCGGACTTCGCTTTCTCGGCCTGTTATAAGTGGCTGCTGGGCATTACTGGCGTCGCCATCGCATATTGGAACCGCGCGCGCCAGCCCAACTGGTCGCCGGCCTCGGCGGGCTGGAATTCGTTCGCGCCGGGTCATCGCGGGTACGACATTCCTCCTCCGCTGCGAAACGACGCCATGCGGTTCACTCGCGGGAATCCGGCGCACGCACCGATTTACGTGCTGGCCGAGGCGCTGGATTATCTCGCGGCGTTCGACATGCAAGCGGTGCGGACACACGTGCAATCGCTGACCACGATGATGCTGGACCAACTCAAAGCGTCGCAGTTGCCGACACTCACTCCGTCCGATCCGGCGCGCCATGGGGCGAGCGTCTGCGTGCCGTCCTCGCGCGCGCAGGAGATCGTCAATGCGATGGCCGGGAACGGCGTGCTGGCGTGGAACGGGCAGGGGCGGGTGACGCTTCAGTTTCCACGGCTATAATTCCGCGGCGGACGTCGACCGCGCGGTCGACGCCCTACGCGCGGAATGGACCTGATCAGCCGTTCTTCGCTTTGTTTTCAAGCGCCTCGGTCAACCGTTGCGGATCGACTTTGATCTCCACGCCGGCTCGTTCGGTTTGCAGAACCATGATGGCGCGCGAGTCGCGATTGCCCCAGCCGCGATTCAATCCCTCGGACAGATCCGCCAGCGCGAGGTTGGCCAGCCGCATCGGCACGTTCAGTTCGCGGCCCAGCGCTGTCGCGAGCGAAACGTCCTTGTGCGCGAGGCGCAGAGCGAAGGCCGGTGGTTCGTACTTGTTGGGCAGGAACTGATCTGTCAGCGAATCGAACGCGCCGCGGCGGCCGATGGCGCCCTGACGCACCGCTTCCCAGATCGCCAGCGGCTCGATGCCGGCTTTGACGCCCATGCTGAACACCTCGGCGGCGGCGGCGGTGGCGATGTAGCCGTAACAATTATGCACCAGTTTGGCGACCGAACCAGCGCCGATCGGACCGATGTAGCGGGCCTGATCGCCGATCGCCGACAGCACGGGAAACCATTTCTCGAACACGTCCTGATCGCCGCCGCACCAGATCGCGAGTTTGCCCGATTGCGGCCCCGCGTGGCCCGCCACTGACCGGCGCGTCGAACAGATACGCGCCTTTCTTGCTGTATTCTTCCGCCGCTTTGCGAACGGTGGTCGGTGAGTTCGTAGTCAGATCGAAATAGGCGGCGTCCTTGCGCACCGCCGACAGCATCCCATTGGGGCCGAACGACACCGCGTCGAACTCCGACTGGGCCGGGCAGTGAGGTAAACAGCACGTCGCACTCGGCCGCCACGGCGGCCGGACTGTCAGCCCACACCGCGCCGTTCTTGATGTGTGGGGCGGCGGCCTCCTTGCGGACGTCGTGCACGATCAGTGTGTGGCCATCCTTTTGGATGCCCTTTTGCAAGTTGGCGGCCATGAAATTGCCCATGGTGCCGAGGCCGATAAAACCCGCCTTCATTGTTTCAGTGCTCCTGGTTGATGGCGTCGATATAAGGCACGCCCTTCAATTCGTCATGGCCCGGCACGGCCGGGTTATGACGGGAAGAGGCATGCCGCCACGCGATCACGGATTCTTTTCGAAGATCTCGCGCGCGATGTTCGCCGCCGTCATCGACGCCGGCCAACCGGAATAGAACGCGAGATGCGTGATCATCTCGGAGATCTCATCCTTGGTCACGCCGTTATCCAGCGCGCGCTGCAAATGCCCGCGCAACTGCTCGGGCCGGTAAGTGGCGATCAAGGTGGCGCACACGATCAGGCTGCGATCGCGCTTTGACAGGTTCGGACGCTCCCACACGTCGCCGAACAAAACCTTCTCCGTGAGGTCGATCATCTTTGGCACGGTGGCGCGGACAGCGATCACGGGACGCGGATGGCGGTGTGGCCATGGTTTCCTCCATTGGATTGCCATTGGGTATAAAGGCGGCGCCATTGCACACCAACCCGCTTTCGCTGTCCAATCGCGCTTTATGACAAAACGGGAGTTGACCATGCCGGATGAACAAAAAGTGGCGCTGGTGACCGGCAGCGCGCTGAACATTGGCCGCTCGATCGCGATCGCGCTGGCCTCCGATGGGTTTCGCATCATGACCACCGCGCGCCAGTCGGAAGCTGACGCGCGCGAAACCGCTCGCCTGGTGCGTGAGGCAGGCTCGGACGCCGATACCCATCTCGCCGACATCTCCGATCACCATCAGGCGACCGCGCTGGTCGAGGCCACGGTGAAGCGGTTTGGCCGGCTGGATGTTCTGGTCAACAACGCATCGATCCGCCGGCAGACCAAATTCGCCGATATGACGCCGGAGGAATGGCGCGAGATCATGGGCACCACGATCGACGGTGCATTTTATTGCGCGCACGCCGCGGCGCCGCATATCATCGCCGCCGGCGGCGGCACGATCATCAATCTTGGCGGTATTTCCTCGCATGTCGGCGCGGTGGGCCGGGTGCACGCGATCACCGCGAAGGCCGGGATGGTGGGACTGACGCGGGCTCTCTCGAAGGAACTGGCGCCGCACAACATCACTGTGAACACCGTCGTGCCCGGCTCGATCGAGACGGTGCGCGGGTTCGCGGCCGGCGGCAATCATGGACGCGCGGCACTGCCGGACAGCCCGCTCGGACGTCGCGGCAGACCCGAGGAAATCGCGTCCATGGTCCGCTTTCTATGCTCGGACGAGGCACGCTACGTTACCGGACAATCGATCCACGTGAACGGCGGCGCTTACGTGACGTGATCAGAATGGGCGCACGATGACCATGATCACGATGATCACCAGCAAGACCGTCGGGACCTCATTGGCGATCCGGTAAAATCGTTGCGGCTTTGTGTTGCGGTCTTCCAGGAACTCACGGCGCCATTTCGACATGGCGCCGTGAAACCCTGTCATCAACAACACGCTGGTCAGCTTCACGTACCACCAACCCTCGGTCCAATTGATCACGCCGGGTGTCAGCACCAACAAAATACCGAACACGAACGTGGCGATCATCGCCGGGTTGATGATCTGTTTCATCAGCCGGTATTCCATGACCTTGAAACGCTCGCTGTCGGTCGATCCCGGCTTGGTATCGCAATGATAAACGAACAGCCGCGGCAGATAGAACATTCCCGCCATCCACGCGACCATCGAGATGATGTGGAACGACTTGATCCACGGATACAGCGCGGTCAGCACAACGCAACCCGCAACAAGCCAGGGAGGTCGTGCATCGAGTGGAACACCGATGCACCGGCCGCGCGCAAATCGGCACCGTCATAGCTTCGTGCCAGCCCGAGGCAATCCATGCCCGCGGCTTGGGCGGCGGCTACGCCATGCACGCTGTCCTCAATCACCACGCAATGCGCGGGAGGTACCGCTTCGGCCTCCGCCGTCGCGAGGAACACATCGGGCGCGGGCTTGCCCGCCCCGCCGAGCGCGATCACATCCACCGCGCTGTGCATCCGGCCGCTGACGAGGTCCATCCAACCGGCGCGGCCAAACTTCGCTTCCATTTCGACGTGCGATGAATTGGATGCGATGCGCCATTGCAATCCCAGCGCCGATGTCGCTTCCAACGCGTGGCGCGCGCCGGGCACCGGTTCGACCTCGTGCGCCATCGCCTCGGTCACTTCGGCGACGACACGATCGACCCAGCCGTCGCCGAGCGAGCGGCCGAGGCGCGCTTCGATCTCAGGTTGCATCGCGTAAAAGCTCATGCCGATGAAGCGGTGCTCGGCTTCCGCCGCGGTCATGACCCAACCGTCAGCGGTCAGGATTTCGGCGACGATG
This sequence comes from uncultured Alphaproteobacteria bacterium, assembly GCA_963719675.1. GTDB lineage: Bacteria > Pseudomonadota > Alphaproteobacteria > Acetobacterales > Acetobacteraceae > Rhodopila. The sequence goes on along the minus strand of CAVRDN010000055.1, from coordinate 21,342 downwards.
CGATTGCACAGCGCCTCGCTGTCGATCAGGACGCCGTCGCAATCATAAATGACCAGTTCCAGCGGCCGCCGCCTTGCCCGGAGGAACGCGGCGGCCTCTTCGCTCACGCGGACGGTTCCACGTCCAGACGCAGCGCGATGCCCTCGAGACCCGGTGCCGCGGCGGGGTAGCGCGCGGTCACCAAAGGATCGTGACCCGGAATGATCGCGTTCGGCGCGCTGGCCATGCGCTTCATCTTCTCATAGCCCCACAGCGTGTCTTCATGGCTGTGCAACGTTGGATAAGCGCGGCCGGTTTCGAAGTTGGCGTAGAAATGGCTGGCGTCGGAGGCCAGCACCATCCAGCCGCGGCGGGTGAACACGCGGGCAAATTGCAGACCTTTGCTGTGGCCGCCGACGTGATGGACAGTGATGCCCTCGGCCACTTCGCCGTCGCCGTCGTGAAACACCACGCGCCGCGCGAATACCTTGCGCACCATCGCGACGACATCTTCTTCCTCGAACGGGCCGCGCAATCCGTCGTGGCACATGCACTTGCCGGTGCAATACGCCATCTCGATTTCCTGCACGTGATACTTCGCGCGCGGGAACATATCGTAGTTGCCGCAATGATCGTAGTGCAAATGCGACAGGACGACGTCGTCTACCTGATCAGGCTCGATGCCAATGGCTTTCAGGCCAACGGCGGGAGAGCGGAGGAACTGCCGGTTGCGTTTCTTGCCCATCGGTTCATCGAAGCCGGTATCCAGGATGATCGTGCGGGACCCCTGGCGGATTGCCCAGACGAAGTAGTCCAACGGCATCGGCGCGTCATGCGGGTCGCCGCCGATGAAGTTGGTGGACCGCTTCGCGTTGTCGTTACGCGCATAGCGGATCGCGAAAACCTCCCACGGGGTCATGATGTTTTCGGCCATACGGCGCGCGCGGTGGCGATCTTCTCGGGATAGACGGGCACCGGTTTGCCGTTCTGGAACTGCACGATGCAAATTCCGGCGCCTTTGCGGCGGCCCTGTGCATCGTACGCCAGCCGCCCGTCGGGGAACAGCAGGGCCGGTCCGGTCGTGATGTCCATCGTGTGCAGCATGTCGTTCACCTTGTGACGCTCGGCCGATCCGGCGCGATCGATCGCCTCGGCCAGGATTTTCACATGCGCGTAGCCGAAAATCGAGTCATGCCCGAACCAGGGTTCTTTGGTGCGCTCGATGAAGCGCCGTTCGACATCGGCGGCGGTCTTGCCCGGCCAGTTGGCGAGTTCGACGATCAGGCCTTCCACGTTCTCCGGTGAGGTCAGTTTCAGCAGTTCGGGCACGCACCAATGACCGCCATTGCCAAGCAACGGCATCTTTTTGGCGTTGAGCCCGAACTCGGCGAATTTCTCGACCAGCAACTTGTCGTCGCCAACATTGGTCGATTGCATCAGCACGAAGTCCGGCTTGCCCGACCGCAGCTTTTGCACGATGGAGGTCGCGTCGGCCAACGGCGGCGTGTAGATTTCGTCCACCACCAGCGTGAGCCCGAGATCCTTCAGCACATGCTCGCGGATCGGCTTCAGAAAGCTGACCGCGGCGGCGGAGTTGTCGCCGACGATGGCGACTTTCGTCGGCCGCGAGCCGGTCGCCTTGGTCGCCAGTTCCATGATGATCGGCAACGTTTCCTCGGCCTGCTGAATGCCGGTCGGCGAGGACTGGAAGACGTACTTGAATCCGCGACTGGTGATCAGGTCGGAATAGCCCTGCGTCAGCCAGGGAAGTTCCGCGCGTTCGGTCACCTCGGTGATGGCCAGGACGAAGCTGGATAGCCAGCCGCCGAAGCCGCCGGCGAGGTCGCGTTCCTGCGCCAGCATCCGCTGCGCCGCGTCCTTGGCTTTCTCCGAGGAATCGCCAGCGTCGAATTCCACCATGGTCAGCTTCGCGCCGCCCAGCGATTTGATGCCGCCGGCGGCGTTAACGTCATCGACGGCCATCCGCGCGCCCATTTGCTCCAGCAGTCCGCTGCGTGCCCAGGGACCGGAGAGCGGCATGATCATGGCGAACTTCACTTCGGACGGTGCGGCGCGCGCACGCGGCGTGATCGCGGCCGCGCTCGCCAAACCAAGCGCGCTTCTACGGCCGAGCCTGGGCTTCGTTGCCATGGCGTTACCTCCCTTGTCGACCGCCGCGCCGACGACGGCACCGCGGTCCATTTCATTGCGCCTGGATCATGAGGTTTTGGGCCAGAAGGCCGGCGCCGTGGCGATCGACTCCGGAAACACCGGCACCGGAACGCCGTCATGATATTGCACGATGCAAAGTTTCGCGCCGCGCCGGCGTCCGTTTTCGTCATAGCTGACGCGTCCGTCAGGGAACAGATCCGCCGGCCCAGTGGTCAGGTCCATGGTGTGCAAGGCCGTATTCACCTTGTGCCGCTCAGCGGATCCGGCCTGCTCGATCGCCGCTTTAAGGATCATCACGTGGGTGTACGCGAAGATCGAGTCATGGCCGAACCACGGCTCCTTGGTGCGTTCCACGAACCGCTTGCCGATCTCGGCGGCTTTCTTGCCGGGCCAGTCGGCCAACGCGACGATGACGCCCTCGACGTTCTCCGGCGAGGTCAGCTTCGTCAGTTCCGGTGCGCACCAATGCCCGCCGCCACCGATCAGCGGCATCTTCTTCGCGTTCAAACCGAACTCGGCGAATTTCTCGACCAGCAACTTGTCATCGCCGACGTTGGTGGACTGCAACAAAACGAAATCCGGCTTGCCGGAGCGCAGTTTCTGCACGATGGAGGTGGCATCCGCCAAAGGCGGTGTGAACACTTCATCGACCACCAGAGTCAGCCCCTGGTTCTTGAACACATGATCCTTTAGCGGCTTATAGAAGCTGACCGACGAGGCCGAGTTATCGCCGACGATGGCGACCTTTGTCGGCTTCTTGCCGTTCGCCTTCTCCGCCAGTTGCATAATAATCGGCACAACCTCCTCCGCCTGGGCGTCCGCCGTCGGCGAGGACTGGAACACATACTTAAATCCGCGGCCGGTGATCGCGTCGGAGTAGGACAGCGTCAGCCATGGCAGCTCGGCGCGCTCGGTCACCTCCGTGATGGCCAGAGTAAAGCTGGACAGCCACGCGCCAAATCCACCCGCCAGATCCGGCTCCTGCGCGACCATGCGCTGCGCCGCGTCCTTGGCTTTTTCCGCCGAGTCGCCCGCGTCGAACTCCACCAGCTTCATCTTGGCGCCGCCCAAAGCTTTGATGCCGCCAGCGTTGTTGACGTCATCGATGGCCATCCGAGCGCCCATCTGCTCCAACAACCCGCTGCGCGCCCACGGGCCCGACAACGGCACCATCATGGCGATCTTGACCTCGGCCGGGTTGTCGGCCCGCGCCTTGCCGGCGAGGGCGGCGGCACCGGCGAGGCTTAATGCGCCGCGACGGCCGAGTGGTTTGATCAGTGGCATCGAGTTAACTCCCTTTCATTCATGCATCGGTCAGGCCGAGGTACGACTTGCGCACCCGGTCGTCGGCCAGCAGCGTTTCATACGGGCCTTCCAACACCATGTGGCCCGTTTCAAGCACGTAGCCATGGTCGGACAGTTCCAGCGCCTCGGCGACCCGTTGCTCGACCAGCAGAATGGTCACGCCATCCGCATGGATTTGTGAGATCCGCTCAAAGATCGTGTCGGTGACGGCGGGCGCGAGGCCCATCGACGGCTCGTCCAGCATCAGCAGTTTGGGCGCGCAGGCGAGGCCGCGGCCGATGGCGACCATCTGCTGCTCACCGCCCGACAGAGTGCCGGCCATTTGTTTGCCGCGCTCCGCCAGGATCGGGAACAGCGTGTGAATGCGGTCGAGCGTGCGGTTCCAGTTCACCCTTCCGGCTTTCGGATATGCGCCCATCTCCAGATTTTCCAGGACGGTCAGGGTCTTGAACACCTGCCTTCCCTCGGGAACATGGGCGATCCCGCAGATGCGCGCGCTCCGCCGGCGGACAGCGCCAGCAGGTTCTCGCCCCTGAAAGGTGATCGTTCCGGCGGACGGCCGGACCACACCCGAAATGGTTTTGAACAGCGTCGATTTACCGGCGCCATTGGGGCCGACGACGGTGACGAACTGGCCCTCCGACACCGACAGCGATACGTCGGTCAGCGCGCGCAGGCCGCCGTACGCCACCGACAGGTTGGAGACCTCAAGCATCCTGTTTCGCCAGCCACTTCTTGCCGAGATACGCCTCGATAACCGAGCGATCCTCCACCACCTCGCGCGGCCGGCCGGAGGCGAGCACCGCGCCATGATCCAGCACGACGAACCGATCGGCGATCCGCATCATGGCATGCATCGTGTGTTCGATGATGCCAATTGTCATGCCTTCCTGGCGCAGGCGATCGAGTACGTTCAGCAGGTCGTCGCATTCCTCGCGTCCGAGGCCCGCCAGCGTTTCGTCCAGCAACAGCAGCCGCGGCTTGCCGGCCAGAGCCCGCGCCAGTTCCATCAATCGCAGTTGTTTATTGGTCAGTTGTCCCGCCGGCACACCTGCCTGAGCGGCAAGACCCGTGCGATGCAAAGCGCGGATCGCCGCCTCCGCGGCCTCATGATCGGACAATCCGGCGCCGTACGCGCCGACGATTACGTTGTCGATCAGCGGCAGCCGAGGGAAACTACGCACCACCTGAAACGTGCGGCCGACGCCCATGCGGCAGACCTGATGCACCTTCTTGTGCAGCATCGATACGCCGCCAAGCGTGGCGGAGCCGTCATCGGCGGGCAGCACACCGTTCAACAGGTTGAACAGCGTCGTCTTGCCCGCGCCATTCGGGCCGATAATGCCCAGAATTTCGCCCTCACCGATTGAGAAGCTGACGTTGCTGACGGCGCGCAGGCCGCCAAACGATTTCGACAGGCCCTCGACCCGCATCAGCGGCGCGCCGGACGCATGGGCGGTCACCTCCGTCCTGGGTTCGGGAACCGCGTCCGGCAACGGCACGAACGCCTTTGGTTTGAAGAAGCGATCGCGCAATGTCCAGTACAGGCCATCCGGCGCGGCGAGTATGATGGCGATCACCGCCGCGCCGTAGACCACGCCCTGAATGCCGCGCAGGTAGTCTCCGGCGTAAGCGTCCAGCAATTTCGACAGCGGCACCAGGAACGCCGCCCCGATGACCGGACCCCACAAGGAGGCGACGCCGCCGAACAACGTCATCACCACGGGCTGCGCCGAAACCAGCATGCCGAAAACGGAATCCGGCGTGACGACCAGTTGCACGCAGGCATACAGTCCGCCGGCGCCGGCCGCGATCATTCCGGATACGATCAGCGCCCGCATCTTCCAGGCTTTGGTGTCGATGCCCGCCGCCTCGGCCGCCAACTCGTTTTGCCGCAACGCCAGCAGTGCGAGGCCGAACCGTGAATTCTCCACCAGAATGCAGACGAATACACTGATTGCCAGCAGGCCGACCGCGACGACCGTGTAATAGCGGGGATCGGCGAACTCCAGATAAAGGGCGGGTGCCTCGCGATGCATCGGCAGCGAGACTTCCTGGAAGCCGAAATATTGCATGAAGTACAGAATCGCCAACGGATACGCGAGCATCGCCAGCGCGAAATAATGTCCGCGCAGGCGGAACGTGGGCGTGCCGATGACGACTGCCGCGATCGCGCCCACGACAACGCCGAGCGGTATGCCGAGCCATGGCGTGAGGTTCCAGTAAACCAGCGCCAATGTCATGGCATATCCGCCGATGCCAAAGAAACTTGCATGGCCGAACGACAACTGCCCACCATAGCCGGACAGAATGTTCCAGGATACGCCGAAGGCCGCCCAGATCGGCACCAGGGTCAGGATCAACTGGAAGTAGCTGTTGGGAACGAACCAGGACACGCCCAGATAGATAACAACCAGGCCCAGCAGAATGGCCAGGTCGCGGCGGAGGTTGCCCGCGGTGCCGATCCTCATGTCACGCGCGCTCCGCCGAGCGGCCGAACAATCCTTGCGGCCGCAACATGACGATCAGCAGAAACACGATGAAGATCGCCGCGTTTTGCAGTTGCGGCGGCAGCACCAAAGCGGACATCTGTTGCACCATGCCGACCGTCATGCCACCCCAGAACGCACCCATGATGGAACCGATGCCGCCAAGAACCACACCGGAATACATGATGATGACGTAATCAAAGCCGATAAAGGAGCCGAATGACAGATACGTCGCCATCAGTCCCCCGGCGATCGCGGTGATGCCGCTGCCGAGACCGAACGCCATCCGGTAATACTTATCGACGTCGATCCCCATGTAGGTCGCCGCTGTCGGATTGTCGGCCGCCGCGCGCAACGCTTTGCCGATGCGGGTGAATTCCAGCACGAAATACAAGGCCAACGCGGTAATGATGGCGACCGCGCACGCCACAAGCTTCGCTTTGTTCAGAAAAATCGTGGCATCGCCATAAATCGGGCCGACCAGGAACGCGCTGGATGACAAAGGTGTGCGGACGGTCACCGGAATGGTGCCGAACACGATCATCCCGCCGTTCTGTAAAATCAGGGAAATGCCCAAGGTAATGATCAACTGGCCGAAATGACCATCGTCAATCGAGCCGGCCGTCCGCAGTCCCGAAACCCGGCTGATCAGAAACTTGTGCAGCATGGCGCCGAACACGAACACAATGGGTCCGGCTAAAATCGCGCCGACGAAAGGGCCGATATACGGGCCGAGAAACGCCAATACTCCGCCACCCGTCACCAAATAAAAGCTGGCGAACATCCCCAGCATCAGCAACTCGCCCTGGGCGAAGTTGACGACCTTCATGATGCCGAAGATCAGCCCGAGGCCGATACACATCAGTCCGTAAATGCAGCCGATCGTGAGACCCGCGGTCAACGCGTTCAACACACTTTCTATCAGCGTCTCGAGATCCACTGGCGTCCATTAGCCTCCCTGGTCCGGGCTTTGCCGGGCCGTGGCGCGTGCTTACCGGGTCGTGGCGACGGGCTCAATCCCCTGCGAAGCAGCGCGGGGCGTCCGCGTCGTTCGCATCGCGCGGCCCAATCCTGGATTTCAGCCAACGGTGCCACCCGAGGTGGGGATGTGGCCCTCGCGCGTGACACTACGCCCGGTATACTATCGCGAAGGAATCCGAGAGGCTGATCATGTCCCTGCCGAACACCACGCTGCTCGAAGCCTATCAGGCGATGACCCCTGGCTCCGCCCGCCTCACCGAGAAGGCACGCAGCCTGTTTCCCAGCGGTCTGACCCACGACAGCCGGCATTTCGACCCGTATCCGCTCTACATCACGCATGGGCAGGGGCCGGTGAAGTGGGACGTCGATGGCAACCGCTACGTGGATTATTTCGGTGGGCACGGGTCTTTGATCCTCGGCCACCATCATCAGGTGGTGACGGCAGCGGTGCATGCGGCGTACGATCGCGGCACCCATTTCGGTGCTTGCCATGAGGCCGAAATCCGCTGGGCCGAACTGATCACGCAAATGGTCCCGTCGGCCGAGCGAGTGCGCTTCACCAGTTCCGGCACCGAGGCGACACTGATGGCGCTGCGGCTGGCGCGGGCTTTTACCGGGCGGCAGAAGATCGTGCATTTCCGTGGCCATTTTCACGGTTGGCACGACCATGTATCGAGCGGGTATTCGAACCATTTCGACGGCTCACCGACCGTAGGCGTGCTGAGTGGGATCGCCGATAACGTGCTGATGGCGGACCCGAACGATGTCGCGGGGATCGACCGGTTGTTCTCCGATCACAAGGACATCGCCGCCGTGATTTTGGAACCGACCGGCGCCAGCTTTGGCAAGATGCCAATCGAGACCTCGTTTCTGCGGCATCTACGCGATCTGACGAAACAGGCCGGAACCATATTGATCTTCGACGAGGTGGTGACCGGGTTCCGGGTGTCGCCGGGCGGATTGCAAAAGGTCATTGGCGTCACGCCGGATATGACGACGTTGGCGAAGATCCTGTCCGGTGGGCTGCCGGGCGGCGCGGTGGTGGGCCGCAAGGATATTTTCGATCTACTCGATTTTCAGGTGACGAAAGCCCAGGGCAAGGAGAAGATCGGCCATCAGGGCACGTTCAACGCGAACCCCGTGTCGGCGGCGGCGGGCATCGCGACGTTGGAGATTCTGTCGACGACCGATGCGTGCGAGAAGGCCAATGCGTTCGGCGCCGGATTGCGCGCGAAGATGAATGAGGTGCTGGAAGACGAACACGTGAAGTGGGCGGTGCACGGATCGTATTCCGGGATGCACATCTTCACCAATCCGGATGGCGAGGACATCGTGCCGTCACGGTTCGACGCGGTGCCGTTCGTGCCGCGGATGATCAACAAGCCGCGGCATGACGGGATGCCGGTGAAGGTGCGCATGGGGTTGCTGGTCAACGGCGTCGATGTGAACACCGGTCCGTCGGGCACCATTTCCGCGACGCATGGCGAGGAGGAGATGAGTTTGACCATCGACGCGTTTCGGGCGACGATCCGGGCGTTGAAGCGGGAAGGGGCGATTGGCTGAGCCGCGTCGCGGCGGGCGCGGCGGTCGGATATTCGCGGATTTGTCCGCGCGGCGTGGTCCGGTTTATCACGGAGGTCGCGAAGCACGCCAAGAACGCGGAGAAGGTCGGGCGTCGATATCGCGCCGCGCCACGATTCCACGGCGCCCCGGAAATTCCTTTTCCGCGACCTCCTTGATAAATGGAACCTTTCGGCGAGCACGAACTCCCGAAGCGACCCGCTCTCCCGCTACCCCCCGCGCACATACCGCTTTGTCAAAATCCGCAGGTGATCCCGGAAATGCGGCCGCAGCCGTTCCGTCCATGGTGTGCCCGCCGCATTCTTCCACGCCCCGGTCAACGGCACCTCCGGCGATTCGAGATGATACAGCGCCAGATAGCGGTGCGATCCCGTGCCATCGCGATACCGTCGCGCGCAGATCGTCCCGGGCACCGCGGCGAGGCCAGGAATGTGTTCGTTATCGTACCACTCGTTGAACTCCTGCTCATGCGCCGGATCGACGTTCATCGCGTTGACCAGCAGGCCGCCGGCACCCGCCGGAGCGACGAGATCGCCCGGTAGCGTCTGCTCGCCGTCGAACCTCAGCAGGCGTTGCGCGATCTTGCCCACGCGCTTCGACCACACGGACAGGTTCTCATAAGCGATTGCGCTTGTACGGCGCGCTTCGCAACACGGCCAGGCTGTCGAGTTCGTAACTTGCCACCGCGTGCTTCGGGTTGGCCACGCTGATCCATCGCTCGCAGGTGCCGAACCCCGGAACCCGTTGCCGCTCCGGAATGTGCTCCAGATCGTACCAATCGTGGAACTCGTCAGCCTGTGCCTTGGTGTAATCGAACGCGACGAGAAGGATGCCCTTGGCCATGCTCTTGTTCCCTGGGTTGTGAGGTTAAGCCGCGACGGGACGGTCGCCTTCGACGATGATACGCCAGAGGATCCGGCTCTCGTTTCGGTCATAGTCGCCGTGCGCGCGATGCATCGTGGCGCGGTCGTCGATGACCAGAACGTCGCCTTTGCGCCAACGGTGTGTGTAAACGATCTCCGGCCGGATCATTCTGTCCAGCAGATCTCCGAGGTAGCGCGGCTGTCCGCCGGGGTCATGCCCTCGATATGCGCGGTCTTGGTGATGTGGAAATACACCGCCGGTGTACCGTGCACGGGATGCATCCGCACCATCGGATGCACGATCGGTTTGCCGAATTTCTCCATGTCCTCTGGCCGAACGCCCTTGTGATGATCGTCCAGCGTATTGACCGTGCGTAGGCCGCGCAGGCGGGCCTGTTCCGTTTCCGGCAAAACGGCATAGGCGGCGCGCATGTTGGCGACGCTGGTGCCGCCGCCGTGCGACGGGATCTCCACACCATACAGAATGGTGGCGGCGGGCGGACGCTCGCGATTGGTGTGATCGGTGTGCCAACGTTCCGCCGGCTGCTGTCCATTCCGGTGCCAGACCAATCCGATATCGGGATGATCTGGCATATTGTGTTGGGAGTAGTGCTGCCGCATCGGCGGCCCGAACACCTCCGCCGCCGCGAGGTATTGTTCCGCGGTGAGCGACTGGTCGTGGAACACCAACGCCAAATGCTCCGCCAGCGCGCGCGAAAGCGCATCCTTCGTGGCGGTGTCGAGGGACTGGCTGAGATCGACGCCGGAGACCTCCGCGCCGAGCCCGGGTTGCAACGGGGTGACGGTGATCGCCATGGCGTCCTCCTCCAGTATTGGAGACGGACCCTAAACCGATCCCGCGGAAGCGCAAAATCAGCGGCCGTGATGTTCGCGACGCGGACCGTGATCGTTCGTCAGAGCGTCATCACGCTCGCGGACACCAGATCAGGTAGGCGCCGCGCTGCCCGCCGGTTGCGGGATGCGCAACACGCGCCGCAACGCTCCGGCCGCGCGCGTCAGGTCGGCCTCGACCACCGCGGCGGCGCCATCGATTGTGTCGAGCCGGCGGCCGCGCACCGCGGTCAGGATGGCGCGCAACCGCGCCTCCAGCACCGCCATTCCATAGCCCCCCGCCATTCCAACCATCGCATGCGCCTGGGACGTGATCGCGCCCGAGGAGCCCGCCGCGAGAGCGCGCCGCAACGCCGGCAGTCGATGGAACATGTCGGCGATGCATTCTTCGACCATGTCCAGCAGTTCTTCGCGCGGCAGGTTGGCGCGCAATTCCGAGATCCGCTCCAGAGACAGAATCGGGATCCCTTCCTCGGATTCTTCCTGCAGACCGGGCATGAATCCCAGCATCGGACCGAACGAGCGGCTCAGCCAGACGTGTCGCGCGATGGCGCCGGCGAGTTCCTCCAACGTCGGGTTCGCGGTGAGAACATCATCCGCGCCCGCGTCGCGCCAGGCGCGCGCCTCGAGTTCCTCATGCGGTGGCGCGAGCACGATCAGCGGCGCGAGCCGTGCCGGTCCCGTCATGTCGCGAATGGTATCGAGCATCGCCTCCACCGTCGTATCGGCAAGCACGGCATCGATGAACACGACGTCATACGGGGCGATGTTCAACGCCTGGACTGCCTCCTCGCTGGTCGCGGCGGCGTCCACCATGTGACCGTCGCGGCGCAGCATCGTCACCGCCGCAGTGCGCAGACCGGTCGCGTTCCCGACCAGCAGAACGCGCGTACGCGGCAGCGGCCGTCCCTCGGCGGGAGCCTGCCCTGGAGCGCGGCCGCGCTGACCGGGGAGGAGTTCAGGGGGAAGTGTGAGGATGAAGTCGTTACCGGTGCGGCCATCGACGGTCGACCATCTCTCGCACCGGAGCTGCCCGCCCATCAGGACCGTCAGGTGCCGCGCGATCGCTGGTCCCAGGCCGGTGCCCATGACATGGCCGTCCGACGCGCGTTCGTTCCGCCGAGGCGATCCAATGGGGTCGGCCTCGGGTACCACGGTCCCAGGCACAGCGACATCCGAGAACGCCGGGAACATGCCGGCGCGCATGGTATCGGAGATCGGCGGTCCAAAGCCGCGGATCGTGACGCGCAACGCAACCCGATCGCCGGGCTCATCCTCACCGCCATCCGCAAGCAACCACATCGTATCCGGTCCGGCGAACCGCAGTGCCTCGGTCAGCAATACGGTCAGGATCTGGCGGATCCGGTCGGGGTCGGCGACGAGTTCGGCCGGCGTCGTTTGGTTGACGACCTGATACACCGTGATGCCGCGGTCCGCGCGGCCGGTTGAATCATATCGACGATATTCTCCAGTAATGGGGCCACGGAGATCAGTGCCGGATGTGGCACCACGGCGCCGGCTTCCATCAAAGGCACCTCGACGGTGTCGCTCGCGAGGCTCGCGAGACTCTCCGCCACACGGCGAATGGGTTCGAGGGCGTTCCGCGGAGCACCATTCGGCGTCGTCCCGTCGGGGACGGTCGTGCCGCGAAGCCGATCGAGCGACCGGGTCAGCATGGCGACCCGCGCGCTGAGTTCGTGCGCGATCACATCGAGGAACCGCATCCGGCTGGATTGGTCCCGGCGCAGCGCCTCGCGCGCGTCGCGCAACGCCTGTCGCGCGCGGCGGGCCTCGGTGACGTCAGTATAGAGCGCGACGAAGCCGCCTTCAGCCAGGGGGCGGCAGCGCAGTTCGATGACCCGCGCCGCGGCGTGGAAACTCAGGCTGGCGCCGAAATTGCCGGCGCGCAGCAGTGTGATACGGCGGTCCACCTCCGCATCGATATCCGCGACCTCACCGAAGTACCCAGCCTTCGCCTGGGTTTTCAGCACGTCTTCCATGGGCATCCCGGTACGGATGAAACTCGCGTTGACGCCGGAGCGTTCGGGAAACAGCGGGTTCCATTCGACCAGGTTGAGGTGGGCGTCGAAGATGGCGACACCGTCGGAGACTGCCGCGAACGTCGCATGAAGCCGCCGCTCGATGGCATCGGCATGCGCGCGAGAGACTTCCGCCAATGCATGTGCGGCGGCCAGTTGCGCCCGTGTCTCGGCGGCGTTCGCCGCGCGTTTACGGCCCGCGCGCAGGCCGCCCAGTACAAGGATGACAACCAGAGTGGTCAGACCGGTGATGGCGCCGGCGAACAGCCGCGCCTGATTGCGCCACGCCACGACCGGAGCCAAAGCTTCCTGCTCACTCAGCCCGACGATTACCGCGAGATCGCGGTTCGGGATTCGCCGGAACGCGTGCACGCGAATGGTGGCGTCGGTGGCGGACGGACCGACCCACAGGCCGCTTTCCCCCGCGTCGAGTGCCCCGAACATCTTGGTATCGGCGATGTTGCCATCCGGCGTTCCGCCGCCCGAGCCCCAGGTCGCGCGCAGTTTGCCGTCGCTCAATCCGATCACGGCCACGAAGCCGTCGCCGGACGGCGGGGCCGATGCAATCATGTCGGTCAGCGCGGACACCCGGTAATCGGCGTCGATGATACCGGCGAAGGAGCCGTCCGGGTGATGCAGCGTGCGCGCCGCGTCAAGATGCCATTGCCGCATGATCGGATTAACCGCCGCGCCACCCAAATAGAGTGACGGTTTGTCGTTCGTGTGCTCGGCGGCGTCGCGAAACACGTCCAGGTCGGCGGCGCTCTGACCAATGAACTCAGGCACTGACGACTGGCGGATAACCCCGTTCTCGTCAGCGAGGAACATGTCGCGCGAAACGCCTTTGAGGATCATGGCGCGCGCCCGCTCCCGCTCCAGGTTGAAGCCGCGTGGATCTGCCTCCCAGTCCCGCGTCATCATGTCGAGCGTTTGGTCGAGCGCGAGCGTCTGGCGGCTGATTTGCTCGGCATAGCTGGCCGCGAGGCCAGTGACGATCGCGTTGGTCCGCTGGATGGCGTCGGACTGCTGCGCCTGGTACCCCGCTGAACCGTGTACCACGTCGGCCCGATCACTGTGCCGGCGAGGGCGAGCGTAACCAGAGCACCAAGCATAAAGCGGGCGAAGCGCATGAAACCGGGCAATGTCACGGACAGCGGACTTCCATGGGTTGGGTTAGCGGGGCAGGTTTGACGGAAGGCGACATCTAATGTCCGCCCCCATACAAATCTGCTTCATCTGCCGATCAGCTTTCCATCCGGTTAATTTCCGCTGTTCAGGCTACGATAATTGCCGTCCGCGTGTATAGTTTTTTTAAGAATTTGGACAAAAATTGTCCCGACGTTGGTTGCGCGTTGACCGGCACGTTCCGGTCACGGACCGACGTCTACCTTTGGCATTCGTCCCAGCGAGTATGATGACACCGCCCAGGCCGGGTGCCTGCCTGGGCGGTAGCGGCCAAACGCACCCGCCACGCCCGGGTCTGCCCCGCCCCGTGTGTCCGGGGCGGGTCCACCTAACTCGGCCTCAGAGCGAGGCGATCGCTGCGTTCAGCGTCGCACTCGGCCGCATCGCCGCCGATGTCTTCGCCGGATCGGGCAAGTAGTAACCGCCGGTATCCACCGGCTTGCCCTGCGCGGCGATCAGTTCGGCATTGATCCTGGCCTCGTTGGCCGCGAGCGTCTCGGCCAGCTTCTTGAACCGGGCCTGTAGCGCCGTACTCTTGCTCTGCGCGGCCAGCGCCTGCGCCCAGTACAAGGCCAGGTAGAAATGGCTGCCTCGATTGTCGATTTCGCCGACCCGACGCGCGGGCGAGCGGTTGAATTCAAGGATCTTACCGTTGGCGGTGTCGAGCGTTTCAGCGAGCACCCGCACATCGGCGTTGTCGTGGGTCTGCGCCAGATGTTCGAGCGAGGCGCCCAGGGCGAGGAACTCGCCGAGTGAATCCCAGCGTAGGTAGCCTTCCTGCTGGAACTGCTCCACGTGCTTGGGCGCCGAACCGCCGGCACCCGTCTCGAACAAACCGCCGCCCGCCATCAGCGGAACGATCGACAGCATCTTGGCCGAAGTGCCGAGCTCCATGATCGGGAACAGATCGGTCAGATAATCGCGCAGCACGTTGCCGGTGACGGAGATCGTGTCCTGCCCCTTCCGGATGCGATCGAGCGAGAACTTCATCGCCTCGACCGGCGCCAGGATGCGGATGTCGAGCCCCGCGGTGTCCTGCTCCTTCAGGTATTTCTCGACCTTGGCGATGACCTGCGCGTCGTGCGCGCGTCCCGCGTCCAACCAGAACACCGCGGGGGTGTTGGTGAGGCGCGCGCGACGAACCCCAAGCTCGACCCAGTTCCGGATCGGCGCATCCTTGACCTGACACATCCGGAAGATGTCGCCGATCTCCACCGGACGCTCCAGCAACACCTTTCCGTCGTCCGCGACAACGCGAACCGTGCCGTCGGCGGGCATTTCGAACGTCTTGTCGTGCGAGCCGTATTCCTCGGCCTGCTGCGCCATCAATCCCACGTTCGGAACCGATCCCATCGTCGTTGGGTCGAACGCGCCGTGCGCCTTACAGTCGTCGATGACCGTCTGGTAAAGTCGTGCGTAACTGCGATCCGGGATCGCGGCGATCACATCGTGCAGCTTGCCATCGGCGCCCCACATGCGGCCGGATTCACGGATCATCGCCGGCATCGACGCATCGACGATCACATCGCTCGGCACGTGAAGGTTGGTGATCCCCCGGTCGGAATTCACCATGGCGAGGCCGGGCCGCGCGGCGTAGGTAGCGGCGATGTCGGCCTTGATCGCGGCCTTTTCGGCGTCCGGCAGCGTTTCGATCCGCGTCAGCAGATCTCCCATGCCATTATCGGGATCGACGCCGATCCGCGCCAGCGTGGCTGCGTGCTTCTCGAAAACATCGGCGAAGTACACGGAAACCGCATGACCGAAAATGATGGGATCGGAGATCTTCATCATGGTCGTCTTCACGTGCAGCGAGAACAGCACGCCGTCTTTCTTCGCGGCTGCGATCTGTTCGGCGAAGAAAGCGCGCAAGGCTTTACGGCTCATCACCGACGCGTCAATGATCTCCCCGGCCAGGAGCGGCGTTTTCGCCTTCAGCACCGTGACCGCGCCATCGTTGCCGACCAGCTCGATACGGGCGGTGGTCGGCGCCGCGACGGTCGTCGCGACTTCCGAGCCATAGAAATCGCCGCCCGGCATATAGGCCACATGCGATTTCAACTCCGCGCTCCAGGCGCCCATTTTGTGCGGATTGTCGCGGGCGTATTGCTTCACCGCGCCAGCGGCGCGGCGATCGGAATTGCCCTCGCGCAACACCGGGTTGACGGCGCTGCCGAGCACGCGGCCATAGCGAGACCGGACGTCCCGCTCGGCGTCCGTCGCGGCGTTGTCCGGATAGTCCGGCACGTCGTAACCCTTGCCTTGCAGCTCCTTGATCGCGGCCTTGAGCTGCGGGATCGAGGCTGAGATGTTTGGCAGCTTGATGATGTTGGCCTCCGGCCGCATCGCGAGCTGGCCAAGTTCGGCGAGTTCGTCGTTGATCCGTTGCGCCGGCGTCAGTTTTTCCGGGAAATTGGCCAGGATGCGGCCGGTCAGCGAAATGTCTTTCAGCTTCATCGTCACGCCGGCCGTGCCGACGAAAGCTTCGACGATCGGCAGCAGGGAGTATGTCGCGAGCGCCGGCGCTTCATCGACCTTTGTCCAAACGATTTCGAGATCTGACATGCTTGCACCTCCGCGCGCCGGGTTGGTTTCGGCTGAGTTCAACTATCCACAACGTCGGCGCGCCTTGTCGCATCGGCGTGCTGGAAGGGCAAGCGGGGGCAGCCCCAGGCCCGCGATCTCTCCCGACGATGAGAGACCGACACGACCAGATGCCCCCGGATCCAGGCACCTTGGGGACTGATGATCATCGCGGAGCTCGCCTTATTGAGATCGACGGCCCGACGTAATCGTCATGCGACGCGACCTGGCGGAACTGATCGGAGCCGTGGATGAATACTCAGGCGTTCGTGGCAAAGCTGGACGAGACCCGGGCGGAAGGCGATGAACTCGTTTCTGCCGCCGTTCGGTGAACCGCGCGGTCCGGCAGAGCCGCGCGGTTCGCATTTCGGGCGGATCGTCAGGCAGCAGTGGTCAGGCGGCCTGTTCGGTCGAGGGATCGATCATTTTGCGGACCTCGGTTATTTTGGTCGCCGGGAAACCGCTGATTTCAGCATGCTTTCGAATGATGTCCTCGTCCTTTGCCAGATAGACGCAGAACGTTTTGTTGGCGGCGACAAAACTCTCGAGCCATTGGATATCGGGCCCGAGTTGGCGTAATACCTCGTTGGATTTCGCCGCCGCGCCGCGGAGCTGTTCGCGTTCCAGCGAGCCGACCTCGGGAATATCGCGTTCGATAATGAATTTACGTAGGGCCATTGGTTCCTCCTCGGGATTTCGGATTGATGGTTACCGGTCCGTGTCGTTACTTTGTAACCAAACATAACGACTGTCCAGTGTTTTGTGAATGGTCGTTTGTGTTCAGACAGCGCGCGACAGGCGGGAGTTCCGCTCCGAAGGGGCGGAATATTTCGTAAAAGAAACGTGACTTCGCGCGGAGAATAGCAACGCCCCCGCTTTCGCCCGAGGTTTCTTGCTCCTGGTAATGCTATCGGGACGATCGCCAATCGGACATCGAGCGTTCGGGTCATGCCGATCCCGCTTGACACCAAGGCACAACGAAACCGGCCCATCCTGAGGCGCCCTCAGGTGGGCGACCGGGTCGGGCGAGGCCGCGATCTCGGATCGGGCCCCGTTCCGGGCACGATCGTTTCGTCACGCGTGGAACCGTGATCCGGCCTCAGTCCGGCAACGCGGCTTCGTAGGCACCTCGCCGCTTCGCGAACATCGGGTTGAGCCGTTCCAGGATCGCGGTGGGCGCGCGATCCGGATGTCCGGAGGCGAACGGCGGAGCGGGGTCATACTCAATGCTGAGCTGGATCGATTGCGCGACCTCGTCTCCGGCGATCCCGGCCACGATCCGGAGCGCGAAATCGATTCCCGACGTGACGCCTCCGGCGGTGATTACATTGCCGTCCCGCACCACGCGCGCCTTTTCGAATGTCGCCCCCACCCTCGGCAGCAAGTCCGTGTACGCCCAATGGGTGGTGGCGCGTCGGCCGCGCAGCAGACCGGCCGCGCCGAGAATGAACGCGCCCGTGCAGACCGAAGTCACGTAGCGCGCCCGTTCCGCCTGAGCGCGCACGAACGCGACGGTGTCACCCTCGGTGATCGCGCGTACGACGCCGAACCCGCCCGGCACACAGATCAGGTCGAGTTGAGGACAATCCTGGAACGTCGTGGTGGGAAGCAGACTTAGGCCACAGTCGCTCGGTACCGGGTCGAGCGACTTCGCGACAATGTGAGTCGCCGAGTCCGGTAACCGGGCGAGCACCTGCAATGGGCCGGTGAAATCGAGCTGCGTCAGGTCTGGGAAAATCGCGAAACCTATGTTGAAACCCGGCATCTGGACTCTCCTTCGCGAGCGGCGTGGCCAATGACCCTATCCTGAGTTGGCGTCGAGCGCGACACGTGGTCGATCTCGCGTGGCGCACTCAAACTTCGGGTGCCCGCGCCATGGCCTGCTTGATGCCTGAACAAGGAGGCGGCACAACGGCACCTCTTCCCCGGAGCATCGTGATGTCCATTCCCGCTCGTACGTATCGCACGCTGATAATGGGGCGCCGCGGCGCGGTTGGTGCCAATCACCCGCTCGCCGCGCAGGCCGGTCTCGATGTGCTGCGGGCCGGCGGCAACGCGGTTGATGCCACGGTCGCGATCGCTCTCTCGTTGGGCGTCGTGGAGCCGATGATGTCCGGTCTCGGCGGCGACGGGTTCTATCAGGTGCACGACGCGGCCAGCGGTGAGACGCACTGCTGGAACGCCACCGGCGCGGCGCCGTTCGCCGCGACACCGGAACGATTTCGCACCCTGGGCATCGCGGTGCGCGGGCCGCTGAGCGTCTCGACCCCCGGAATGTTGGCTGGTCTCCAGGCTTTGCACGATGCCAAGGGATCACGGCCCTGGCGAGAGTTGTGCGCGCCGGCGATCGAGCAGGCGCGCGATGGGTTTTGCGCGACGCACCACTACGGGCAATTCGCCGGCGAGGTGCGCGAAGTCCTGGCCGCGGACCGGCGTAGCCACGCGGTGTTCCTCGGTGGGCTGGCGACCGGCGTCCCGCCGCTGGCCGCGATCGTCCGCCAACCCGACCTGGCCCGCACGCTGGAGGAAATCGCCGAAGGAGGCGCCGAGACGTTCTACCGCGGCGCGCTCGCCAAACGCCTGTGCGCGGGAATGCGGGAGGCAGGCGTGCTGGTAGGCGAACGCGACCTCGCCGAATGCCAGCCGGAAGTCCAGGACCCGATCGAGATCGCTTATCGTGGCTTTCGGGTGACTTCAGACGCCGCCGAATTCCACCGGCTTCACCATGCTGCAAATCCTCAGGATCGTGGAGCGGTTTGACTTCGCCGCGCTGGATCCGGTGCGCCGCGTCCATGTGCTGGTGGAGGCCAAGAAGCGCGCCTTCCTCGATCGGGAACGTTACGGCACTGATCCACGGTTCGGCGCGGTGCCGCTGGATTGGCTGCTGTCGGATTCCTGCGCCGACGAGTGCGCCGCGGCGATCGACATGACCCGAGCGGCCGAGATCCCCCTCGCGGAACCCGAACGGGCCGGGGACACGACATACTTCGCGGTGGTCGATGCCGCGGGCAACGCGGTCTCCGGCATTCAGAGCATTAATTCCGGCTTCGGTTCGGGCGTCACGGCGGGCGATACCGGGGTGCTGCTGAACAATCGCATGGCGTACTGGCATCTTGCCGAGGGGCATCCCAACAAGCTGGCGCCCGGCAAACGCGTGCGCCACACGATGAACGCGCCGATGGTGTTCAAGAATGGGCGGCTATGGGCGGTCGAGGGCACGCCCGGCGCCGACAATCAGGTGCAGGTCAATCCGCAGGTGCTGACCGCGATGATGGATCTCGGCGCCGACCCGCAGGCCGCGTCGGAAGCACCGCGCTGGACGTCGTCGCAAGCCGGGCAGGGCGCCAACTGGCCGCACGAGGGTGACGGCCGGCTGACCGTCGAGTTTGGCTTCAGCGAGGACGTTCTATCCGGCCTGGAACGTCTGGGCCACCGGCTGCATCGCGTCGGCCCGCTGGAGGGACCGTGCGCGGTGCAGGCGATCCGCGTCATGGACAACGGCGTGCGCGTGGCGGGATCCGATCCGCGGCGCGACGGGTGGGCCGGCGCGTTTTAGCCGGACATTGTCCCATCGATCTCAGGGTCGCGGCAGAGCCAAAACGACCTCGATCACGATCAGCACGATGATCGCGGCCTCCATCAAGGCCGACCGCGCGGCCGAGGCTTCGTCGTACAGCACGGTGTAGGTGTCGCGACTGATCGCAGCTTGCGGTCGGCCGCGGCATTGACGGAAGCGACGCGAAACAGTTCATGTGCGGCCGTGTAGATGCGCGCCACATACACGTCCTCGGTGACCTGAAAGGCGTTGTCCACTTTCTCCCGCGGTTCGGTGACTTCGGCGACCAGCGTGTGAAACCGCCGTGCGAGATCGGCGAAGCGGCGCGAGCTCAACAGCGGACGAGCGCGCTGCATCGCCTGCGCCAAATCGCACATATTCGGCAGCTCGGCATCGAGGAGCTGATCATAATAGCGCATTTCCAGCAACTGCGCGTTGGCGACGTCGAGCACGTCCATCACATCGGAATCGCCACGCGGTTCGTAGACGAAGGCGGGATCCCACGTCATCACGACCAGGTCGTCGGCGTACCAGGAAACCGTTGCCGCGACAGGTCGCGGCGCGCGCGCGGATCGAGCCCATGGGAAGCGCGCGGGCGGATCGCCGCCGTGGGCGGCGCCGGCTGGATGACACATTCGTGACAGTTATCTGCGATCACCGGACCTTTCCCGTGCCGGGACTGGCGTTTTCAATGCCCCGTCCGTGCGCCCGCCGATCAGCTTGACCCAGGTCAATGTCGCGGCGGTACGCTCGCGAGGATAAGAGCGCGGTCGATCCGGGACACCGCATGATGAAAAGTCGCGTTCTGAAGCCTTGGGCATGACCGAACTGCGGCGCGCCTCGGGGCTGAGCGATGCGCTGGCGGCGAACGATCGGGTGAAATACTACTTCTCCCTGCTACAAATGGCGCTCGGCCACGCGGATCATCCGGATCAGCCCGCCTCCAACCTGAAGCGTGAACGGCGCGGCGCCAGGGTCGATGACGCGAGCCTCGATACCATGGTGGAGAGCGCGCGGCGTCAGGGTGACGCGTATCAGTTGCGAGGCGCCGGCCCGGTGATGCGCGCGATCGCCGACGAAATGCGCATCATGAGCGCGCCGGTCAGCGCCGCGGGCAAGACCGAATACGATGCGCGCCTGCGACCGTTGCTCGACGCCTTGCCCGCCGCGCCGAACGATTGCCTGACCGCCGCCGATGTGGTGTCGATCACGCAAGCCGGGAAGCAAAAGGGCAAAGACAGCCTGCATCGACTGGTCATGGATCTGCACAAGGAACTGAACGCGCTGCAGGCCGCGTTGGCCGAGGAAACACTCGATGGCGCGTCGGTCTACGCGCTCCGCGACGCGGACCGGCCGAAGGTCAAAGCCTTCATGGCCGGCGTCAACCGAACCGCCGGGCTGAAGTTCGCTCATCCTGGCCTCGACACGACCGCGACGCGCGCGGCGAGCGGCTGGTTATCCAGAACGATATCGGAACAACGGACGCGCATGTCATCGTGATCCATGTCGAGGCGCTGACAGTCACGATTACCTACAGCGACGTGCACCCCGAGCGCGTGCGGTTCCTTCAGGCCATGCTGGAGGTCATGAACGTCGCCTGGAATGACGGACAGACGGCGCAGGTGACCACGCTGGCCGAGGGCATGCCGTTTCAGTTGGTGACTGGTTCGTTCCGGGCGGGGGATGAGCCGGCGTGCAGGGCGTTTCTGAATTCCTCGGCTCGCGCCTGGTGTTCCTGATCGACTGGAACAAGGCGCGCA
>CAVRDN010000054.1:0-10936 GCA_963719675.1 uncultured Alphaproteobacteria bacterium | reverse complement strand
AGGATCGGTGATCAAACCGATCTGGGGCGCGTCCCGGCCGGGTATTTCACCGAAGGCCAGCCGATGGCGACGCACGCCGGGCTGGAGGCGCTGACCGGCCGACGCGACCTCGCGCTGGCGAAAAAACTGGTGGCGGAGTCGGGCTACAAGGGCGAGCCGGTGCTGCTGATCACGCCGAGCGACCAGCCGGCGATTAACCAATTGGCGCAAGTTACCCGGGGTTTGTTCCAGAACCTTGGTCTGACAGTTGACTACCAGGTCATGGACTGGGGGTCGCTGCTGACGCGCCGGGCCAATCAGAAGCCGCCGGATCAGGGCGGCTGGAATGCGTTCAACACGTTGTGGGGTGGGCTGACCGTGTCCAATCCGGGCAGTTCCTACCCTCTGCGCGGCAATGGCAAGAGGGGCTGGTTCGGGTGGCCGACCGATCAGCGGTTGGAAAGCCTGCGGGAGGCATGGTTCGACGCGCCCGACCTGGCGGCACAGCAGGCGGTCGCCGCGCAAATCCAGACCGAGGCGTTCGAAACTGTGCCCTACATTCCGCTGGGCCAGATTTTCCAGCCGACCGCGTTCCGCTCGGATATCAAAGACATCGTTCCCGCAGCGATCCCGTTGTTCTGGAACGTGCGCCGAGGATAGGCAGAGTACCGAGGGCTCCGCCCTCGAATCCGCCAGGGAGCAGTGCTCCCCTGGACCCTTCGGCTAACGGCGAGGCCGTTAGCAATCTGTCATTGGTGGGAGGACAAGAGGGGCCAACACGGACCTCGACACGCCACGTTCGGCCCCTCTTGTCCTCCCACCAAAAATGAATAGTTCCAAGGGGAATGCCCTTGGCAGGGATCCAACGGAGCAGAGCCCCTTGGTCGGGGGGGCGGGGGGGCGGGGGCGGAATAGCCCCCGCGCTTCCCCACCCCGGTGCGCACCCGGTTTGCGCGGGTGCGGAAATCCGCTAGAGCCTGCCCGCTTAAACCGAAGGAGCCGCGGCAGATGCGATTCACCGTAGACCGCATCGACCACATCGTCCTGAACGTCACCGACGTGGACATCGCCGCCGCCTGGTATCAGCGCGTGCTCGGCATGGAGCGCGAGGACTTCGGTCCGCACAGCCGCACCGCGCTGAAGTTCGGCGGCCAGAAGATCAACCTGCGGCCACCGACCACGACATTTACTCGTGGCCGACCGGCGCGACGCACGAAGCTGGCGCCGGCGATCTGTGTTTCATCACCGCTGCGCCGCCGGACGAGGTGGTCGGCCATCTGCATGATCTCGGCGTCGACCATCGTGCAAGGCCCGGTCGAACGGGCCGGCGCGCTGGGACCCATCCTGTCCGTATATTGCCGCGATCCCGATGGCAATCTGGTCGAGATCGCCTCCTATCAGAGCGAATGATGCCGAAAGGGACGCTTCCAGGCGGGGTGATGGATCACGCGCGGCGCGCTCTGGTCGGCGGCGTCGCGTTCGTGGCGTTTCTCGGCTGCGTTCCGCTGGCGAACTGGCTGATCCTGCATGTCGGGACGGTGTGCGTGCCGAACGGTCCGTGCCTCGTGCCTGTCGCGCCCGGGTTGATGGCGCCGTCCGGCGTGTTAACGGTCGGCGTGGCGCTTGTGCTGCGAGATGTGGTGCAGCGCTGTCTGGGCTGGTGCTCCGGGCTGATCGCGATCGCCATCGGCACCGCGCTGTCTGTGTTCGTGGCGCCGCCGTCGCTGGTGTTCGCCTCCGGCACCGCTTTCGCGCTGAGCGAACTGGCTGACTTCGCGGTCTATACACCGCTGCAACAGAGGCGCCTGATGCTCGCGATCGTGGTGTCATCGACGGCCGGCTTGGTCGTGGACTCGATCGTGTTCCTGTCGCTGGCGTTCGGCAGTCTCGCCTTCCTTCCCGGCCAGATCGTCGGCAAGGTCTGGGCCCTGCTGATCGCGATCCCGCTGGTGCGGTTGCTGCGCCGGGTGGCGCCGACGCCGGCCTGATGGTCAGCCTCGTCCGAATTTGATTTCGAGTTGCCACCGGATCGCATCGCCCAAACGCCTGCCCGGCCGCGCGATTCGGCACGTCTGCTGTGCGTACGGTCGCCCGGAGCCGAGGATCATTTCGTGCGCGAACTCCCGGATATTTTGCGCGCGGGCGACATCCTGGTGGTGAACGACACGCGGGTCATCCCGGCACAATTGACCGCGCGGCGAGGCGACGCACGGATCGGCATTACGCTGGACCAGCCTCAGCCGGACGGAACATGGCACGCGCTGGCGCGCAACGCCCGGCGGGTGCGCGAGGGCGATACACTGCGCTTCGATGGCGCCGAGGAGTTGATCGCGACCGTGACGGCGCGCGATCCGGACGGCGGCGTCACGTTGCATTTCAACCAGCGTGACGACGCGTTCCTCGCGGCATTGCATCGCGCGGGAGCGCTGGCGTTACCGCCATACATCCACCGGCCGCACGGGCTGGAGCCAGCGGATGCAGCCGACTACCAGACGATCTTCGCGCATCGCTATGGGGCCGTCGCCGCGCCCACCGCTGGACTGCATTTCACGCCCTCGTTGCTGTCGGCGTTGGAGGCGCGCGGCATTCGGCGCGTCACCGTAACCTTGCACGTCGGCGCCGGGACGTTTCTGCCGGTGCGGTCCGATGACGTCGCCCACCACCGGATGCACGCCGAACGCGGCGAGATATCCGCGACCACCGCCGCTGCGATCAACGACGCGAGAGCCGCTGGTGGACAGATCGTCGCCGTCGGCACCACCAGTTTGCGTCTGCTGGAAAGCGCGGTCACCGAGCACGGCCTGATCCGGCCATTCACCGGTGAAACGTCGCTGTTCATTCTGCCAGGCCACCGGTTTCGTGCGGTCGATCTGCTGATGACAAATTTTCATTTACCCCGCTCGACCTTGTTCATGCTGGTTTGCGCGTTCGCGGGCACCGGCGCGATGCGCGCGGCGTACGCGCACGCGATCGCAACAGGGTATCGGTTTTATTCGTACGGCGATTCATCGTTGCTGTGGCGCCATGAGTAGCGCGTTCAGTTTCCGTCTCGATGCCGCCGACGGGACGGCGCGCGCCGCGACCCTCTCGACCGCGCATGGGCCGATCGAGACACCGGTGTTCATGCCCGTCGGCACCGCGGGCACGGTCAAGGCGATGACCGCCGACTCGGTGCGCGCGACCGGCGCGAGTATCGTGCTCGGCAATACCTATCACCTCATGCTGCGGCCGGGCGCCGAGCGGATTGATCGGTTTGGCGGATTGCACCGCTTCATGGACTGGCCCGGTCCGATCCTGACGGACTCGGGTGGCTTCCAGGTCATGTCGTTGTCGAAATTACGTAAGATCGACGCCGATGGCGTGACGTTCCAGTCGCATATCGATGGCTCGACCCACCGCCTGACTCCGGCGCGGTCGATCGAGATCCAGCATCTGCTCGATGCCACGATCACCATGACCCTAGACGAGTGCACACCGTTTCCGGTCACACAATACCAAGCGCGACGATCGATGGAAATGTCCATGACGTGGGCGGCATTGTCGCGCGACGGTTTCGTTTCAAGGCGGGGATATGGTCTGTTCGGCATCGTGCAGGGCAGCATTTATCCGGACCTGCGGGCGGAATTGGCCGAGGCGTTGCGCGGCATCGGCTTCGACGGGTACGCGATCGGCGGCCTCGCGGTCGGCGAGGGTCAGGCGATGATGTTCACCACGCTGGACATCACGATCCCGCATCTCCCCGCCGACCGGCCGCGCTATTTGATGGGCGTCGGTACGCCGGATGACATTATCGGCGCCGTCATGCGAGGCGTCGATATGTTCGATTGCGTCATGCCCACGCGCGCCGGCCGCACCGCCCGCGCTTTCACGTCATTGGGCGTGTTCAATTTGCGCAACGCGCGCTTCGCCGACGATGACGGCCCGCTCGATCCGGCCTGCGGCTGCCCGGCTTGCGCGAAACATTCCCGTGCCTATCTGCATCATCTGTTCAAGGCCGAGGAAATGCTGGGACCGATGCTGCTGACCTGGCACAACGTTCAATACTATCAGGATTTAACGCGCGGCCTGCGGCAAGCCATTTGGCAAGGACGCCTCGCCGCGCATGCCGCTGCGGTGCGCGCGGCGTGGATCGCGCCAACGGAGGCATCGGAGGCATCGGAGGAACCGTCATGACCGACACATCAGCGCTCACGCAACTGGGCCATAAGGTCGCGTGGCCCACCTCGCCGGATCAGGCGGTACTGGAACGCGTGGCCGCGCCGGCGCCCGGCAAACAGTACGTGGTGCGCTTCACCTGTCCGGAATTCACGACGTTATGTCCGCTGACCGGACAGCCTGATTTCGCGCACATCGTCATCGATTACGTGCCGCGCGACTGGATCGTGGAGAGTAAGTCGCTGAAGCTGTTCCTCGGTTCGTTCCGCAACCATGGCACGTTCCACGAAGGCTGCACGATGCAAATCGCCGAGCGCCTGGTCGCGACCCTCGATCCGGTGTGGATTCGCATCGGCGCCTACTGGTATCCGCGCGGCGGCATGCCGATCGACGTATTCTGGCAGAGCGGCGCGCCGCCTGAGGGCGTTTGGATCCCGACGCAGGATGTGGCCGCGTATCGGGGCCGCGGTTAGCGCATGATCGCTTCAGGTTCACCTGAGCAGAGGTATTCCGCTCCCTTGGCGTCATGACCCGGTCCGTCGTGATCAGGGTCATCGGCATCAACACGATGTTGAGAGCGATGGGCTGGTCAGGCCGGGCCATGACGCGAAGGCGCCGTGCCGAGGCAACCTGAAGCAATCGTGCTGTAAAGTGGCACTCGTTTCCGCCGTCGCCCGTTACAGGTCCCGATCCGGCGAGCGCGAACCGCAGTCAGGATGCCCGCAGTTCGCGCCTTGATCCGTTCAGCCGCGCACCTGCTGGATCAATGCGGCCCAGCGATCGAGAATGGGAAGGATTTTGTCGGCGGGCTCGGCGGGAAGGCTGACGTTCACCCGGACCGCGCCGAGTTCGCGGAATCGTTGCAATTTCGGCAAATCCTCCGGACAGCCGCCGAGCGTCACTGGCAACGGTTCGCGACCCGCCTCTGAACACATCTGCCGGAACCGCGGCATGTATTCTTCCGGGTTGCCGCTGCTGGCGTTCGGGAACCAACCGTCACCGTAACGGATCGCCCGGCGCGCAGCCCAGGGAAACGCACCGCCAAGCAGGATCGGCGGCCAGGGCTTTTGCGTCGGCTTTGGCCACGTCATCATCGACGGGACCTTGACGATCTCGCCGTTATATTCCGCCGTCGATTTGGTCCAGATCTCCTTCATCGCCTCTATCTGTTCGCGCATCTTTTTCATGCGCGTGGCGAACACCGTGCCGTGCGCTTCGATTTCCTCGGCGTTCCAGCCGCCGCCGATGCCGAACAGAAACCGCCCACCGCTGACCTGATCGATCGAGGCGACCGACTTCGCGGTCTGAATCGTGTCGCGCTGGATGACGAGGCAAATCCCCGTCGCGACCTTCAGTTTCTTGGTCGCGGCGGCGGCGGCGGTCAGCGTGACGAACGGATCCATGACGTCATAGTAACGCTTCGCCAGTTCTCCCCCTCCCGGCGGCGGCGTTCTCCTGGGCACTGGAATGTGCGAGTGCTCGGCGGCCCACAGCGAGTCGAAGCCGCGTTCCTCCAGCGCGACGCGCGAGTTCGACCGGGGAGATCGAGTAGTCGGTGAAGAAGATCGATGCGCCGAATTCCATGATTGTTTGCCTTTACGGTTGATGCGGCGACGTAGCGAAGTCGAGCGGGCGGCGAGAGTAGCACGCCTTGGGGTTTTCGCCCACGCGAGGCCTCCGGGACAATTTCGGCGGCAGGGGATCTGGGAGGGTTCAGGTCGATCAACAGGATCCCTTCTCGTCTCGCCAGCACAGCGTCCGGTCGCCGTTTGTCTCCGTCCGTTAATCGATATTTCATCTCGGCGCGTCAGTCTGGCGCGGAACGCAGTGAAGCAGGACGAACGCATTCCTTGTTCAGGACAGACGCCCGCGCGAACGCGATACGCGGGCGTCACACCCAGACCGTCGCCGGAAGACGCTCATCGGCGTTCCGTCGAACCGGACGTCACACACCTGCTCGCGCGTGCCCGCCGCCTGCGGGCGAGCGGTGATGATCAGGCTGCCCTGTCGGTGTACGCCGAAGTGCTCCAGATCGAACCAACAAGCCTCGCCGCTCTGAACGAGATCGGCGCCGTCGCATGCGCCAATGGCCATTTCTCCGCCGCGCGCACCGCCTGGCGTCAGGCGGTTCTCCTCCATCCCGCCGCCGCGGGGGCCCAGGTGAACCTTGGGAACCTGTTGTTGGAGGACCGAGAGATCGCGACGGCGCGCGTGCACTATGAGGCCGCGTTGGCCGCCGTCCCCGATTGTCCCGAAGCGCACCAAGGTCTGGCCCGGATTTTGACCGAGGCAGGCGATCCGGCCGCCGAACATCACTGGCGGCAAGGTTTTGAGGGCCATGCGATCGTCACCAAACCCTTCCGCGGGCGCGGCGTGGGCGTGCCTATCATCGTCCTGGTGGCGGCGCGCGGCGGCAACATTCCGTCGCGGCATTGGATCGACGATCGTCATTTCGCGATCACGGCGATCTACACGGATTTCCACGAGCTGGCGCGACCGCTGCCTCCGCACGCACTGGCCATCAACCTGATTGGTGACGCCGACCTGTGCGGTGAGGCGCTCGTCCGCGCGGAGCACCTTCTGGCCAACAGCGCGGCGCCCGTGATCAATCCCCCGGCTCGAGTTCGCGCCACGGGCCGCACGGCGAACGCGCGGCGTCTGGGCGAACTGCCGGGAGTCATAACGCCCAAAACCGAGACATGGGCGCGCGAAAGTCTGTTGCAGGCACGCGATCTCAGTTTCCCGCTGCTGATCCGCGCGCCGGGCTTTCACGCCGGCCAGCATTTTCATCGCGCCGAAAACCGGGACGCGCTGACCCGCATCATCGCCACGCTACCCAACGCCGAACTGCTGACGATGCCAATACTCGATGCACGCGGTTCGGATGGTATGGCACGCAAGTATCGCGTCATGTTCATCGGAGGGGTGCTGTATCCAGTGCATCTCGCGATCTCACCGGATTGGAAGGTGCATTACTTCACCGCCGCGATGGCGGACAACCTGTCATTCCGCGAAGAGGAGCGACGCTTCCTCGACGATATGCAGGGCGTGCTCGGCCCGCGCGCGATGGCCGCGTTGGCCGCCATCAGCCGGACATTGGGGCTGGATTACGCGGGCGCCGATTTCGCGATCGCGGCGGACGGCTCGGTGCTGCTGTTCGAGGCGAACGCGACCATGGTCGTGAACCCTCCAGACCCCGAAACGATGTGGGACTATCGGCGCGCTCCCATCGCCACCGTGCTCAATGCCGCGCGACAGCTTCTTCGCTTGCCGGTTGTCGGGGCATCAGGTCAGGAACATCGTCTCAGCGGCGGCGAGAACCTCGATCGCCTCCGACGGGCGACGCAATCGTAATACCGCGAGGTGGGCGAATTCCGGCCGTTCGAGCCGCTCCGACGTTTCGAGCCGCCGCTGCTTCCAGGTGCTCCACGCCCATCGGATCGGATGGCTCGGACGCAGCAGAGCGCTCCATCGTTCGCGATTGCCGGTGCCGGCCCAGAGTTCGGTGCGCAGGATGACGCGTCGTAACGAACGGGCGATCACCCGCGTCATGACCACGTGACGCTCGTAGTCGAGCCAGACCAGATGCGTCGCTCGCCGCCACAGCGTGTCGCGGACCGAACCGTAGTTGCCGTCCGCGATCCACATCTCCGCCTGGATCGCTTCGCTCACGCGGCGCGCGAATTCCGGGCGATCGTGGCGGTCCAGATCACGCCAGCCCGCCTGCCAGTTGATCGCGTCGAGTTCGATATGCGGCAGACCCAACCGCGTCGCGAGGCCGCGCGCCATCGTGGTCTTGCCGGCGCCGGGGGTCCCGATCACCACGATCCGCATGTGCGCTCCCACACTACAGCCTCGCTTTCGTACGGCGTGACGATCTTGCGGCCCGACGCACCGCCGACGCGGCGCGCGCCGGTCCCGATTTTGCCAGCTCCGAGTAACCACCCGATTTGGCCCGACCCGTGTCAGGCCTCGTCCGGCCGGATCAAGTCCAGCGGGGATGATGCCGGTGCCGACGGCGCCCCTGGAATTGGTCGCCCAATCACGCCGAGCGAAAACCCTTGTGGTCGCCGCCGTTCGGCCCCTATCGTCCTGGCCCAAGGGCAGCATAGCCCAACCCGCGGAGGGTAGCATGGCGTCCAACCTGGAACTCCAGACAATGCGTAAGGTGGCCTGGCGGCTCGTACCGCTGGTCAGTCTCGCCTACCTGATCAACGTGCTCGACCGCTTCAACATCTCGTTCGCCGCGCTGACGATGAACAAGTCGTTGGGCCTGTCCGCGACGGCATACGGTCTCGGCGCGGGCGCATTCTTCTGGAGCTACGTGCTGTTCCAGGTCCCGGCGAATATGATCCTGGGCCGTATCGGCGCGCGGCGCTGGATCATGGTCATCATGTTCTTCTGGGGCCTGTGCTCGGCCAGCGGCGCGCTGATCACCGACGCCACCAGCTTCGTCATCGTTCGCTTCCTGCTGGGCATCGCCGAGGCCGGCTTCTTCCCCGGTGTCGCGTTCTTCATGACCCAGTGGTTCCCGTCCCGCCATCGCGGCCGCGCCATGGGCGTGTTCTACGCGACCGGCGCCTCGGCCGGCATCATCGGCGGCCCGATCGCGGCCAACCTGCTGCAACTGGACGGCGTGCTCGGTTTCCATGGCTGGCAGTGGATCTTCCTCGCCGAGGGATTGCCCGCCGTCATGCTCGCCGTCGCCAGCCCCCTGCTGCTGCGCGACCGCCCATCCGAGGCCGGCTGGCTGCGGCACGACGAACGCGCCTGGCTGGAGCAGTCCCTGGCGGACGAGCAGGCCTCCGCGGCGGGCGGTCACCTGCCGTTCAGCAAGGCCATCGTCAGCCCGACCATCGTGTTGCTGATGCTGGTTTATCTGCTGATCGGGTTCGGCGTTTACGGCAAGGCCTACTTCCTGCCGCTGATGATCAAAAGTCTGGGCTATTCGAACACCGCCGTCGGCTACATCACCATGCTACCGGCGATCGCCGGGGTGCTCGGCATGGTGTTCCTGTCGCGCCGGTCCGATCGCACCGGAGAGCGGGTGTGGCATCTGATCGTGCCCTGTCTTCTGGGTGGCGCCGGCTGCGTGCTGGCGGGCCTGACCCTGAGCGTCAATCCGCTTCTCGCCATCGCCGCCTTCTCGCTAGCGAGCTTCGGCATCTCCGGCTCCTTGCCGGTGTTCTGGAACCTGCCCACCGCCTATCTCGGCGCCGGAGCGGCGGCCGGCGGCATCGCCTTCATCAACTCGATCGGCAACATCTCCGGCTACGCGGCGCCGCAGATGGTCGGGCTGTTGCGCGATACCACGGGCAGCTACGCGGTGCCGATGCTGGCGGTCGGCGGGCTGGTGCTGCTGTCGGGCCTGCTGGTGCCGCTGGCCGCTCGCGCGGCGGAAAGCCGGAAGGCATTGCGGCTGGAGGCGGAGACGGTCTGAGGGCGCGCGCCGGGACGTTCATTCCGTGCCGGCGTAGACCTCGGCGACATCGATGGTGATCCCGGGCGGGTCCATGCGGATCGCGCCGATGTTGATTGGGCGCGATACGATCGTACCGCCGGATCGGGCGTGATGAATGATTTCCCGCCGTTTCGCGCGGACAATGAGATAATGCTGGATCCACAGGACACGAAAATAGTCAGCCAGTTTATCGCTGCTGTCGATGGATTGCGTGGAGGGCGACAGAACCTCGACGACGATCACCGGATTGGTGGCGGCGATCGCCTCCGGATCGAGTCGCGGGCCGCAGTTCACGATCGCGTCGGGCTCGTAGTCGGTGTCATCGTCTACCTCGACGGTGATTCCATCGCCGAGCGTCTCGCAGTCCAGGCCGGCTTCGCGGATCGCGCGGTCGAGCGCCTGCCAAACCCGGGTCTTCAGGCGAGCATGGATGACACGTTTGCGCAGCATCGCGACCGGTTCACCAGCGATCCGCTCATACCTTTGGGTCCGGCCCTCCGCCCAGCGGCGGAATTCGTCACGCGTGAGGCGCTGGGTCATGCGGCGCCCTTCTGACCGCCGGAGCGTAGCACGCCCCCGCACCCACCCAAAGCACGATCAGGTTGAGCTTCTCTCCGTCATGACCAGGCTCGACCAGTTTGGGCTTCTCCCCATCATGGCCGGGCGCGACCCGGCTATCTGTCGCCGCACAAGCCTGGATCGGGTGATGGCCGGGTCGAGCCCGACCATGACGGGGCCTGACCGGAACGGGCGTCTGGCCCGGCCCCGCACCTACCCAAAGCCCGGTCAGGCGGCGCGCTTTGCGCTGACCCGCTCCAGTAACTGTTCCAGCCGGTCGCACTCCGTCGCATCAAGATCGAACACCAGCCGCACCAAATTGGCACTCGCCTCGGCGACCGTGAACGGCAGCTTCATGGCGATCTGATCCGCTTCCAGCGTCCCGCGCACGCCAGGCCGCAATGCCGAAGCGCCAACCACCGCCGCGCCACCCGTCGACAGGTCGGCGATACGCGCGCTGTGCACCGCGCCTCCAACGAAAAGCCGGCACGCCAGATTGACTTCGTGCCGATCGTGCTCCCGGCGGTTCACCTCGGCCGTCGAGGTGCGCACCATCTTGATGACAGCGTGCGCCAGTTCATCGACCACGTTGTTCAACGCCATCGTGCCATCACGCACCTCGTCGCTGTAGTGACCCGTCCGCTCGGCCTCGGTCGAGACTTCGTTGATACGCCGCGTCATCTCGTCGGCGGCGGTCGCGGTGCCGTTGACGTTGCGGGCAATCTCGGCGGTCGCCGCGCTCTGCTCTTCCGCCGCCTCGGAGATCGAGCTGGCAACCGCGTT
>CAVRDN010000053.1:0-33564 GCA_963719675.1 uncultured Alphaproteobacteria bacterium | reverse complement strand
ATGGTTGGTCTCCGCCAGGTTTGCCAGCTCAAAATAAATAGCGAATGCCTTCGTGACCTGGTGGGCACGCTCCGTATCCATTTTTGAAATCATCGCCTGCGCGCTGGTCATCAGTTCCCCGTGCGACGCGGCGGCGGAGCTATGCGCTACGCGCTCGCGGTGCCGAATCATGAGCTTGCGCAGCTCTTCGACTGTATTGAAAAGCTCCGGGATAGGCTAGCCACCAGTACCCGGCCAAGTAAGGCGCCGAGCGAGCGCACATCGCGACGCAAAGCGTGATAGCTTAGCAGAATCGTCGGACTGCGCCGCAAGCTGGGAGAGACGATTCTTCTGATTGTCCGCTTTCCACAGTGGTTTAGGCCGGGTCATTGATGGCTGATTATGCTAAGAGTAGAGCACAGGATAAATCAAAGGAGTGCAGCGCGGCGTGTGGAGAACGGATTCCAGCTTCGTTTCCTACGCCGCCGCCAGCAAAGCCAGTGAGAAAGATCCACCACGAGGCTCTGTACCTAAGTCTCATTTCGCGAGGCAATTAAAGATCAGTCGACCGGGCGGATCAATTCCCGGTCAAGCTGTACCGCGACCGAACGCTGCAGCAAATCGAGGCTTACCACCACGCGCGAAGTATTTCGCATCTCCGCGAGTATCCCCTCCAGACCGGATGTTTTTGCCGCCCTTGCTTGGTTCAGTTACGTGTGACTGCTGTACCTGGGCCGCCGATCTGACAGGATCGCGAGATGGCAGCCCTTCGCGAGCATCCGCCGGCCCGCATGGCGCTGGGGGAATTCTTCGCTGGGACCCTGAGGACCAACAAAGTCGAAATCTGGGCCCAGCATCTGGCCTTACACGACAATCCCCACCGTCTCGGAGATCCTGGTAATCTCCAGCACGCAAGTCGAAGCGGAGTTGCCGCGTCGCGCCGACGACGGCTCCTGGCCGGAGACCCCGGAACGGGTGCCGGCCGAAGCGGACCTGACACTGGCGAGCGTTGCTTTCACGATCGCACCGCGGGACATTTATCGAACCACCGCGCTCGCGGGTACCCGCACGCTCTGAGGGCTCCGGCGCCCGAAATCCGCGGTGGAACCGCGTGGCTCGACGTGGACACTTCCTGACGGCACCGCCAGTATCGGTACGCTGTTTCGTCGCCGTGAGGATCGCGCTCCGGCGACCACGATATCGCAGCGGGGGGAAACGATGCCGGTCCAGGAACGAACCCAACGCCCGACCCAGCGGCCCTGGGCCGCGATCGCGGCGGTGACCGTTCTGACGCTCCCGTTGGGCTCGATTTACGCGTTCAGCGTTTTTCTGAAGCCGATCGAAGCGGAACTCGGAATCCCTCGCTCCGCGTTGTCGTTTGTTTTCGGGCTCGCGACCATCGGCTTTACCATCGGAATGAACCTCGCGCCGATGCTGTATCGCCTCGCGCCGCCGGCGGTCCTCATCATGTCCAACGCCTTCATCGCGGCGCTTGGTATCGAGATGGCGTCCCGCGCCAACGGTCTCCCATTGTTGCTGTTGGGCTATAGCGTGGTGTTCGGGGCGTCGGGCGGCATCATTTTCATTATTCTGCAACAGGCGGTTAATCTGCGGGTGCGAACCCGCACCGGCCTGTTGAACGGCTATGTCCTCGGCCTTTATCCGCTCGGCGCGATGATCGCGGCGCCTTTGTTTGGTTGGTGCAACGCGGCGTATGGCTATCGCGTGACGCTCACCGGCCTCGCGGCGGCTCTGCTGATTTTCGGAGCCGTCTCCAGTTGGCTGACCATCCACGCCGGTTCGACGTTGCCGGCCCGCGCGAACGAACAGAACGACGCGGGCGCCGATCGCCAAAGGGCGATCACCTTACGGCTTTGTGTTGTGTTTTTTCTCGCCGCGGCCGCTGGGCTGACCGTGCTGAGCCAGGCCGTCGGGATCATCGCGGCTTATGGAGGCGCCACCGAGACCGCGCTGTTCGCGACCACGGGCATCACCGCCGTGATCGCCTGCGGGCGGATCGCGGGCGGATGGTTGGTTGACCGGTTCCTGGTGCCGTTCGTCTCGGCGGGCGCGCATATCCTGGCATTGACCGGGACCATCGTCCTCTCGGTCTGGCCGTCGCCGGAGATCGCGATTGTCGCATTGGCGATGATCGGGGGAGGCTACGGCCTGGTTTCGGGGTCCACGGCCGGAGCGGTCGCCGTGTATTGGCCAAAGCCCATGTATGGGCTGGTCGTAAGCCGGATCTATATCGCCTGGTGCATCGCCGCCGTGTCCTTGCCGGTGCTGGCCGGACACTTGTTCGATCTGACCGGCGGTTACCGGGCCACCGTCGTTATCGCCGGTTGCGGCAATCTGCTTGGCTGCATCGTCGCCCTCGGATTGCCGCACCGGAGGATGCGACAACCGGCGGATGTGCTCGCTCAGGGCGTCGCGTCGTAAACGCTGTTTCGCGGCCGAAGCCGGCTGGATCGGTGGGCGTCGGCCAGGCGGGCATCCGAGAACAGCGCCGTGCGTGGCGATTGAAATGTCGGAATTCCGCGCCGAATTTCGTCACGTTGTCGTCACTTTGCAATGAGCTGCGTGCTTCACTGCCTCGGTCACCCATAACGCCACGCAAATCGCACCGCGTCGGCGGTCAGATTACCGGAGCGAAGTGATGCGCGTATTGCAGGTCCAAACACCGGTCGGCTGGGTCAAAGATTCGCGTTCGCCAGGCGAGTCGGTGGCCTGTCTGGCTTGTTGCGGGTCCGATCTGGTCGATGACCAGCGGCTGTTCACCTATGTCGGAGAACTGCGCCTGAATGTTTTGTCGAAGGACGGCGCGATTGCCTTTTTCGCCAAGGACGCGGAGACCTTGGTCAGGGGGCTGACCTATGTCGGCAAGCACACCAAGGGTAAGCCCATGGCGTACACCTTGCAGACGGGCGACCGCACCGGCATCGCCATCTGGGCCGGAGAGTGGCACCGGGGCGGTGAGTTACGATATGCTAACAAATTTACCGCTGGTGTGACAGCCGTTGGATTTAACATCCTGGAGTTTGGCAAACGCAAGCTCGCTGAATTGATCCTCATGCTCGAAACGTTGGACAGCAAGGACATAAAGAAACTGGACTCTGAACTTTATTATGCCATGCATAAGAGAAGCAAGGAAGAACTAAAGGAGACGTTCAATATCGATGGCCGCTACACGAGCATAAAAGACATCATGTCGGCGGTCGGCCGGGACGGTCGCATGGTGCGGAACGGAGCGTTCGCCTATGTGTGCAGAACCGTCGATATGCCGACGAACATCAATTGTGGCTCGGTGATGCGCCAAATTCCGAACTTTGTCACCGTCGGCGAGTTGGCGACCAAGACAAACAGCCTGTTCAATGGCCCAAAATTACAGGCCGGAAATCGGGACGGCGGGATTTTTTAGTTTCGATATTCCCTCTGACGCCGCGAACCATCGCCGCCCGGCAGGCTGCGATGGTTCATCAGGGGCGGCGCGGTAAACGCGCCGGAGGCGATGCGGCGGCCAGATCACGTTTTCAGGCAAAATGGCCCGGGCCTGATCGCTTCAGGCGAAGCAACCAGGCCTGACAACCCGGTCCGAGCATGGGGTCAGATGAAACGCGGCATGACCTGGGTCCAGAAGCGTTCGATGGACCTCATCAAAATCGGGTGCGGCACCAAACTGTTGTAGGTGTAACAAAAAATCCACCGCACGTCCTGCCGCTTCATGTTCGCCTCGATCCCGCGGATCACGGTATCGACCGATCCAACCAGAGCGTACCCCTCCTTCACCACCTCCTCGGGCGTCAGGTAACCGCCGGTCTTCGGATCCTGCATGCCGCGCCGGAAGCCGAACGGCTCGAACCACGCCCGGCCGGTGAACTGGCCGGAGTCGCGCCACAGCGCCATCGCCTCCTCGTCCGTGTCGGCGATCACCACGTCGCGCAACAACCCGGTGCCGTGCGTCCGCGGCCGGCCGGAGACCTCGGCGTAAACATCGTAAAGATGGTTCTCGTAAACGGGCAACATGGCGGGCAGAATCGCCGTCACGCCCTCTGTCGCGGCCCAACGGATGGAGTTTTCCGATGACGCGAAGGGCAGGAAGATATCCGGGTAGGGTTTCTGCAACGGCTTCGGCACGACGCCGACCGAGCGGAGCATCCCATTCTCCACGCCTTTGCCGTATTTCGTCGTCGTATCCAGCGTCCAGGGCGTCTCGCCCGCCGGTATTTTCCAGAACTTGCCGTCGAACGTCAGCATCTCTTCCGTCCAGGCTTTCTTGATGATCTGGAAATTCTCCTCGAACGCGGCGCGGTTGGCGGCGTCGATCTCGTCATGCTGGTGCGGCAGAGCGCCACTGACCCCGTGCGTCTGTTGCGCCATGATATCGACCCAGCGGCGTTGATAACCGCGCGCGAACCCCGCCACGGCGCGCCCGCCGGTCATGTGGTCCAGCATCGCGATATCCTCGGCGACCCTGATCGGATTGGCGGCGGGAAGCACGATACCCAGCTGCCCGACGCGGATCCGTTTGGTTTGCATCGCGAAATACAGATCGAGCAGGACCGGGTTCTGCGAGACCTCGAACCCCTCGATATGGAAATGATGCTCGGTAAAGCTGACCGGAGTCATAGCCGAGCTCGTCGGCCAGTTTGATCTGCTCGCTCAGCTCCCGCAGCATGCGCTGATACAGGTCGGGCCGCATGCCTGCCATGCCAGCCTCGATCTCCGCGCGGCTGCCAATACTGGGCAGATAGAACAAGGATGCCTTCACCGTGATGCTCCGTGGATCGTTGAGATGCCGATTCTGGCGCTTTTCGACCGAGCGGGGTAGGGTGACGCGGTTCGAATAACAATGGGGATGCAGATGCTAAAGAAATCCTTGCTTGGAGCGGCCATGATGGCCGGGTTGCTATCGCTGCCGGCGATGGCCCAGGTGCAGATCGGAGTGGCTGGTCCGTTGACCGGGTCGAATGCGGCGGCGGGAGACCAGATGAAGACTGGCGCGACCCAGGCGGTGGCCGACCTCAACAAGGCGGGCGGCATTCTGGGGAAACAAATCCAGTTGACGGTTTCGGACGACGCCTGCGATCCGAAGCAAGCGGTTTCTGTCGCCAACCAGATGGTGGAGAAAAAGGTGGTCCTGGTGGCTGGCCATTATTGTTCCGGCAGTTCGATCCCCGCCAGCAAGGTGTATCTCGAAGAAGGCATTCTGGAGATTTCGCCGGCCTCGACCAATCCCAAATACACCGATGAGGGCGGCTGGGGCACGTTCCGCGTTTGTGGCCGCGACGACCAGCAAGGCAAGGTCGCGGGCGAGTATCTGGCGAAACATTTCAAGGGCCAGAAGATCGCGATCCTCAACGACAATTCGGCTTATGGCAAAGGCCTCGCCGATGAGACCAAGAAGTCGCTGAACGCGGCCGGCGTGAAGGAAGCGGCGTTCGACGCTTATACGCCCGGTGAAAAAGACTATAGCGCCGTGGTCAGCCGCCTGAAGCAACTCAACATCGGCGTGATTTATATCGGTGGCTACTACACCGAGGCGGCGCTGATCATCCGCCAGGCGAAAGAACAGGGCATGAAGGTGACGTTGGTCAGCGGCGATGCGCTGGTGACCAAGGAATTCTTCCAGATCGCCGGCCCCGCGGGCGTGGGCACGCTGATGACCTTCTCGCCCGATCCACGCCGGAACGCGACGGCCGCGAAAGTGGTGAAAGAGTTCTCCGACCAGAAGATCGATCCGGAAGGTTATGTGCTGTACACCTATGCCGCGATCCAGATCTGGGCCGAGGCGGCGAAGAAAGCCAATTCGATCGATCCGAAAAAGGTTGCCGCGACATTGAAGTCGAGCGGGCCCTGGCCGAGCGTGTTGGGCGGGGTGAGCTTCGACAAGAAAGGCGACGTGACCGGAGGCGGCTACGTCATGTACATCTGGGATGCCGACGGCAACTACAAGCAGATGTAATCGAACGGCGTTCGTGCGTGCGCGCCCCGTCATCAGCATGGTGGGGCGCTTTCGTCGCAACGGTATCCGGCGGACCTGACATCGTGGAGTTTCGTCAATAAGTCTGATTCAGATCACAGCGGGACCGTATCAGTTCGCAGCCCGTTTCGAAGAGGCCGCGGCGCCGAAGACCTGCGCGCGATTTCGTCAGTTGCTGCCTTACCACGAGCGGATCATTCATGTGCGCTGGAGCGGCGAAGCCTGCTGGATCCCTCTTGGCGAGCTCGATCTTGGGCTGGGATTCGAGAACCACACGAGCTATCCGGCGCCAGGACAGATCCTGCTGTATCCCGGCGGAATCAGCGAGACCGAGATCCTCCTCGCTTACGGCGGGGTTCAGTTCGCGAGTAAAATGGGCCAACTCGCCGGCAATCATTTTCTGACGGTTGTTGAAGGCAACGAAAATCTCGCCAGCCTTGGTAAGCTTGTGCTTTGGTCGGGTGCGCAGGATATCGTGTTTTCGGCGCCCGCCTGAAGCGTAACCAGGAAAGACGCAAATATGGCACGACTGGAAGACATTCCGGAACCGACTCGAACAGCGGTGGCGAATCTGCCCTGCCCCAGCTTCGAGACGACTCCATTCGTCAGCGGCCCGCCGCTGTCACGGCGTCGGGTGGCGATCGTCAGCAGCGCGGCGCTGATCCATCGTGGCGATAAGCCGTTTCCGTTTGGGTCGGGCGAGTATCGCGCGGTGCCCGGCGACTGGAACAACAACGATATCCTGATCAGCCATGTCTCGATCAACTTCGATCGCGCCGGCTATCAGCGTGACCTCAACGTCGTCTATCCGATCGATCGGTTGCGTGAACTCGCCGTCGAGGGCGTGATCGGTAGCGTCGCGAACACGCACTATCACCGTCATGGGCTCCACCGATCCGGCCGCCATGGTGGAAGCGGCGGATGGCATCGCCGCCGCCCTGCTCGCCGATCACTGCGACGCCGTCGTTCTGGCTCCCGTTTGACCGCTGTGCACGCGCGCCGTGAGCGCGATGGCACATATGCTGGAAGAACGTGGCTTGCCGACAACGGTGCTGGCGCTTGTCCTGCCGCAGGTCGAGAAGACCCGCCCACCGCGGGCATTGATGCTGCCGTTCATGCTGGGCCGGCCTTTGGGTGAGCCGAACGATGCGCCGTTCCAGCGTCGCGTCCTGCTTCAGGTGTTGCGGTTGCTGGAGCGTACCGATGGTCCGGTCCTGCTGGAGCACTTCCCCGACGATAATCCGAGTTGGTTCGATCGGCCCGATTGGACGCCGGCTGTCGCGCTGCCGCCACTCGCGGCACCACGCGACGCGGCGGCGTGGGAAACCGCGTTTCGGAGCGAATTGCACGCGGTTCTGCCGGTCTGGGAGCGGTTCAAGGCCCGGTTTGGCCGCACCACGGTTGGCCTTGCCGGTCAACCGCCCGAGGCCTGGCCGGGCTTCGCCACTTCCTTCATGAGCGGTGCGCTGCCGACAGTGCCGTTGCATGACACGCCGGCGTTGGCGTTGCGCTTTTTGGCCGACGATCTGAAGGCATTGTACGGGGAAGCCGTCCAGGCGGACGGCGCACCGCCATCGGCGCGCCAGATCGATCGGTGGTTCTGGCGGCAAACCGTCGCCGGTCAGTTGTTGATCGCGCTGCGCGGCGTGGCGTTGGAAAGCGAGAATAACGCGCTCAAGACCGTGGGGGGCCGGTTCTTCGTTCCGGTGCCGTATCTGCCATCCTGAAGCGATGATGACCGGGTCGGGCGGCCCGGTCGAAATCCTCCGTCAGATCTTGGCGATGATCGTGTGATAGCCGCGGCCGTAATAAATCAGGCCTTCTTTCGCCGTGCCGACCCGCACCGCTTCGACCGAACAAAAGAACACATCGTGCGTCCCTGATTCGACGATCTGTGTGATGCGGCAGTCGAATACGACAAGCGCTTTGTCCAACACCGGGGCGCCTGTCTCCAGCGTATGCCAGTCATGGCCAGTGAACCGTTCCTCATCCGTGTGGTCGGTCATGCCGGCGAATATCGGTGACAATCCCTCCTGCGCCGGGGTCAGGGTATTCACGCACAGCACCTGGTTTTTCAGGAATGCCGGATACGAGTCATTCGCCCGGTTGGCACATACCAGCAATGTCGGCGGCGTATCTGTCACGCTGGTCACCGCCGACGCGGTGAAGCCCGCGCGTCCCCCCGGTCCGTCGGTGGTGATGACGTTCACCGCCGCACCCAATCGGGCCATCGCGTCGCGGTAGGGTTGCTTGTCGACCGGCATGATTGGCTTCCCTCCAAAGCGTCACCTTAGTATGCACCGTCGGACCGGAGGCACAACGGGACGCTTACCGCGGGACAAAAACCTCTTGGCATGGCACGGTCGCGCGTATCGTCACGTCGCGCAAACGAGCGTCGTGAGGTTCTGCCCCACGGTCGCGCAATGAATTTCCGCGGGTCCTACGCCGCATGCTCAGCCAGTTCAGCGAGTTCGCTCGGTTCGACGGTCTCGATCGCTTCGGTTTTGGGCGTGGGCAAACGCACGACCACGGTCGTGCCACGACCGGGCGTGGCGTGTACGGCGACCGATCCGCCGCGGAGCGCGAGCAACGCGCCGGCGTCGCGCACCAGGCTCTCACGAAGCCGCTGGTCGCTGCCCGTTCCGTCATCGGATATACTCATATTCGGCTGACCGCCGAGAATCTGTGCCGTCACGAGCACGTGTCCTCCCGGGGTCGCCTGGATCGCGGCCAGCAGCGTATCGCGCAATATGGCCGCCAGCACGCTCGTGTGCGTATGGACCCGGATCTCCGGGTCCACCGCCAGATTGAGCCTGACGTCACGCGCACGCGCCAGTGCACCGACGTCTTCCGAGGCTGCCGCGACCGCTGCGGCGAGACCAACGGTCGCGGCTTCAAAGTCGAGGTCGAGGCTGTCGGGGAAAGCGAACTTCGCGCTTCCGCCCGCCGGCACCCGCCCCCACTCCCGGAACGCGATCCATAGCGCCAGGATGAATGGCAGGCCGAGCAAAAGCAGCAATTCCGTGTAAATGATCCTCATGTCCGCGGGCCTCCGAGCCGATCGGGGCCGGAGCATCCGCGCAATTCGTGAAGAGAAGGTTAACGGCCCGTCGATCGCTCTGGGCGTGGCGTCGCCGGTTTCCGCGCCATGAAAAATCGTCTAAACCCTGCCCGCCATGAACCATCCACCCAGCAACGTCATCGAGGTCCATGGCCTGGTCAAACGCTACGGCGATGTCCTCGCGGTCGATGGCATCGACTTCTCGGCGGCGGCCGGCGCGACCGTAGGCCTCCTGGGTGGCAACGGCGCCGGCAAGACCACGACGATTGCCATGTTGCTCGGCCTTCTGCTGCCCAGCGCGGGATCAATCAACATTCTGGGCCACGACATGCTGCGCGACCGGTTCGCGGCCCTGGCGCGGATGAACTTTTCCTCGCCTTACGTGTCCCTGCCGCAGCGGTTGACCGTGCGCGAAAACCTGGTCGTCTATGGCCATTTGTACAATGTCCGCCACACCGACCAACGCATCGCCGAATTGTCCGCTGAACTCGATCTGGACGCACTGCTCGACCGGCCCGCGGGCCAGTTGTCAGCCGGTCAAAAGACCCGTGTCGCCCTCGCCAAGTCGCTGATCAATCGGCCGGAACTGCTGCTGCTCGACGAGCCGACCGCCAGCCTCGACCCGGATACCGGCGATCTCGTGCGCAGTTGGCTGGAACGCTACCGGGCGGAAACCGGCTGCACGATTTTGCTGGCCAGTCACAACATGGCGGAGGTCGAACGACTGTGCTCGCATGTCCTGATAATGAAGAAAGGCCGCGTGGTGGATCGCGGCAGTCCGGCGGACCTGCTGGACCGCTACGGCCGCGATGATCTGGAGGAAGTGTTCCTCGATATTGCTCGCGACCGGCGCACCGCGCGGGGCGCCGCGGATGCGACTCATGGGGGATCTGGCGCGGACCAGGACGCGGTTCCGGCATGACCCTGATGTCGGGCGCGCCTCGCCGTGTTTGGGGCATGATGTATCGCCATCTCGCGCTGTATCGCCGTTCCTGGCCGCGCCTGCTGGAGCTTGCCTATTGGCCGGTACTGGGCATGTGCATCTGGGGCTTCACCGCGACCTTTCTATCCCGCCGGCTTGGGACCGGCGCCGCGGTCACGGTGTCGGCGCTGCTGGGGGGCGTGCTGCTGTGGGAGGTTTGCCTGC
The DNA here is from genome assembly GCA_963719675.1 of uncultured Alphaproteobacteria bacterium. Lineage (GTDB taxonomy): Bacteria > Pseudomonadota > Alphaproteobacteria > Acetobacterales > Acetobacteraceae > Rhodopila. The sequence continues at coordinate 23,394 of CAVRDN010000053.1, read as the reverse complement.
GCAGCCAGATGGGCGTGACGATTTCTTTCCTGGAGGAGTTGTGGTCCCGTAACCTTGGCCACGTCTTCGTCAGTCCGCTGCGACCATGGGAACTGGTGGCGGCGCTGATCGGGATGTCCGTGATCCGCATGCTCGTCGGGGTGGCGCCCGCGGTCGCGCTCGCATGGGCCTTCTACGCATTCGACGTGTTCGCGATCGGACCCATCCTGGTACTGTTTTTCATGAACCTCATGATCATGGGGTGGTCGGTCGCCCTGGCCGTCGTGAGTATGATTCTCCGCCACGGTTCCGGTGCCGAGCCCCTGGCCTGGTCGGTGCTGTTCGGCCTCGCGCCGTTCTCCGCCGTGTTTTATCCCGTGTCCGTCCTGCCGGCCGCCGTGCGGCCGATCGCGCTGGCGTTGCCGTCAGCGCACGTATTCGAGGGGATGCGCGGTATTCTGTTGGATGGCGTGGTGCGCTGGGATCATCTGCTCTGGGCGTTCGGACTGAACGCGATCTGGCTGGGAGTCGCCACGGCGATCTTCGCCCGTCAGTTTCATCAGGCCCGTGTGCGCGGCGCATTGCTGAGCATTGGCGAATGACCGAAACCCGCTTCTGGTTGATCCGCCACGCCCTGGTCGATGAGAATTCCCGCGCGATTCTCTACGGCATCATGGATGTGCCGTTGTGCGAGACCACGCTGGTGGCGCAGGCGCCGATGTACGCGGCGCTGGCTCGGCGTTTGCCGCGGCCCGCGGCCTGGAAAGTCACGCCGTTATCCCGGACGCATCGGACCGCGCGGGCGATTTTCAACGCGGGGTATCCTCCGGCCGAACCCACGGTCGAACCGGACATGATCGAGCAGTCTCTGGGCGAATGGCAAGGCCTGCCGCACGCCGAGTTGCCGGCGAAGCTGGCGGCACCGCAACATCCGTTCTGGCCCTTGGCCGGTGACGAAAAGCCGCCGGGCGGCGAGAGCATGGTCGAGGTGATTGTCCGCGCCGGGGCGGCACTGGAACGCATGGCGCGGGAGCACCGCGGCGAGGATGTCGTCATTGTCAGCCATGGCGGTACGATCCGTGCCGCGGTTGCCTATGCCCTGGATGTGCATCCAGACAACGCTTTGCATTTATCGATTCACAATTTGTCGCTGACCTGCCTGGAGCGGCACCCGGAAGGATGGCGCGTGACGTGCGTCAATGAGATGCCGGGCTATTGATCATCCCATTGGTTTCCACACTATTGGTTTCGAGGCTCGCACGCCGATAGCCGGATCGAGCGCGTTAGTGGCTGTTCGCGGTCTGCTGCTTCATCGCGTTGATCAGGGCGTCGATGTCGTTGTTGTTGCGTGTCAGATATGAGGCATAGTCCTGCCGTTGCGTCAGTCGCAGCGAGGTCCCCTCGGCGATCACGTCGATGATACGGGGCGCGGTGGCGGGCTTCTCAATGACCCAATCGACCGACGTCGGCGGATTGTTCGGGCGCTCGACGACGGTCGTGATGATCGCCTCATCGTCTTGCTGCCGCCCGTGCTGCACGGTCAGCTTTACGCCCTTGTACTCGCCTAGTTTGGCGGAGATATTGGTCACCAGGACTTCATGAAACGCGGCGAGGTAGCGCTTCTGCTGGTCCGGAGAGGCGAGCCGCCAGAATCGCCCGAGGCAAAACCGCGCGACCCCATCCACATCGACCGCGCTTTCCAGCACCTGGGTGATCGCCCGCCGCTTATCGGCCGCTCCCTGCCCGCCGTTCACGATGGCGGTCAACTGGTTGCCGATCTGCTGCATGAAAGCGGACGCCCTTTCGACCGCCTGAGCCCAGACAGGGCCATACAGAAGTCCAGACGTGGCGATGCCCAGGCCGATGGTGAGGAACCGGCGTCGATACAACATGCGCTTTATCAGCCTTTCGTCTATTTGGGCGATTGGTCAGGCGACTGACCGGCGGCCGCGGCCGCCGCCTGGGGCCACCATATGGGAACGGTCGCCGCGTTGTCGGCTCGCAAAGTCGCGAGTTTGGATGCGCGATTCTGCCGGTAGAGACTACGGAACGTCGCGTACGGGTCGAGCGCCGTCTTTTTGATCTGATCGACCGCGTCGAGCAGACCCTCACGCGTGTCGATCGCACCCAGCACCGTGCGCGTCCATGAACCGATCGTGTGCGCCGTTGTGCCCTGGCCGATCCAGGTGAACGGATCGATCGCCTGATCGACGATGAAGCCGGAGGCATCCCGAGGGCTGGAGGGACCGATTACCGGCAGGAACAAAAAGGGACCTTCCGGCACGTTCCAGTTCGCGAGCGTCAAAGCGAAATCGGTGTCGTGCGCCGGGTATCCGACCTTCTTGGCAACGTCGAAAATGCCGCCGATTCCCACCGTCGAATTGATGAGAAAGCGCATGGCGGTATCGCCGGCCCTTCGGGGTTTGCCCTGCAGCGTATCGTTGGTCAGCCGCACCGGGGCGCCGAGGTTATCCAACGTGTTATGGATACCGGTTCGCACCGGAACGGGGACGGCGAAGCGGTAAGCCTGCGCCACCGGCTTCAGGATCACGGTGTCCAACGCGTCGTTGATCTTGTAGAAAACCCGGTTGGTCGGCTCGAGCGGATCATTGGTCTGGCGGAAATCGGCCACCGCGTCGGGGTCGTCGGCGGGTGGCGGCGTGGCACAGCCAGCGAGGCCACAGGCGAACAGCGCGCAAACGGTCCAGAGAATCGACCGGCACGGCAAGCGAGGACGGACCACGGCGCGCATCTAAGCCTCAGGTTCAGAGTGATTGTGATAAGGAATTTAGCACGCGTCGGTTCCCGTGCAACAAATAGCCTTCCGCCGCGGCCGAAGTGTGGCATGCACGGGCCTCTTGCGCCGGAGCGTCAGAATGCGGAAATGGGGTCGCCATGAACGATGCAACCGAACACACTTTGCGACGCTGGATGACCGGCCCCCGTTTCACCGGTTTGCCCATGCGCGATGCCGCGCATCCCCCGCCTCGGCTCTCCTTCGAGTTTTCACCGCCGCGCACCGAGGCGATGGAGCAGCAACTGTGGAACTGCATCAAGCGGCTGGCGCCGCTCGGGCCGCGTTTCGTCTCGGTGACATACGGGGCGGGCGGCTCCACGCGGGAGCGGACGCATGGCACCGTGGCCCGGCTGGCGCGAGAAACAACGCTGGTGCCCGCCGCGCATCTGACCTGCGTTGGCGCGACCCGGGAAGAGGTGAACGAGGTCGCACGGCAATACTGGGAGGTGGGCGTGCGCCACATCGTGGCATTGCGCGGCGATCCGCCGCCGGGGACGGAGTACGCGCCTCACCCTGGCGGCTATGCTTTCGCGGCGGACCTGGTCGCGGGGCTGCATGCCATCGCCCCGTTTGAGATCTCCGTCGGTGCCTATCCGGAAACCCATCCGGCGGCGGTCAGCCCAGGATCGGATCTTGACGCGCTGCGGCGTAAGCTGGACGCGGGTGCGACGCGGGCGATCACGCAGTACTTCTTCGATACCGATGTGTATCTGCGATTCCTCGACCGGTGTCTCGCCGCCGGGATCACGGCCCCGGTGGTTCCCGGGATCATGCCGGTGTCGAACTTCGCGCAGATCGCCCGGTTCTCCGCGGTATGCGGCGCCAGCGTGCCGGCCTGGCTGGGCCGCATGTTCGAGGGCACTGAGGACGAGCCGGAACTGCGGCGTATGATCGGCATGGTCGTCGCGGCCGAGCAGGTGAGGCTGTTGCAGGCGAACGGCGTGGACGAGTTCCACTTCTACACACTGAACCGTCCCGAGTTGACGTACGCGATCGCGCACCTGCTGGGCTGCCGCCCGGAAAACTCATCCGGCGACGAAGCGGCGTAGCGTCTCTGTCGTGTTCACGCGGCCACGAATTTCCGCAACTCTTCAGCGACAGCCCGGATGACGGAGGTCCAGTCGCCGGGACGCGGTTGGCGAAAGATTCGCATGGTCGGGTACCAGGGAGAGTCGTCTCGGTCAAGAAACCATCGCCAATCCGTGTCGAACCGGTTCAGCAACCAAACCGGCCTGCCCAAAGCACCCGCCAGATGGACCGTTGACGTGCAAACGCTGATGACGAGGTCCATATTCTCCATCAGCGCGGCGGTTTCCGCGAAGTCAGTCAGATATTCGGTGAAGTCGTGCACGATCATCCCGGTCGTGAGGGACGCCCTCTGTGCCGCCGCTGGCCCAAGTTGGACAGACACGAACGCACAGCCTTCGATGGCGGAAAGCGGCGCGAGAGTTCGCAGTGGCACGGACTTCCGCTGTTCCAGTGCCACGAGTTCGCTGTCGCCAAGACGCGATCCAGCGCCCCAAACAAGGCCGATGCGGCGTCCTCCTAGCCCCGACAGCCGATCGCGCCAGACCGAAACGCGGCCAGGATCGGCTCGCAGGTAGGGAATGTCCGCCGGGATCGTTTCCAGAGTCGTGCCGAACGCCAACGGCAGGCTCCACATCGGGCAACGAAAATCATGTTCGGGAATCCGATCCTGATCCGTAATAACCTGCGAAACGCCGGGCAACGTCGTCATGAGAGTTTTCAGAGCGGGCTGCACCTCGACGATAATGCGCGCTCCCGCATTTGCCGCGAGTGTCGCGTAGCGGCAGAACTGGATGACGTCGCCGAGGCCTTGTTCCAGGTAAATCAGTAGCGTCCTGCCGGCTATGTCGGGTTTTCCCAACCACAACGGACGCGACTTGTCGGCTGCCCGCCTCCGGGGCGACACGTGGCGCGCCGACATGCGCCAGCGCCACTCATTCAACGCGAAACCTTCGCGCAGATCTCCCAGCAGCAGCTTCAGCATGGCCTTGCAAACCCAGGCTTCGGCGAAATCCGGCCTCAGCGCGATCGCGCGATCGAATTCAACCAATGCCTGATCGTAATGTCCGCGCCATTGCAGGGCCAGCCCGCGATGGATCGCCGTCAGAGGGTCGTTTGGTAACAGGCGCACCGCGTCATCGCAGGCGGCTACTGCCTCGTCATAGCGACCCAGGCGCGTCAATGTGGCGGCGCGCTGCAAATGTCCGGCGCCGGAGAGAGGCGATAGCGCGATCATGCTGTCGAATGCCGTCAGCGCTTCAGTGGACTGACCAAGTCTCGACCGCGCCACTCCAAGATTGAACCAGATCCCCGGCTGATTTGGACCGATCCGCAACGAATGTTGAAACCGCCTGACCGCGGCCGACAAATCGCCGCGCTCTCCGGCGGCCACCCCCAATTGGTTGATTGCCTCGATATTGTTTGGCTCAAGCATGAGAACGCGCCGATAGAGTTCGACCGCTTCATCGCGGCGGCCGTCCTGTTCGGCTTGCGTGGCGCGGCGCAGCAGGATGTCCGGTGGAAGGATGTCCGGCGCGGCCGGTCCGCCTGAGGTGACGGGCAGTTTGGGCATCAGGCCGCCGCCAACGCGCGCAAGGCGACCGAGACGGACCGCACGACGGAAGCCCAGTCGCCTGGTTCAGGCTGCCGGAAAATTCGCATGGTTGGATACCATGGCGATTTGTCTCGGTCCAGCAACCAGCGCCAACAGGTGTCGAACCGATTTAACAACCAAACTGGTTTTCCCATCGCTCCCGCCAGATGAATGACCGAGGTATCGACGCCGATCACGAGATCCAGATTTTCCACGAGCGCGGCGGTATCCATATAATCGGCTATCTCACTGGTGTGGTCGTGCAATATCAGACCGTCGGGCGGCGGTCGTGTCTGCCCGGCGGGTGGCCCAAGTTGCAGCGAGACAAACGAACATCCCTCGATGGATGCAAGCGGCGCGAGGCTGGACAGTGGCATGGAGCGTCGCTGATCCGTTGCCATCAACTCAACATGGCCAAACCGTGGACTGCCGGCCCATACCAGGCCAACGCGGAGCCCACGCACTTCCGACAGGCGGTCACGCCATTCCCTCACGAGGGAGGGATCGGCGTGAAGGTAGGGTATCGAGGCGGGAATGGTCTCGATCGTGTCGCGGAACGCGAGCGGCAAACTCATCGTCGGACAATGCAGATCATGCTCGGGACGTGGTTCGTGATCCGCGATCACCCGCGTTACGCCCTCCAACGTCTCGAGTAGCCTGACCAGATTTTTTGGCGCCTGGACGATCACGCGGGCGCCGGCTTTCGCGGCGAGGGTGGCATAACGGCAGAACTGCATCGTATCGCCCAGACCTTGCTCCGCGTGGATGAGCAATGTCTTGCCCGCGAGATCAGTTTCACCCAGCCAAAGCGGCGGCGGCGCTCTATCGCTCGTCCCGGGCGGTTCGGCGGGAGCCCCTGATAAGCGCCAACGCCACTGATAAAGCGCGAAACCACTGGCCAGATCACCCAGCAACAACATCGTCATCGCTTTCGCCACCCACGCTTCCGCGAAGTCGGGCCTGAGGCCGATCGCGCGGTCGAACTCGCCCAGGGCCTGCTCGTATTCGCCGCACCATTGCAGCGTCCAACCGCGTTGGCCGGCGATCGCGGGGTCTTCCGGTGAGAGGCGCACGGTGTCGTCGAACGCCGTGCGGGCTTCCTTGTGGCGACCCAGGCGCGCGAACGTGGCGGCGCGTTCCAAATGTCCCTCGACCCATGACGGCGCGAGCGCGATCACCCGCTCGAACGACGTTAAGGCGTCCTGAAACCGGCCGAGCTTCGACTGCGCCACGCCCAGATTGAACCATGCCTCCGGCTGGTTGGGGTCGATCTTCAGTGAATTGCCGAACTGCCGCGTGGCGGTTGCCAGGTCGCCGCTCAGGCCGGATACCGCGCCGAGGCGGTTGATCGCATAAAGGACCGTCGGATTGATCCCGAGAATTTGCCGGTACAGCCGGACCGCCTCAGCGAGGCGACCTTCCTGCTCCGCCCTGGCGGCGCGCGCGAGCAACGCGTCCACATGTCCGATCTCCGGCGTGGATGGGTTGACGGACGTGACGGGAAGTCGTGGCATCGGCGCAATCCAGGATCAGGTCATCACGACAGCTGCCAGTCCGGCGCTGGAGTGATCAACGGCTCAGTCCCTCACAAACTCGCGCAAGGCGTCGGCGACCGCGTCCATGACCGACGTCCAGTCGTTCGGCTCCGGTTGCCGAAAAATCCGCATGGTCGGATACCAGGGCGAATCGGTGCGGTCCAGGAACCATCGCCAGTCGGTATCGAAACGGTTCAACAACCAAATCGGTCTGCCCAGGGCGCCCGCGAGATGCGCGGTCGAGGTGCAGACACTGATCACCAGATCCAGATTTTCCATCAGCGCGGCGGTATCGCCGAAATCGTTCAGCGCATCGGAGACGTCGTGCAGGATCATCCCGGCGGGTGGCGACGCCGCCTGCACCGACGCCGGTCCAACCTGGATCGATACGAACTCGCATCCGGTGACGGCCGCGAGCGGCGCCAGCATGTCGAACGGCACGGATTTGCGGAACTCCAGCGCCACCAGTTCGGCGTCGCCAATGCGAGAACCGGAGTGCCAGACAAGCCCGACGCGGCGGCCTCGCACGTCGGACAGCCGCGCGCGCCAGTCGGACACGCGGGCGGGATCAGCGCGCAGATACGGCACGTTGGCCGGGATCGTCTCCAACGTTGTGCCGAATGCCAGCGGCAGACTCATCACCGGGCAGCGGACATCGTGATCCGGCAACGCTTCCCGGTCGGATACGACCCGCGCGACGCCGGGCAATGTGGCCATCAGCGCCAAGAGGTCGGGTTCAACTTCGAAGATTACGCGCGCACCGGCGTCCGCCGCGAGTGTCGCATAGCGGCAAAACTGGAACACGTCGCCAAAGCCTTGTTCCGTGTGGAGAAGGATCGTTTTACCGGCGATGCTGGTTTCGCCCAGCCACACTGGTCGCGTGTATTCGCGACGGAGTTTGCGCGGCGAGTCGAGCCAGGCAGCCATCCGCCAACGCCATTCGTAGAGTGCGAAGCCGGCGGGCAGATCGCCCAACATCAACAGTAGAAACGCTTTGCTGACCCAGGCTTCCGCGTGATCTGGCTGCAATGTGGTGGCGCGATCAAATTCACGAAACGCCTGGGCGTAATCGCCGCACCACTGGAATGCGAGGCCGCGTTGTTTCGCTGTTACCGAATCATCCGGCAAAAAGCGCACAGCCTCGTCGAAGGCGGCCAACGCTTCTTTATAGCGACCCAGGCGCGCCAGCGTCGATGCGCGTTGCAGATGTCCGACGTCGGAGAGAGGCGATAGCGCGAGCATCCGTTCGAACGAGGTCAATGCGTCCTGGGTGAACCCAAGCCGAGACTGTCCGATTCCGAGGTTAAACCAGGTCCGCGGTTGGTATGGATCGATCCGGAGCGAATTGCCGAAATGTCGCAACGCGGTGGGCAAATCGCCGCTTTCTCCCGCGGCGGCGCCAAGGCAATTCATCGCGTCGACGTTGGTTGGATCGATTTCAAGAATGCGCTGATAGAGTTGGCGGGCCAGATCACGATGGCCGTCCCTGTCGGCCCTTACCGCGCGTTCCAGCAATACGTCCGGGCGGCCAATATTCGGCGCCGGTACGGAAGGCGAGCTCGTGGGTAGTTTGGGCATCCGTTCAGTCCAGCGTGTCCGTCGGGATCAATTCACCCAGGCCATCGAGCAATGGTCCAAGATGGCGCCGGTAATTGCGCCAGCGACCGATGGAGCTGTCATATAGTCTTTGCCGCACCTGCCACAGGCTCGCCGTGGTGACCGCGCGCTCGGTTTGGTGAAAGTCCAGGCACGCGGGGTCCCAGTTCAGACCGAGGAATTCGACCATACGGCGGCTTTCGCTTTCGAGGTTTCCTACCAGGTCTTCGTAACGAATCTCCATGAACGGACCCGGAAGCACGCTACGCCAGTGCGCGATAATTCGATCGGTTTCGCGGATTTGCGTGGCGACATCACTTAAATCGGTTGACCATTCATGGCCGGTTTCAAAATTGTTGAAGTAGCACGACAGACCGATATCGCGCGGATCTCTCCGGCACACGATAAATCGTGCATTGGGCAGCATAATTCGCAGGTGCCCAAGCCAATAGACGTTCCCAGGCAACTTATCGATGACGCGGATCGCTCCACCACCCAGGGCACGCAAACGCCGCACTTCCGCGGTCGCTTGCTGTCGCACCATTGCAGGATCCCATCCGGCGGGAAAGTCTGAGGAGCCGCCTTGCTCCATCGCTTGCATCGCCGGGATGATATCCGTGCGCTCGCCGGCACCAAACACGGCGGGATGGCTCGCGAGGATCTGTTCCACGAGGCTCGTTCCGGAACGCGGAACTCCGACCACGAAGACCGGCAGATCAGAGGGATCGCCCCAACCGGCGGTTGTAAGAAAGATATCGTTTGGGAACGCGGCGATCAGGCGATCGACCACTCCGGTGTGGTTCGCGGCGTTGTATTCTCGATTGGCCCGCACACCACGTTCATGGGCGAGATCGTTGGCACGTTGGTACGCGGCGAAGGCGCCATCGTAATCAGCGATGGCATCCAAGGCACGGCCCAGAGCGAAGCCCGCCATCAGGCGGTCGTCCACTGGCTTTCGCGGGTCGAGCACGACCGAATTGAGGTCCGCGATGTCACCCGGTTGCCCCTTCTGTCCGACGACCAGAAGCCCGAATTTGGCCTCGGCCATACCCGGATTTCGTTCCAATATTTGCCGATAGCAGGCGGCGGCGGCGTCGAACCGGCCAAGGGAGGCAGCGCAATGTCCCAGTGACAGCAGCAAATCATCGTCATCGGGCGCCAAGGCGCAGGCGTGCACGTAAGCGTCATGCGCGCCGCTGACGTCCTTGAGATTCCAGAGCGCGAGGCCCAGCGCCTTATGATATTCGAATTCCTCCGGCCGGAGCGCGATCGCCCGCCTGAACAGATCGACACCCTCGTCCGAGCGGCCGTTTTTCGTCAGCAGCAGACCCAGATTGGCCAGCGAATGCGCTCGCTCCGGTTGCAGAGCCAACGCGCGACGCCACACGACAATGGCCTCCTCGACATCCCCGTTTTGCCCGAGCAGCAGGCCGAGCATCACCAGTAGATCGTGCTCGTTTGGAAACCGGGTCGTTTCGACCCTCAGGGCGGGAATCGCTAAAGCCAGATCTCCCGTCGCCATCGCCGCCGTGGCCCGGCGCAGGGCCGCGCCTTCTGGCGTATCCCATCGCCGCGACGTGTACTGGTCGGGAATGTGCCCGGCCAATATTCGGGACATCGGGTGCAGATGCGCTTCGTATCGCCGCCATTTTCCGATTGAACTGGCATAGATGGGCCGGCGAACCTGCAGTGCGCTCGCGGTCGTGACCGACCGTTCGGTTTCGTGGAACGCGAGGCAGGCGGGGTCCCAATCGAGCCCCAGGAACTCGATAAGGCGGCGGCTCTCGTTTTCCATGTCGGCGACGAGGGCTTCGTAGCTGATCTCCAGGACCGGCCCAGGCAGGACCGCGCGCCAGTGATGCAGCAACCGTTCAACTTCGACCATCTGCCTGGCGGCATCCTCGATGTCCCAGGACCAGTTGATGGCACCGCCGAAATGGGTGGTGAAGCAGGACACGCAGATGTCTCGTGGGTCGCGCCGGCACACGATGATCCTGGCATTCGGAAACAACAGGCGGATCTGGCCGAGGGCTTTGATATTGTCCGGCATCTTGTCGATCACGCGATCAGCATCGCCGCCCAGCGCTTTGAGGTGCCGGATGTGTTGTTCCGCTTCTTTTCGTGCCTGATCGGGGTTCCAGCGCCGCATTGGTACGTTGCCCGGACCGCGGCTCATTCGTTTCAGGATCGCGGCAATATCCTTGCGCTCACCGGCGCCGAAAACGCGGGGGTGGCTCGCGGCGATCTGTTCGACCAGCGACGTGCCGGATCGGGGCATTCCGACGATAAAGACCGGCAGGTCCGAGGTGTCGCCCGATGGATGCCGGGTGGCGAACTCGCTCGCGGTGAAGGTGGCGATGGCCCAATCCACATAGGTCTTGAATTCGGCCAGATTGAATTCGAGGCCGGTGGCTTTGGCCGCCGACCGATAGACGTCGTTCGCGGCCTGATACATGCCAAACGCGGCGTCGAAGTCCCCGGCCTTGTCCAGGGCGTTCGCGATCGAGAAGCCCGCCGATGCCCGCTCCTGCGAGGAAAGGCTCGGATCACGCAGTTGTTCGTGGAACCGCGCGATCGTTGTCGGTTCCATCGTGTCGGGCCGCAGAACGGCGAGCAACTGCCTGGCCGGAACATGGTCGGGCTGTATGGCCAATGCCTGCTCGCAGTTCGCCACCGCCTCGTCGAAGCGGCCAAGCCATAACAGGCCGGAGCCCAACATTGTCAGAACGTCGGGCCATTCGGGGGCAAGGGCCAAAGCGGCATGACAGGCGGGGATGAGTTCATCCGGTTCGTAACGACGATGCAGCGTGGCGGCCAGAGCACCGAGCGCCATCGCATTGTCGGGAGCCAATTCGGCCGCGCGCCGATGCCACGCCAGGGCGTCATCGAGTTGGTCCATCTGAATGTGCGCCGCGCCGAGGTTCACCATCGCATCGACGCGATCCGGCTGCAGTTCCAGCACCTTGCGCCACGCTTCCAACGCGTCCGCTGGCTGTTTCAGTCGTTGCGCCGCGAAACCGATGCCGGCGAACACTTCGCTCGACTCCGGAAACTGCGTGGCGGCTTCCCGGAGCGCCACGATGGCCTCCTGATCCTGCTCGAGATCGAGCAATGCACGGCCTAGTTGCAACCACCCCTCGCCCAGATCCGGGTCGAGTTCGGTTGCCTTGCGGGCGGCCACGACGGCCCGTTGCGTTTCCCCAAGCAGATTCAGTCCGCGGGCGAGGTTGGCGTGGGCGTCGGCGAATGCAGGATCAAGGTCTATGGCGCGCGAGATCAGCGTGATGGACTGTTCAGGCCTGCCGCGATCCTGCTGGATCAGTCCGAGAAGGTTGCACGCTTCCGCGTTGTCCGGCTGCGCACGCAACACCTCCTGGTAGAGGCTCTCGGCGCGATCCAGATCGCGGGCCTCGTGGCTGATGATCGCCGCGTCGAGCAGGGAGTCGACATCAAGGCTTTGTGACACACCCGGCCTCCCGCCGCGTCATGGGTAGCAGGATCCCGGTGCGGTGACCGGCCGCGGGACAATCTTCGTGCGCGGGGATCATTGTCAAGCGAAACCGGTGCGATAACAGGACGGGTTGGCGTCACGAAAAACCCGGACCGCATAAGCGGCCCGGGTTGGGTCGTCTGTTCGCCGTGTCTCGATCGAGATCGAGAGTTCAGCCCTTGCGGCGGCGGCGGATCGCGCCAAGTCCAGCAAGGCCGGCACCCAGCAGCGCGAGGCTGGCGGGTTCTGGAGTCGGTGACGGCGGCGGAGGAGGGGGCGCGGGTGTCGTATAGTTGTAGGTGATGGTGACGAACGCCGTTTCGGTCGTGGTCTGGCTGGCGGTGAAGTCGGCCGGCGTCGCCTCGGCGCCGCCCTTCGTGGTGGTGTTGACCAACGCACTGAACGTGCCGGTGCCAGAATATCCAGCCGGACCTGGCAGGAAGTTCGACGAGGCAAAGGGCTTCGCGATGGAGAACGGCGATTTCTGCCCCGGGACCAGCGTCACGGTCGAGCTGCTGAAACCGCCGCCGGTGTGCGTAAGGGTCGGAACCAGAAAGCTCGACGGCGTGCCGCCAGCGAACGTGAAATTGTCCTTCGACACATTATAAAAGCCGCTGGCCGTTCCGGCGCCGGTATTCGTCAGGGTTCCATGGACACTGATGTTGCCACCCACGGAGTAGGTGACGCCCGCCAAGGTGACTCCCGCCGCCGGAATCACGCCCGTCGCGCCATTGTGGAAGTAGTCAACCGGGATCGAAATGTTGGTGAAATCCTGCTTTGACGCGGAGATGGTGTCAGTCTCGGTGCAAGATCCGTTTGTGGTGGTTCCGGAGCAAACCAATGCCGCGTTGGCCGCACCCGGGGTGCCCATGCCAAATGCCGCTCCCAAAGCGATGGTGCTGACGGCACCGAGGAGTTTGTATTTCATTGATGTCCCAATCCCATTACCAGCCGGTTGATACGTCGCGTAGCCATGTCAGGATATTAAGCAACTCGTGTGCCAAGATTATCAATCGTTCAATATCAATAGGTTATGGGACGCCTGATGCGCTTTGGTAAACGACGTGTAAAGCAGACCTTACACTTGATCCCTGGTCTCCTCTCTCTGGCAGCCGGAGATGTCGCCGTGGCAGGCAAGGGTCCGGACGCGTGCCTGCCACGCGCGTGCTCCATTACCCTATGAAACGCCCGCGTCCAGGCCTGTGAGGCGCCGCCGAATGTCCCGCGCGTTATTTATCCTATCGCAAAATTCAGGCTTTTGGGGATGCGCCGCACCGGATCGTAGGCGACGGTGTCGCAACCTGTCGCCAGGCCTTGGAAGCCACCGGACTGATCCGAACCATTGGCCGGACTCCGCCTCTGGCCCATACTTCCCTACATCGTGCTGTCATCCCCCTCTCCCCGGATCCCGCCCATGACCGATTATCTCGCGCCATTGAACGAGGAGCAGCGCCAGGCCGTGGAAGCGCTGGACGGTCCGCTGCTGGTGCTGGCCGGCGCCGGCACCGGCAAAACCCGCGTCCTGACCACCCGATTTGCCCATATCCTCCTGAGTAAGAAGGCTTTTCCGAACCAGGTCCTGGCTGTTACCTTCACCAACAAGGCGGCGCGCGAGATGCGGGAACGGGTTGCCGCCATCCTCGGCCAACCGGCGGAGGGTCTCTGGCTCGGCACATTCCACGCGCTATGCGCGCGCATGCTGCGCCGCCACGCCGAGCACGCCGGACTGTCGGCAAACTTTACAATCCTGGATAGTGACGACCAGCTCCGCCTGTTGAAGCAGGTGATGGACGCCGCGCGGATCGATACGAAGCGATGGACGCCGGGATCCGTCATGTCGCTCATTCAACGTTGGAAGGACCGCGGACTGACCCCGGCCCGCACCGGCGTGGAGGCGGCGGACGACCAGGGCACATCGCTGGCGCGTGAGATCTACGCGGCATATCAGGCTCGGCTGCTGGCGCTGAACGCCGCTGATTTTGGCGACCTGATCCTGCATGTGACGGAGATTCTGCGACCCAGCCGGATATCCTCGCGCAATATCATCGTAACTTTCGTTACATTCTGGTGGACGAATACCAGGACACCAATTTGGTGCAATATCTCTGGCTTCGGCTGCTGGCCCAGGGCCATCGCAACATTTGTTGCGTGGGCGACGACGATCAGTCGATTTACTCCTGGCGCGGTGCCGAGGTGGAAAATATTCTGCGGTTCGAAAAAGATTTCGAGGGCGCGAAGATCGTCCGGCTCGAGTTCGAACTATCGCTCCACGGCGCCAATTCTCGCCGCGGCGTCCACGCTGATCGCGCACAATACCGGCCGATTGGGCAAGACGCTGCGGGTCGGACGTAAGGACGCCGGCTCGGGAGAGAAGGTTTCGGTCGTCGGCTTATGGGATTCCGACGAAGAGGCCCGCATGGTGGGAGAGCGTATCGAACGGTATCGCCGCGACGGCCACCCGTTGAGTGAAATCGCCGTGCTGGTCCGCGCCGGTTTTCAGACCCGCGCATTCGAGGAACGCCTGATCGTCCTCGGCGTGCCCTACCGTGTCGTTGGCGGCCTCCGGTTCTATGAGCGGCAGGAGATCCGCGACGCCATCGCCTATATGCGCGCGATGACGCGACCGGCCGACGATCTGGCGTTCGAGCGCATCGTCAATGTCCCGCGCCGGGGTGTCGGCGACTCTGGGGATTGCGTGCCATGCATGATCTGGCGCGCGCCGAGGGATTGCCGCTGTCTCGCGCGGCGTCACGCCTGGTCGAAACCGGCGGCATCAAGGGCAAAGCCCGCGGTGCGCTGGAGGATTTGTTTCGTGGACTGGCGGCCTGGCACGGCATGCTGGAGCGCGACGGGCATGTCGTTACGGTGGCGACGATGCTTGATGAAAGCGGCTACACCGAGATGTGGAAGCAGGACAAATCCCCCGAGGCGCCGGGCCGGTTGGAGAACCTGCGCGAACTGGTGCGCGCGCTGGCGGACTTTGAGACCCTCGATGGCTTCCTCGATCATGTCGCGTTGGTGATGGAGAACGAAGACGATTTCGAATCCGGACCGTGTCAGCCTGATGACGTTGCATGGCGCCAAAGGGCTGGAATTCGATACCGTTTTCCTGCCCGGCTGGGAGGAAGGGATTTTTCCCAATCAACGCTCTTTGGATGAGTTAGGCGATAAAGGCCTCGAGGAGGAGCGGCGACTGGCCTATGTCGGGCTGACCCGGGCGCGGCGCAACGCGATCATCAGCCACGCCGCGAACCGGCGGATTTACGCCAACTGGCAAAGCAGTATCCCCAGCCGCTTCCTGGATGAACTGCCGGACGCGGAAATCGAACGGACCGGCTCGGGCGACTATCGCCGGGAGGCGCGGATCGCGGCCGCCACGGCGTTTTCCGGCGGGATGTTTCCCTTGGTGGCGCGCAAGCCGCGGGTGATCGAGGCGTGGGAGCAACCCGGCCGCGCCGCGCGCACCGACGCTGTCCGGATTGGCGCGCGGGTATTCCACCAGAAATTTGGTTACGGTACCGTCAAGGCGGCGGAAGACGACAGGCTCGATATCGAATTCGATAAGGCCGGCGAGAAGCGCGTGCTGGATCGTTTCGTCGAAGTCACGGCGGACCCATGAACAGACCAAATTCGAGAGACCAGGTCGCGAGTCCGGAGAAGTCGCGCGAACGTGACGTGCGAGAACCGACATGAACAGGTGCGCTGGTTCGTTCGCTCGTCGGTTTTGGCGCGGCACGGCGCCCTCGGCGGCTATCGCGCGCCTGCGTCGCGGCGCCGGCTCGATGTCTCGCCGCATACCTGACGATTGCGGCGCATGGCGATGAAACGGCACCCGCGACAGCTCGAATGTCTCAGCCTCACAGTTCCCGAGGACGCTTTGGAGGCTTACGAAGCTGCCCTTGGTTGCGCCTGCGAAACCGTTGGATTCTTCCGCGATCATGCCACCGGCGCGTGGCGGATCGAGGGCGTGCGCGTGGTGGGCGCGCATGAAGACGCGTTGACCGGCGCTCTGGCTCTCGCCGCCGCGGTGACAGGCGTGACCGTGGTGGCGACCCGCGCGCCGACGCACGCCGATGGCTGGTTGGAGCGAACGCGCGCGGCCTTCCCCGAACAGCGCGTTGGGCGCCGCTTCGCGATCCGCGGCACGCATCTGACCGATACGCCGCCGCCGGACCGCGTGGCGCTGATCCTCGATGCCGGCGTGGCGTTCGGTTCCGGCGAACACAACTCGACGCGAGGCTGTCTGCTGGCCCTGGAGCGGTTGCTGCCGCATCTCCGGCGACGCATGGCGCGTGCTGCCCGGCCAGGCGCGGCGCAGATTCTCGATCTTGGTACCGGGTCTGGCATTCTGGCGATGGCCGCGGCGAAAACGCTGCGCCGTCCGGTGCTGGCCACCGATATCGAGCCGTGGGCGGTGCGGGTGGCGGGGGATAACGCGCGCCTCAATGGTGTCGCGAAACTCGGTGCGACCGCGGCTCGCCGACGGATGGCGCGCGGCGGCGGTGCGGAAGTCAGGTCCCTATGATCTGGTATTCGGTAACATCCTGGCCCGGCCGTTGCGCCTCATGGCGCGCGATCTGGCCCGCGGACTGGCGCCCGGAGGCACGGCGATCCTCGCCGGGTTGCTGCGGGTTCAGGCCCGCGACGTGCTGGCGGCCCATCGGCGCAACGGGTTGGTTCTGGAACGGATGATCGATCTGCGGCCGTGGACGACTCTGGTGGTTCGCAAGCCCGCGTAAACCTTCGGCATTGGCTGCCGTGGAAACCTGGATTTTCCTGACCTTCGACGCGTGGCCGGTCCACGCCACTCAGGCCCGCTCGGAACGACCTTCGCGTTCGCCCGTCATGGCCCCGCCGCACCCTGGCTTTTCAAAGTGACCGCTCTACGCCAGAAGATGGCGTGCGCTGGAACGCGGGATGCCCAGTACGCGGAATACTCAACACGCGAAATACGCGACACGCGCCAGGCCCGTGACGCGACGCGGTCAGAATGCACTGTGCAAAGGGAGACATAGATGAAAATCGGTTTTATCGGCCTCGGCATCATGGGGCGTCCGATGGCGCTCAATCTGAAGAACGCGGGCCACGAACTGATCGTGCCGGAGCGCGGCAGCCTGACCGCGGAAATCCGCGCCGCCGCCGAGGTCGTGGCTGATGCGAAGACCGTCGCGGCGAAGTCCGAGACGGTTATCGTCATGGTGCCGGATACGCCGGACGTGGAAACCGTTCTGTTTGGGGCCGGCGGCGTGGCGGAGGGACTGAAGCCAGGCACCCTGGTGATCGACATGTCGTCGATCAGCCCGATCGCGACCAAGGAGTTCGCGAAGAAGATCAACGCTCTCGGCTGCGATTATGTCGATGCGCCGGTATCGGGGGAGAGGTGGGCGCGAAGCAGGCGAGTCTGACGATCATGGTGGGCGGACCGGACGCGGCGTTCGCGCGCGCGAAACCGCTGTTCGATCTGATGGGCAAGAACATAACGCATGTCGGAGCGGAGAACGGCGCCGGCCAGACCTGCAAGGTCGCCAACCAGATCATTGTCGCGCTGAACATTCAGGCGGTGGCCGAAGCGCTGGTTTTCGCGTCGAAGGCCGGCGCCGATCCGGCGAAGGTTCGGCAGGCGCTGATGGGCGGCTTCGCCTCTTCCCGCATCCTCGAGGTGCACGCCGAGCGCATGCTGAACGGCACCTTCAATCCGGGATTCCGCATTCGGCTGCATCAGAAGGATCTGAACCTGGCGCTGAGCGCGGCGAAAGACCTGCAACTCAGTCTTGCCGAACACGGCCATGGCGCAGCAGATGTTCGCCTCGTGCATGGCGCATGGGGGCGGTGAGCTGGATCACTCGGCGATGATTCTGGCGATTGAGGGCATGGCGAAACACGCGATCCGCGGCGGATCCTAGGCCGGCGTTCGATCGCCGTATCACGGCCCGGCTTTACTGACCTGGCGAGTCGGCGTCCGGTGTGACCCGTATCGTTCGCCGGGCGGCGGGCACGATGCATGGACGACGGCGCGTGGGTTGCCTTCCGACGGGGCGTATCCCACGGGCCGCATCCCACGGGCCGCCCCGCCGCGGTCTTGCCAGCTCGCGGTTTGTCTTCGCCGGATTGCCGGCCCGGCGTCGCCGGCGTCTTGAATGCAAACGCCCGGTGGCCCATGCGGTACGCGGAAAATGCGTTGCTGGCGCCTCCGTTGTCTGCCATCCGCGACTTATCCCTCCGCCGCATCCCTCCGGCGCGAAAACTTGCGGGTTTGCAACTCTCGCGGGGGCATCAGCGTCACTCCGATGATGTCTGGTCGTGCCATCTGAAACGAGTCGCATGGCATGAATAGGGGTTGAATTTCCGTAGCAAGAAGCATACTCTGTCTCATGGCGTCGATTATGAGATTCCACCCAAGAAAAGTCTCCCGGTTCTCCGACTCCCCGGGCCTGGTCTTTCCGGGTCGATTTCATCGTCGAGGCGTCGAAAGATTTGGTTGATGGGCCTGGCGCCGCGCCCGGAGGAGAGCCCCGTTATGTCGATGCGGTTCACGGAAATTGGTCAGCAATTGCGGGCCTACCGGCTTGAGTCAGGCCTGCGGGCCGAGGAGATAGCGGCCCGGCTGGGGTCTCGCGCGCGGCGTTGTACCGCTACGAAAAGGGCGAGGTGATCAAGCTCGATACGATCAAGCGTCTCGCGGAACTGCTGAAGATTTCGCCGTTGTCTTTGTTGGGCATCGGTGTCGAGTACTACAATCGGCCGATCGGATATTTCGAGCGTATCCGCCAGGTCGAAGAAACCGCCGAGCAGATTCTGCAGTTGTTTGGGCCGATTTGCTATCTCACCACGTCCGATGCCTATGACGCGGTGCTTGGGCGAGGCCTTCGACGAGGCCGCCGATCAGGCGGGTCCCGAACGCGTGGCGATGCGCAGCACGGCCGAGCAGGCATTGAATATCCTCGCCGCCCGCAAGCGCATGTACGCGATGCGGCGGCCGGGCATCATCGCGATGCTGTCCATCGGCGAGGTTCGGCGCCTGCTGGAACACGGCATCGCCTCCGGGGTCGCGGTTTCCGATCGCGTGAAACGGATCTGCCGTGATGTCGCGGTTTCGGAAGTGGAAAATATCGCCAATCTGATGGAAACCGAACCGATGGGTCTGCAGTTCGGCCTGCTTGCCGGGGCCGAGCCCACCTCCGCGTTCAAAATCCTCCGCGCCCGCGACCGCGTCAGTCTTGCGGTCAACCCGTTCCGTCCGGATTCGCACCCGAACGCGCATACCGGTGTCGCGATGATCACCGGCGCGGACGAAGCGATCGCGGCGCATCAACGCGTCGCGGAAGCCAGTTGGCGGGAAGCGATCAAAGGTCCCGCCGGCGCCGCCCGCCTGCGGCAATTGCTGGCCACGGTCGTCAGCCCGGCCTGAGCCTTTCGTCTCTCCGCCGAGCACGACGCGGGATGACACGGCCGCCGAACCCGGCCGTCCATTGTTGTTCGTGCAACGAAACGGCCGCGTGGGGCCTCTGCAAGTCCTGTCACGCGCCGTGATTTCATTACCTCGCGCTGTCGCGTTCTGGATCGCCCGCGCGGCGTCGCTGGTCCATTGACTCGCGGTCTGAATGGACCGACATGATACACGGACGATACATTGTGCGTCGGGATCCCGAACAACCAAGAGTGGAGATGGAAACATTTCATTTGTGGGATCAACCAATTACCGAACTGTAATCTGGGGAAAACTTTGGACTCTCCAGAAAGAATGATACACACGATACATCAAACTGTCACTGACGGTTTCCGTGAACCGGGTCCGGGTGAGGCCGACGCGGTTTCCCGACCCTGAGTAGTTGCCAATTCGTTCGATCCGGATCACCGCGGGATGTCCACGTTTGTTCCCATCCGCGTGAATTTCCGATAATGGTGGTGTATGGGCAAACCCAGGCAGCGGCGCGCCGACTCGGGCGATACCACGAAGTCAACGGCATGTGACGCGCCCGCGATGCGTCGTCCGGCCGCGGCCGGAGGCACGGATCCGATCGAGATCGTCGGAGCGCTCACTTTCGCCGCCGCGCGTGGCCGGCGCGACCCGGCATACGCCATCACCCCGTCCGGTCGCGCCGGCGTGGTCCGCTCAACCAACCTGACTGCCCGCTCACCCTGGGCCTGTCGGGGTGAACGGCCTCATCGGGCGTCAATCGGATGCGGTGCTGTCCACCTGGCCGCGATGAGGGATGGCGGCGCCGTGGCCCAATTCCCAACCCCACGATCAACATGATCGCGTCCCGCATTCGCCTGCTGCCCGAACACACGGTGAACCGTATCGCCGCTGGCGAAGTGATCGAGCGACCGGCCGCGGCCGTGAAGGAATTGGTGGAGAATGCCCTCGATGCCGGAGCTCGGCGTATTTCGGTCGTGCTGGCGGGTGGCGGGATCGACCGGATCGAGGTCACCGACGACGGTTTCGGGATGACCGCGGAGGAACTCGGACTGTGCGTGCTGCGTCATGCCACGTCGAAGCTCACGGATGATAGCCTCATCCGCATCGACACGCTGGGGTTTCGCGGTGAGGCGCTGCCCTCTATCGGCGCGGCGGCGCGGCTCGAGATCACCTCGAGGCCGCGCGAGGTGGGGCATGCGCCACCTCAGCATGCCCCACCTCAGCACGCCGCGGTGGGTCGTGCCGCGGTCGGCCGTGCCGCGTTGGGAAATGCCGCGTTGGGAAATGCCGAGGTGGGCCATGCCAGCACGATCACCGTCGAAGGGGGCGTGGTTGGTCCGGTGATGCCAGCCGCCGGCGCGCCGGGCACGCGGATCGTTGTGCGAGACCTGTTTTTCGCCACTCCCGCCCGGCGGAAGTTTCTGAAGAACCCGCGCACCGAGGCCGAGCACGCCGAATCCGCCGTCCGCCGCCTGGCAATGGCCGCTCCGGATACCGCGTTCCGCCTGGAGAATGAGGGAAGGGTCATTTTCGATCTGCCAGCCCAGGAACGCGCCGCGAGAGTCGCGGCACTGCTGGGGGCGGAGGCGGCGGCGGCGATGCTGCCGGTGCGCGAGACCCGTTCATTGCCCGGCGGCGAGCCCGGGGGCGTGCCTCGTGGCGAAATGGTCCTCAGCGGGTACATGTGCGCGCCGGCGATTTCGCGCATGACCGGCGCCGCGCAGGGGCTGGTGGTGAACGGCAGGCCGGTGGCGGATCCGGTGCTGAAGACCGCCGTGCGGGTGGCCTACCGCGACGTGATCGCGCATGGGCGGCATCCGGTCGTGGCGCTCTGGCTCGAACTGCCGCCGGACGAGCTGGATGTGAATGTGCACCCGGCCAAGACCGAGCTGCGATTTCGGGATCCCGCCGCGGTGCGTTCCCTGGTGATCGGAGCGCTTGGACGCGTGCTGGCCGGCGCCGCCGGGACGGCTGTTCCTGGCCCTGGCCTGCTGCGACATCGGCCATCCTCGCAGCCGGCCTGGTCAAGGCCCGGGGCGCGCGGTGGAATCCGAAGTTTGCCGCTGCCTGACTTCACCCGCGACGTCGCGACCCGGCAGGGTGTGTCGGAAGCCCTGGCGGTGCCGGGCCACGGACCCCGCGGCAATGGATCCGGCCCCGATGGACACGGTCGCGATGGACCTGGCCGGTATGGATTGGGCTCCGATTGGGAACGACCGAATGATTTTGGTCCTGACGGTATGGACCAAAACGACATGCACGGGCCGGGCGTTCGGCTGGTTCCGCATGGTCCGGGAAATTCAGCCCTGGAAAATTCGCGGTCAGGAAGTTCGGGGCGCCTGGCTATGGACGAAGCCGAGGCCGCGTGGGGGCCTGGCGGGCCGGGAAGCGGGCTCGACCTTTCCTCATCCCCCGCCGCGCGCACGATTCCGCCGCCGGTTCAGGGTCAGGATTACCCGCTCGGCGCCGCCGTGGCGCAGGTGCTGGACACTTACATCATCGCTGTCGCGGCCGATGGCACCCTGATCCTGGTGGATCAGCACGCCGCGCACGAACGCCTGACACATGAGGCGATCCGCACCCGTATGCTCGATGGCGGTGCGCCGAGCCAGCCGCTGCTGTTGCCCGCCGTCGTGGAGCTGCCGGAGGCCGACACCAGCCGTCTGCTGGCCCGCGCCGAGGAGCTCGCGCGCCTCGGGCTCGAAGTCGAATCCTTCGGGGCCGGCGCGGTTCTGGTTCGCGCCTTGCCCGCCGCGCTCGGCGCGCCGGAGCCGGCGCCGCTGATCCGGGATATCGCCGATGAACTCGCGGAACTCGATGAGACGATGGCGCTTTCGGCGCGGCTCGACGCGGTGATCGCGCGGATGGCATGCCATGGCAGCATCCGTGCCGGCCGCCGCCTGGGACCGGCCGAGATGGACGCGCTGCTCCGCCAAATGGAGGCGACGCCGCGGGCCGCGACCTGCAGCCATGGGCGGCCGACATTCCTGCGGCTTTCACGATCCGAAATTGAAATGATGTTCGGCCGCAGGTAGCGGCACCGATTGCCGCGTTGCCGAAACCGCGGAACAGCCGGCCGTTGAGCGGCCTTTGGGTTTGGCCGGTCGCGCCCCGTTCTTGACCTGCGGGCTGGCCGCGCCCATGGTCCGCGCCGTTCGTAACAATCCGAAGAGGCCTGATGTCGAAAGAAGATATGATCGAATTCAGCGGCACCGTGATGGAGTTGCTGCCTAATGCCATGTTTCGCGTGAAACTGGATAATGAACATTCCATCCTGGCGCATACCAGCGGCAAGATGCGTAAGAATCGCATCCGTGTTCTGGCGGGCGACCGGGTCAATGTCGAGATGACGCCCTACGATCTCACCAAGGGCCGCATCACGTTTCGATTCAAGTGATTGGCCGGCGGCGGACAACCTGGCCGGCGACGGCGCGGCCGGTGCCGACCCACGTGAGACGACCGGCTCAGATGGCACAGGTGGATCCGGCGACCCCGCCGCGCCCTGTAACCCGGTCGGCGCGGATGACCAGCATGACGCGGGGTCCGGGTTTCGCTCAGTCGATCAGGCGCCGCCGATAACCAGGGGAAACGCGACCGGATCCGCGCGGCCCGAGGCGGTGTCGCGCGCGTTGGTGCTGGCGTCGTCCAGTCCCCGTCGCCTGGCATTGCTGGCGCAAATCGGCATCACGCCGGCCGCGATCATCGCACCCGATATCGACGAAACGCCCGAGCGGGCCGAACTGCCGCGCCTCTACGCGCAACGCATGGCGCAGGCCAAGGCCGACGTCGTTCCGGCGCCGGGCCGGTTTGTTCTGGCGGCCGACACGGTGGTCGCCGTCGGCCGGCGCATCCTGCCCAAGGCGGCCTCCGTGCAGGAGGCGCGCCTTTGCATCGACCTGCTCTCCGGCCGCCGTCACCGTGTATGGACCGCGGTCGTGGTGACCGCGCCCGACGGTC
>CAVRDN010000052.1:0-6457 GCA_963719675.1 uncultured Alphaproteobacteria bacterium | reverse complement strand
GTGTGGGCGCGCGATTCGGATATGCGTTGACCAAGGCCCGGTGACATTGGCATTTGATACGAATAAGCGCGCCCTTGCACCTTGGCCTCCCGCGGGCTCTCATCTCCTCAGCCCAACAGGAGATCGTCCATGTCCCTCAGCCTCTCCGGCGTTCGCGTTCTCGAACTCGCCCGTTATCAGGCCGGCCCGCGCGGCGGCATGATCCTGTCCGATCTCGGTGCCGAGGTCATCAAGATCGAGCGCCTCGGCGGCGAGGAGACCCGCAAGAACCCTCCCGTCGTGCGCGGCCAAAGCATCTACTTCACCGTGTACACCCGCGGCAAGAAGAGCATTTGTCTCGACATGCGCACAGCCGAGGGCAAGCAGATCTTCGCCGACCTCGTCAGAAAATCCGACATCGTGCTGGAGAACTTCCGTCCCGGCACCATGGCCGCGATGGGCTTCGATTATCCCCATTTGAAAGCGATCAACCCCGGCATCATTCTGATTTCCGTTTCCGGCTTCGGCCAGTACGGTCCGTACACGGAACGACCCGCGTTCGACCCGCTCGGCCAGGCCATGAGCGGCCTCATGTCGCTCACCGGCAAGCCCGTCGGCCAACCGCTCGGCGTCGCCTCCAGCGTTGTCGATCGCTATACCGCGCTGCACGCCACGATCGGCGCGCTCGCCGCGCTGCGCCATCGCGATCGCACCGGGGAGGGGCAGGTGGTCGATGTCTGCCTGCTCGATTCCGCGCTGACCATGGTGGAAATCCCCGCCGCCTATTATCTCGCCACCGGCGAGGAAGGCGGCGAGGGCGGTCGTCCGCCATACAAAACCAAAGACGGCCACGTGGTGATTTCCGCGACCAGCCGAGACATGGCCACGCGCCTGATGACCCTCGTCAACGGCCAGGCCGGCGACGTGTCGCCGATCAATTCCTCCACCGCCGACGACCGCCGCCGTCAACTGGAGCAGTGGTGCGCCGCGCGCACAACGGACGATATCTGCACAGCTCTGATGAAGGAGGGCGTTCCCGTCGCCCCGGTCAAAACCATTCCGCAGGTCGTCAAAGATCCCCACATGTGGGAGCGTGAGATGATGGTCAAAATGAACGATCCCGTCGCCGGCGAGATCTACGCCCCCGGCGTCACGATCAAAATGTCCGCCACGCCTGGGCGGGTCGGGCCGGTGCCGACGCCCGGCCAGCATACCGATGACGTGCTCGGTGGGATCCTGGACCTTGACGCGGCGAAACTCAAAGCGTTACGGGAAGCCAAGGTTATCGCGTAATGCGCCGCGTGGTGATCCGTGAGACATCGAAGCATTCGTGACCTGGTATGTCACGCCGGGCAGTCAAAATCCTGACACCGTCATGGCGGGTCACCGACCCATGCGTCGCCACGTGTGCCGACCGTCATGACCGATTGGCTCGACCGGTCATGACGATCAGCGTCTCAGCAGCCAAACTTCCTATGAGGCTCGGCGCCAAACCGTCTCCTCGCGGAACACAATGACCCGGCGAATGAGAAACGTCCCTGACACGCCGCCGCCTTACCCCAGCTTCACCAGCTTCTGCATGCAGCGCACGTGCTGTTCCGGCGGTACGATCACTGCCCTTGTTGCGCATGGAGGTCCTGGAAACCTCGCCCACGTAGATATCCCCGCGCGAGTCCACCGCGACCCCGTGTGGCGCCATGAACTGGCTCTCCGCCTCCCGCGTCGCGTCGCCCACTGACGCGATGTGTTCTCCGCCGAGCGTCCAGAGACTGACGCGAGGCCCGATGCCCGGCACCCGCGCGTTGACCGCAAGGCCGGGTCCGCTCTCGCCGATATAGGCGATCGGATGCGCGCCGCGGGTCATGCACAACCCGCAGGGACGGTGCATGTTGTTCCACTGCGTTTCGAACCGGCCGCGGCCGTCGAATACCTGGATGCGGTGGTTCTCGCGGTCGGCGATGTAGACCCAGCCGGCCTCGTCGCAGCAGACCTGGTGCACGATGTTGAACTGCCCAGGTTTGGTGCCGGGTCCACCCCAGGAGAACAGCAGCTTGCCGTCCGGGCTGTACTTGTGCACCCGCGCGTTGCCGTAGCCGTCGCTCACGTACAGATCGCCCTCCGGCGACAGCGCGGTGTGGGTGCAGCGGTTGAACGGGTCGCCGCTCATGTAGGGCGCGGGTTCGCCGGGCACGCCGATCTGCAGCAGCAGCTTGCCCTCCGGCGTCATGTGCCGGACCGTGTGGTCGCCGTCGTCGGTGCACCACAGCGTGTCGTCCGGCGCCACGTGGATGCCATGCGGGCGCGCGAACAGGCCTTCGCCCCAGGAGCGCAGGAAGCGTCCCTCGCGATCGAACACCATCATGGGATGGGTGCCCCGGTTGAAGACATAGACGCGGTCGTGGCTGTCGACCCCGACCGCGGCGACCTCGCCATAGGACCAGCCGGGGGGCAGGATGCCCCAGTCCTCGGTCACCTCGTAGCGGTGCGCGCCGTCGCCGATGATTTTCGTCATGGACCATCCTCCTTGTCGGACCAATTCTGGCCGGTTTGCCGCGGCCGTCCAGCCTGCCTTGTTCGTGTCGCCGCGTCGTGACGGCCCCATTCTGGTGGCTCCCTCCTGGCGGCCCCACTCTGGCGGCCCCACTCTGGGCGCCCCATTCTGGCGGCCCCACTCTGGCGGCTCCCTCCTGGTGGCCCCACTCTGGGCAACCCCCGTCTGGGCCAACAAATGGTTGCCGCGCCGTATTGGCCGCCCAACATCAAGGGCTCGGCCGCGTGTGTCCGATCCGGCTGTCCTGACCAGCGTGCTTAAACCAGCGTGCTTAAACCATTGCACCGCGGTCCGATCCGTGCTTCAAGCCGCGCCTTCCCTGCCGGGTGCGAAGGCATCGTGCCCGGCTATGCCCATCCTCCATCCCGGAGCGCGGCCCGATCCAGGCCAAGGGCTGACACAAGCCAGAGGGAGACGCATATGCCACTTTACGAAACCGTGCTCATCGCACGGAACGACGTCACGCAACAGCAGGTCGAGCAGATCGCCGACGACATCGCCACCGACCTCACGACCGAGGGCGGCGAGGTCAAGAAGCGCGAATACTGGGGCCTGCGCGGTCTGGCCTACCGGATCAAGAAGAACCGGAAGGGCCATTACATGCTGCTCGGCCTCGACGCGAAGCCGGCGTTCATCACGGAAATGGAACGCAAGCTCGGCCTGAATGAGGATGTGCTGCGCTACATGACCATCCGCATCGAGACGATCGATGAGGCGCCGTCGGCCATCCTGTCGCGCAAATCCGATGAGCGGGAGCGCACCTTCCGCGGTCCGAAGCCGGCCGGCCGGTTCGATAGCGGACGCCGTCGCGGCTATCGACGATCGTGAGGAATTCCGCGCCCGTGACGAATTCGCGCCGGCCTTCGGTGGTATCGGGGAGGAGGAATAAGCACTGTCCGAAGTCCGAAGTTTCCCCGGCCGGCCGCCGCGCCGCAGTCGGCGCCCGCCGGCCGTTCTATCGCCGCCGCAAATCCTGCCCGTTCTCCGGCGCCAACGCACCGAAGATCGACTACAAGGACGTGCGCCTGCTGTCCCGCTTCCTGTCGGAGCGCGGCAAGATCGTGCCAAGTCGTATCACGGCCGTTTCGGCCAAGAAGCAACGGGAGCTCGCGGTCGCCATCAAGCGCGCGCGGTTCCTGGCGTTGCTTCCCTACATCGTCGTTTAAGGAGACGGGACCTCATGGCCGCCGTTGAACTGATCCTGCTGCAGCGGGTCGAAAAGCTCGGGCAGATGGGCGACATCGTGAAGGTGAAGCCTGGTTTCGCGCGTAACTATCTGTTGCCGCAGAAGAAGGCCTTGCGCGCCACCGCCGACAACCGCAAGTACTTCGACAATCAAAAAGCGCAGCTCGAGGCGCAGAATTTGCGCCGCAAGGAAGAGGCGGAGCGCGTCGCCGAGCGCGTCGCCGGTCTTTCCGTGGTCATCATCCGCCAGGCGGGTGAGTCGGGCAGCCTGTATGGTTCCGTGTCCAACCGGGACATCGCCGAGGCCTGCACGGCGGGCGGCCTGACGGTCGATCGTTCGCAGGTGGTATTGAACCATCCGATCAAGACGCTTGGCCTGGCGCAGGTGCGGGTCGTACTGCATCCGGAAGTGTCGCTCGCGGTGACCGTGAACGTCGCCCGCAGCGCCGAGGAAGCCGAGCGGCAGGTGCGTGGCGAATCCGTCGGCGCCGCCGCCGAACGGGAAGAGGCGCCGACCGCGGAGGCCCTGTTCGACCCGGGTGCGGGCGACCAGCCCGACGTTCCCTGATCGCGTGATCCGTCCAGATGGTCCGGCTCGGCCGGGCCATCTGGACATCGTTTCGTCAGCGGATTGTTGATCCTCTACAGGTCGAGCTCCCATTCCTCGCCGACCATTGGCGGTCCGAAGTCGTTGTGCGGCGCGCTGCTGACCAGCCGAAACCCGGCGGTCCGATAAATCCCGCGCGCCGCCACCAGGATATCGTTCGTCCACAACGTCACACGGCGATAGCCAACCTGTCGCGCGAACGCGATACACTCCTCGACCAGCCGCTTGCCGACTCCCAGACCGCGCGCCGACGGCTCGACCAGCAGCAGCCGCAGCTTGCCGATCTCGTCCGTTTTGCGCACCAGAAACACCGAGCCCACCCGCGCTCCGTCACGCTCCGCGATCCAGCAGCGCTCCCGCGCCGGATCGTGCCCGTCCAGAAACGCCCCGGCCACCTGGGCGACCAGCGCCTCGAACTTGTGATTGAGGCCGTATTCCTCGGCGTACAGCGCGCCGTGCCGTCCGATGACCCAGCCGATGTCGCCGGGCGCCGGATGCCGCGAGAACCACGCGGGCGTTGGAGCGTCCGTCAACAGGCGCGCGATCGTTCGCATGCCGCCGACCAAGGCCTCTTGCGCGGGCTCCGGCAAGGCCGCGAGCAGGGCGCCGATCTCCTGCCGGGATCGCTGCTCCAGCGGTGCGAAGGCCATGCGTCCCGCCTCGGTCAGGGTCAGCAGGGTGTGCCGCCGGTCGGCGCTGGAGGCGTCGCGCGCCAGAAGCCCGGCCTGCTCGAACTGGCGCAACATGCGGCTGAGGTAGCCGGCGTCGAGATCCAGTTCCGCGGCGATCTGGCTCGCGGTGAGGCCATCGCGATGGGCGAGTTCATACAGGACCCGCACCTCGGTCAGTGAGAAGCGGCTACGCAGGTAGCCGTCTCGCACGACGCCGATCCGGCGGGTGTAGAAGCGGTTGAATTCGCGCACGGCGGCGATGCGGCGGTCGAGCGAGGTGTCGGTCATGCGCCGACGGTCGCCGATAAATTTGACTGAGTCAATTAATCGACGAGTTGGGAGTTTCCGCGCCGAAATCCCGACCAGGAGGCAACGCCTCCCGGAGCATTTCACAGCGGAGGCCTGACCTTCAGACCTGCAACTCGACGCAGACCGGCACGTGATCGGACCCCTTTGTCCAATCCCGGGCATGCGTCAAAATCGTATGCTCTCGCAGTCCGCCCTGAAGGTCCGGCGTTACCCAGATGTGATCCAACCGCCGCCCGCGGTTGGCGACCTTCCAATCCCGGTTGCGGTACGACCACCACGTGTAGACCTTCTCGGTCTCGGGCACGAAATGCCGGATCGCGTCCACGAAGCCGGTGTTCATCCAGGCATTCAGCCCTTCGGTTTCCGGCGGTGTATGGCTGACCACGTCCAGCAGCTGCCTGTGGCTCCATACGTCGTGTTCCAGCGGCGCGATGTTGAGGTCACCGACCAGCACGGTGCGTTTGAACCCCGAGCGCGCCTTGAACCAGGCCTTCGTTTCGGCGATGAAGTCCAGCTTGTGGCCGTATTTCGGGTTCGCCTCGCGGTCCGGAATGTCGCCCCCGGCCGGCACGTAAAAGTCATGCAATTCGACCGGCCCGGATTTCAGCGCCAGTTCGACCGCGACATGCCGGCAATCGCCCTTGGCGCACCAATCCGGTGCCGTATCGACCCGGGTGATCGGCACGCGCGACATCACCGCGACGCCGTTATACCCCTTCATTCCGCGGAACACGACATGCGGATAACCCAGTGCCTGTGGGCCATCTCCCGGAAACAGCTCATCCGGAACCTTGGTCTCCCATGACGTCAGCTCCTGGATGACCGCGCTGCCGGTGAATCTGGTGGCAGCGTTCGCCATGGCGTCTCCTCCTATTACTGCGTCGAAAGACCTCTCCTTGCGGCGCGGAAACGCGTGCCCTGGCTCAAAGAGCCATCGAAACAGCGCGTCTTCCCGTCTCTCGGAATGGAACAGCCGCTAGAGACTAGAACCAACGAGGCATCGTGAAGAGTTTCGAATCCGCCCCAGAGCCGCGACGTAGAGATGGCCCCCGAGCGTCTGCCCGAGCAACGCCGGGCGCGCCGCGCTCGAACAGAGGCTCTACATCGGCTCCCTTGAGCAACGGGTACGCAGCGGCTTTGCGCAGCGGCTTCCAG
>CAVRDN010000051.1:0-7154 GCA_963719675.1 uncultured Alphaproteobacteria bacterium | reverse complement strand
GATTATCGGTGGATGGTGCTGCCGAAGCGCCCGGCCGGAACCGACGGGTGGAGCGCCGAACAACTCGCGGCGATCGTGCGCGAGGGCGATATGGTCGGGGTGACCGTTCCGTCCGTGTGAGCGTGCCGTTGAGAATAAATTCGTAGGCGGATGGTCACCGAGGGTGGGCCGGCCCGCGAACGAACCGGCCCGTTCCCTTACCGCTTCTTAACTGTTATTCTCACGATCACCTTGTTTTTGATCGTGAGAGTGCCAATTATCAGCGGCAGGAGAACAAGACGGGCTAGCATCTTGTACCTCCGTTCGATGAGCCGGCGGGGCCGTTCCCCGCCGGCTTATTGCTTTTGAACCCTAAACATAAATGAAGCGTTGAAGGCATGCTTGGCGGCAGAGCGGCTTATTTGCCTTGACGCGGTCGCGGTATCCTGAAAAAAAGCCTATATCGTCACCGATAAAGGCAATGGACCATGACTTAGACATGCCATCCCATCCCGCAAGCCGTGGCCCATCATATGATCCAGGGCCTGGTCGAGGCGATTTGCGACCGACCGGGCCAGACCGCCGCGCGGCGCGAGGCCAGAGCGACCGAGGTGGTGCATTCCACAATGGCGTTCCAGCCGCGCGATGCGGTGGAGATGATGCTCGCCGGCATGGTCGTTACGCATTTTCATTTGGTTTCGCATGTCGCGCACGACGCGTTCCGCACGCGGCCGGAGGACCCGAAACCGCGAGCCACCTCGGGCATCGTCGCGCTCGGCCGCGCGATGGTTGGGTTCGCCAAAGAACTCCGGGCGGCCAGGACCCGGCCGATGGAGGAAGCGATGGAAGCGGCCGCCGCGCCCGAGCCATCCGTTGCGGCAAACGAACAAGCCGCGACACCGGGACCGACCGCTCCCGCGGATCGTCAGGAAACGCGCGCGGCCGATCGGAAGCGTGCGGAGCCGACGGTTTCGTCGCGGCGGGGCGGAACCTCGCCGGCGGCGATGATGGCGGTGCTCTCGCCGCCGCCGAAGCCGTCGTTCGGCAATTCCGGCCCGCGGCAATCCGTCGCGGCGCCGCAACTCGAGGCAGCGCGCGGCATGAGTTTCCTGGCCGATGCGGCAACCCGCGCGCCGTTGCCGGGATTGCCAGGGGCGCCGGTGGCGCCGGCGTTTGGCGGCACCTTCAATCGCGGTGGCCCGACATCGTCCGCGATGGGCGCCGGATGATTGAAGCGGCGCGATCGGCACGCACGCCAATGCGTTCATTGTGCTTCAGGTAAGTCCAATGTGTTGGTGAGGTCGGCGGCATTGGCGTCGCGCGCGCCGAGCGGCGTGAGTTGCCATCGGGTTTCGATCAGCTTCAGGATCGATGTCGTATCGTACGGGGTATGATCGACGAAGTGCCGTTTGGCGAAACGCGAGATGATGATGGCGGGCACCCGTGTTCCCGGCCCCCATCGATCGGCTTTCGGCGGCGAGACATGGTCCCATATCCCACCGTTGCTGGCATAAGTCACGATGATCACGGCATCATTCCAGATAAAACTGTTCTGGATTTGCCGGATGAGCCACGCGGCGTGGTTATCGCCTTGCACGAGATCGGCGTAACCGGGATGCTCGTCATCCGCACCGAGCGGTTTATAGAAACTGACCGCTGGCAGCGTGCGATCGTTGATCGCGAGCAACATATCTCGCTCATCTTTCAGGTGTTCGGCGCGACCGGCGGAACCATCGGCATAGTCCGCGAAATATGCGAATGGCTGATGATGATACACAAAGGTGGGATCCGCGCGACCGGCGGCCGCCTGGGTGTAGCCGCCCGCATACCACGCCCATGACACGCCCGCGTCGGTCAGCAGACGCCCGATTGTCGGCATGGTTTGTGGCGGCAGTCGAAAACGATCGTCCGTAACGGTTGGATTATGCAGGCCGTCTCTCGGCTGTATCGTATTGACCGCGAAACCGTCCGGCGTCACCGCGCCATCGGTGATCATGCGGCCCTGAGCATCGAGTTGAGCCGTAAGCTCCTTCGGCGCGTCATCGTAGCGTGGCGTGCAGGCGCAAATCAGCCAGAAGTGATTGAGGAATCCGCCGCCGAACGCAGCATGAAAGAACTGGTCCGCGAGAGTGTATTCCCGCGCCAACTGGAACAGGGGCAGGTCATGTCCGTCGAAATAGCCCATCGGCAAACCGCCGACGCCGGAGACAGCGACGAACCGGTTCATGCGTCCGTTGTTGATTTGCTCCTGTTCCTGATAGAAGCGGTGCACCGGATCGCCGGTCCGTTCCCGCGGATTGATATAGCGGTCGGCGCGAAATGGTCCGTTCGGGATGCCCACGGCGAAGCGTGTGTCGATCCACGATGAAGAATAATTGTTTAATACCGCCGGCAGAACTCTGAAGCGATCGCCATCGGACGTCACCTGTGCCGCCGCCGCGCCGGCGTTGCTGATACCATCGGCGCCTGGAAACAGGCCATAGAGATGATCGAAGCTGCGGTTCTCCAGGTAGATCACGATGATGTGGCCTACGCGCTCAAGTCCAGGCTTAGGCGGAGGTACCGGCGATGCGACGGCGCGTGCCGACAGCAAGGTCAGGACCAGCGGAATTGTGGCGAACCGGCGCATGACGACCTCCCGCTCATTTTTTATTTCTTCATGATTGCGCCAGGGATCGCGGGAATGCAACCCGAACCGAGCCCACCGATCCGACACCGACAATCAACACAGGCTTCAGGTCGTGACCTGATGAACGGATTGAACAGACGCCTGCCTCGTTGCTCAGGACTTTGGGAAAACCACGAACCGGACGTACGAGCCCGAGAAGCGCTCGATGATCCCGGCCAGACCGCCTTCTTCCACCAATGCCGCGGCCTCGGTCGCGTCGAACCATCTGGTTTCCCGCTGCGGCTTTTCGGGCCAGGCGTCCAACTGCCGTTCGACCCGAAATGAATAAACCCGCACCAGACAAAGCCGCTCCTGCTTCGCCAGTTGCTTCTGATAATGGAAAGTCCCGAGCGGGCGCTTGCCGATGATCTTTCCGATCAGACCGGCTTCCTCATACGCTTCCTGGGCGGCGACCTCCGCGGGCTTTCGGCCCTTCATTGGCCAGCCTTTCGGGATGACCCAGCGGCGCGTCTCGCGTGAGGTCAGCAGCATGACCTGACGCACCCCGCCCTCGCCGATGCGCCAGGGCAGCGCCGCGGTACCTGAATGTCACGGAAGCCACGTTTCGCCATCCGCCATCATGTAGCGGCGGACGCGGCCGCCGTCATCCCGAAAGCTGTCACTGACACCGCCGCATGAGGCGGACAGGTAGGGATGGCATCGACACGCGGTTCCCCGCGGGCCGTCCGCCACACACGCCACGCCACACACGCCACGCTTGCACCGGCCGGTCTCCCCCGTTATACGCCTCTCTCATGACCCGCGCCGCGCGCACCCTTGCCCCCACGGGCGCCCCCCTGGGCACCCCCACGGGCACCCTGACCGCACACGCTTTCGCGTGCGCGTTGCCGCGCCGCTTCGGCCTCCTCCTGCTTCGACTTACCCGCCCCTGAGCGCCTCGCCGGGTCGTTGAACGCCGGCTTCGCTCAGGGGGACCTGAGGCAAGTCGTGTGATCAAATTCAAGGAGAGTCCCAATGCCCATCAACCATCCCAGCTTCGGCAAGCTGGAAGACGGCCGCGTCATCATCTTCGACACCACGCTGCGCGATGGCGAGCAGTCGCCCGGCTTCTCGATGAACCTCAACGAGAAGATCCGCATGGCCGAGGCCCTGACCGGACTGGGCGTCGACGTGCTGGAAGCCGGCTTCGCCATCGCCTCGCCCGGCGACTTCGAGAGCGTTAAAACCATCGCCGAAACGATCGGCCAGCGCCCCGACACCCCGGTGTTGGCCAGCCTGTCCCGTGCCGGAACCCAGGACGTCATGGCCTCGGCGAACGCGCTGAAAGCCGCGAAGCGCAAGCGCATCCACATCGTGATCGCCACCAGCGACCTGCATATGGAGCACAAGCTGCGCCTGACCCGCGATGAGGTGATCGCGGCGACCGTGGAGTTGATCAAGCTCGCCCGTCAGCACGCCGACGACGTCGAATGGTCGGCCGAAGACGCGACCCGCAGCGACATCGATTTCCTGGCCCGTTGCTGCGAAGCCGCGATCAAGGCCGGCGCCACGACGATCAACCTGCCGGACACCGTCGGCTACGCGATGCCCGAGGACATGGAGCGGATGTACACGCAGATCCGTGAAAAGGTCCCCAATATCGACACCGTCATTCTGTCCACGCACAACCACAACGATCTTGGCATGGGCGTTGCCAACACGCTGGCCGCCGTTCGCGCCGGCGCGCGGCAGATCGAATTGACCATCAACGGCATCGGCGAGCGGGCCGGCAATGCCTCGCTGGAAGAGATCGTGATGGCGATGCGCACCCGTCCGGATGCGTTTCCCTATAAGAACAAAATCCAGAGCACGCATCTGCTGCGGATGTCGAAACTGCTTGCCGCGATCACCGGTTTCGACGTGCAGCCGAACAAGGCGATCGTCGGCCGCAACGCGTTCGCGCATGAGGCGGGGATCCATCAGGACGGCGTGCTGAAGAACGCCGCGACGTATGAAATCATGACGCCGGAAAGCGTCGGTTGGGCGAAGAACAGTCTGGTATTGGGCAAGCACTCCGGCCGCGCCGCGTTCCGCGATAAGCTGAACACGCTGGGCTACACCATCGGCGACAATCAGATGAACGACGCGTTCCGCCGCTTCAAGGATCTGGCCGACCGCAAGAAGGTCGTGTTCGACGATGACATCGTGGCGCTGGTCGATGACGAGGTGATGCGCGATCACGAGCGGATCAAGTTCGTTTCGCTCGACGTGCACGCCGGGTCGAAACGGGAACCGAGCGCCGAACTGGAACTGGAGATCGACGGCGTGGTGAAGTCCGGCTCCGCCGTGGGTGACGGTCCGGTCGATGCCACGTTCAAGGCGATCCAGGCGATCTTCCCGCACAGCGCGAACCTCGTGCTGTTTTCGATTGGCGCGATCACCGAGGGCACCGACGCTCAGGCCAAAACCACGGTGCGGCTGGAGGAAAACGGCAAGATGGTGGACGGACAGGGCGCCGACACCGATACGATCGTTGCCTCCGCCCGCGCGTATGTGCATGCATTGAATAAGCTGCTGGTGAAGCGGCTGCGCACCGAGCCTCAGGCGCTTTCGGCCTGAGGCGGCCGCGGCGTCATCCCCTGGGTGCGTCCCGGGGGAACGCCGCGCGCGGACGATCGGACTCGGACGACGGGTGGGACGACGGGTGGGATGACCCTGGGGACGACCCGTGGCTCCTCAGTTGTAGCCCCAGAACTTCCCGGCGCCGGTATTCGGCGGCAGGTTCGGGGGTACTGCGTGCCGGTATTCGGAGCCCCAGGTATCCCCGTTTGCGCTTCTCCAGGATCGACCGGAGGTGCGGGGATCGCGGCTCCGGTGATGCCAAGCGCCGCGGGGTTTGTGCCACAGCCCGCGAGAAGCAGCAGCAGTGAGAGAATGATGAAACGCATGGCGGAGATGATGGCGCGTGCCGTCCGGTCTGTCCACGCCCGGTGTCGGTCGTTGTGGCAACTGCCTGGGGCGAAGATGAAATGGACACGGACCTGAATACGAACATGGCGGCGACCGCTCAGGCGGACAATCCTGAAGCGAAATGGATCACCTGGGCGATCTGGTCCGGTATCAGCCTGGTCATGGTGTTGCTCGCGGTGCTCGTCGCCGGCCTCGACTCCATCCTGTTGCTCGTTTGGGCCGTGGGGATCATTATCACCGCCATGCTGATGGTGTTCCGTCGCTGATGGCGGGCTGACCTCGGCCGGCTACGGAGGCGAACGATGGCCCAGGGCGAGGGAGTGCGGCAGGTCGCGTGGCTGGATTGCGCGGGTGGCGGACAGGTCGTTCTGGATGGCGATCGAGCCTATATCGGCCACATGGATGCGCCGCATGGGACCTCGGTCGTCGATGTGTCCGATCCGGAACATCCGCGCATCACCGCCTCGATCGACATTCCGCACGGCCTGCATTCGCATAAGGTGCGGGTTGCCAACGATCTCATGCTGGTGAACCGCGAACGGACCCGCGGCGACATGCCGAACGCCGACTTCGTCGGGCTGCGGGTTTTCGATGTCAGCAATCCGGACAATCCGCGCGACATTCACCATTGGCATTGCGTCGGCACCGGCGTGCATCGTTTCACCTTCGATGGCCGTTATGCGTATATCTCCGCCGAGCAGGAAGGCTATGTCGGCACCATCGTGATGATCCTCGACTTCGCCAATCCGACGAAACCGGAAGAGGTCGGGCGCTGGTGGATGCCGGGCCAATGGACCGCCGGCGGGGAGACGCCGAGCTGGAAAGGCCGCAACCACCGCTGCCACCATCCGATCCGCCGCGGCGACCGGCTGTATGTCAGCTACTGGTATGGCGGCGGCGTGATCCTCGACATCAGCGACATGAGCGAAGCCGCGCACCATTTCGACGATCGACTGGAGCCCGCCGTTCGGCTGGCCGACGCACAGCCTGGTGCCGATCGATGTGCCGATCGCCGGACATAAGTGGATGCTGGTGGCCGACGAGCACGTGCAGCCGCTGGATCCCAAACTGTCGCCGGAGTTGCCGGCGATGGTGTGGATGGTGAACATCACCGACGAGACCAATCCCGTTCCCGGTCAGCACTTTTCAGTTGCCGGAACTGGTGGGCGTTGCCTCGCCGCTGATGACCGCGTGTCATCAGCCGGTCGAAACGATCGTCGGCGATGAGGTGCCCGCGGCGTGGTTCGCCAGTGGCCTGCGGATCATCGACATCAGCAACCCGCTGTCGATGAAGCAGGCGGCATGGTGGATGCCCGACGTGCCGCCGGGTGCGCAGCGTGTCTGCAGCAATGATGTTTATGTCGATCATCGCGGCCTGATCTATCTGATCGACCGCAACCGCGGACTGTCCATCCTCGAGCGGGTGTGACGACGCGCCGACAGCCATTAATAGTAAGTTAAACAATTCTCGCCGACACTGCCGCCTCGGTAGACGAACGAGGGCCAGATGGACGGCACGGTCGGAACGATCCGCGGGGTGGCCCGTTTGACGCACGTACGTCATTGGTACCGGGTTCTGCAACTCTAGTGCAATATC
>CAVRDN010000050.1:0-73155 GCA_963719675.1 uncultured Alphaproteobacteria bacterium | reverse complement strand
CGTTACCGGCGGCGACGACACGCTGGTGCGGTCGCTGCTCAATATCGACACCTCGCGCTATTTCGATGACGCCGAGAAACGCCTGGCGCCAGACGCGGAAGCCGTCTTCATGCTGGCCAACCCGGTGCTGCCCCACAGTGAGGGCGAAATCGTGCTCACGAGCGCTGATCCCACAAAGCATCCGGCGATCCGCATGAACTATTACAGTGACCCGTACGACATGAAGGTCATGGTGGCCGCGGTGCGCCGGACATTGGACATCGCCGAGCATTGGCCAGGAAATCGCAAAGTCGGTCCGGTATTGATTCCGCCGTTTCTGGCAGAAAAGCACGGCTACGTAATGGGCGCGGAACCCAGCGACGCGCTACTGGAAGATCTCGCGCTGCATTTTTCTCTGACTGTGTATCACCATACCTGCACCTGCCGGATCGGCGACGTCGTCGACCCGCGATTGCGAGTCCTCGGTGTCGGGAACCTCCGCGTGGCTGACGCCAGTATCATGCCCAATGTGACGAGTGGAAATACGAACGCACCATCGATCATGATCGGAGAAAAAGCGGCGGAAATGATCGCCGCCGATCACGGTGTGAAGCTCGCTTCGTTTGTCGGAGAGGCGGTCGCCTGAAGCGGCGATCCTGGCCAGGCGATCTCTCCGCGCGGATCCGCCGGGTCATAGCGATGCGCGAAGATACGAAGCAATCTATTCGCCGTTGCGGTGGGGGAGGTCAAACAGGCTGCCCGAAGTCGTCCTGCGGGCGGCACCGCGTTTGCCCTGTGCCAAGATCGGCGGCTATCCTGTCGTCAAAACGGCCAGACGGGCCAACCTTTTGGAAAATGCCCGCCTGGGCGTTCAAGACCCAAACACAAGAGCAAACAGTTATGACGCCACCAATCCGAATGACGACACCACAGGCTTGAAAATCTTTAATACGCGCGCCGCCAAAGCAAGCAGACAATTGCTTCGTTAGTAAATTCTCAACCGGTTACAGATCTGGCCGTGGTTGCCGCGCTGTCCGAGACGACCCCCGAGTTGCCGACGGTCATTCGCCAAAGGCGAGATTGGTCGTGAGCCGCAAATTTCACGTATTGGCGGACGCGTTGGGCAATCCGCAGAAGATCATCCTTACTGCCGGTCAGGTTCATGATCTGGTCGGAGCGGATGCGCTGCTGCCTGACATGGAAGCGAAGATATTGCTCGCGGATAAGGCATTCGACGCGGATGAGAGGGTGATCAAACCACTGGAGGCAGCGGGCAAGACAGCGGTCATCCCGCCAAAAAGCCATCGCCGGAACTCCAAAAGGTTCGATAGGGCGCTGTATGAGGCTCGCCACCTGATCGAGAATTTCTTCTGCTGGGTCAAACAGTTCCGGGCAATTGCCACGCGCTATGACAAGACAGCCTGCAACTTCCTCGCGGCATCCAACCTGGTCGCCGTACTGTGCTGGCTTAATTGACGACAGGCCCTGGCCTGTAGTCCTACAGTCTGGCTCCGCTCGTGCCGAGTAATGGGATCGCCGGCCGACGCACCAGGGGCCTCGCACGTCGTAACGGAGTGGGAGGGTTGCAACGAGGGGACGGAACGACCTAACCGCTCAGCCAATTTGGCATGTTTTGTGATCCACGCTGATCCGAAAGCATCGCTCGCGGGTTTGAGGCCGCCTCGGGACGTAGCATCAAACCATCATTGCGCCGTGGTGTCCGGGTAAGTCTGATGCCCTGTTGATGCCCCAGCATCAAACACGGACAATTAGAGGGTGGCATTTCACCATTAACCTTTTGTTTTCATTGGCGTCCCCGGCTGGATTCGAACCCACGGCCCCAGGATTAGGAATCCTGTGCTCTATCCTGCTGAGCTACGGGGACACCGGACTTCTCCTTACCCGATTCAGACGCCCGCGCGAAGCCTGAACCGCGCATCCCACCGTCCGGCCCGCCGCGTCCGGTGCCGCGTCCCATTCCTCGTCGCGCGGGTCTCCTCCCGTGCGGAGCGTGGCTTCGGCCGCGCCTCGGTGCTCCTGGACTTTAACACCCTGAATGTATTTGGTATGCCACGGCTGGAGATGCGCGAGCCGCGCGCCCGGCCATCCGCTGACCAGGCCAAGGGCATCCGCTCCCCTGGGGGATCCAATGCCACCCGACGACGACACCTACGAGGAACGAACTCTGTCATTCCAGCAACCGGCGGGCGCGCGTCAGGCCGCCGGGGCCGACGATTCGGTCCATCTGCTGCTGCTGCTTGACGAAAACGCGCCACCGAAGCGCTTTCCGCTGCATTCGCTGCCGGCGATCATTGGCCGAAATCCGCCCGCCGATCTGATCCTGGAAGGCAACACCGTCTCCCGCCGGCATTGCCGGTTGGAGTTGCTGGACGGTCGGTTGCGCCTCACCGACCTCGCGTCCACCAACGGCACCTTCGTCAACGGCGCGCGACTGACCGAGGCCGCCGCGTTGGAAGACGGCGCGAACATCGGCGTCGGCGCGTATCGCCTGCGCTACCACCGCCGCAATCAGGATGAGACCGCCGACGCCGATGCCATGGAGCAGGAATGGCGCGAGGCCAGCAAGTACGTGGCCTCGATCCTGCCGAAGCCGATCAATCACGGGCCGGTGCGCGCCAACTGGTTCTACCAACCCAGTACGCGGATCGGCGGCGACGCGTTCGGCTACCAGATGCTCGACCAGCGGCATTTCTCGTTGTTCCTGCTGGACGTGTCGGGCCATGGGACCGGCGCGGCGATGCACGCGATGACGGTGGCTCAGGTGCTGCGCGAGCGCGTGCTGCCGGATGTGGATTTCCACGATCCGGCGGCGGTGATCGGCGGGCTGAACGCGCGTTTTCAGATGCACCGAAATAACGATCTGCTCTTTCACCATCTGGTACGGCGTTTACGACATCGTCGATCGCGTGCTGATCTTCGCGTCCGGCGGCCATCACGCCGCGTATTTGCTGCCGGCCGATACCACGGCCTGGCCCGCGTTGCCGCTGGTCACGCCCAACCCGATCGTCGGCATGCTGCCCGATCCGCGCATCGTCGCCGCCGACGTCGAGGTTCCGGCGGGCAGCACCCTGCATCTTTTCAGCGATGGCGTGTTCGAAGTCGTGGATCGCGAGGGACGCCAACTCGGACTGGACGACATCGTCGCGATGTTGGCCGACGTCACGCGGCCGGCGATCCTCCCGCCGGCGATCCCGCGGCCGGCGATCCCGCAGCCGGCGATCCCGCGGCCGGCGACGGGCGCGCACGCCGCCGCGCCCGACGATCCGAAACGCCTCTACGACCGGATCCGCGCCATCGCCCGGCCGGGGCCGCTCGATGACGATTTTTCGGCACTGGTGTTCCGCTTCCCATAACCGGCCGAATGCGCCAAGGTGATCGGCTGATCGGACGGTTTCCCTCGTCGGACGGGAGACGCACATGGCTCAATCGCAACGCATTCTGCTGATCGATACGGAAGAAATCATCCCGGGTATCACGAAGCTCAATCTTCGCGGCCGGCTGGATGCGCCGGGCGCGCAGATCATCGACACCACGTTCGCCGCGATGGCCGGCGCGCAGGAGCGGCTGATCGTCGATCTGTCGCGCGTGAGTTTCATCGCCTCCGCCGGCTTGCGCACCTTGATCGCCGGCGCCCGCGAGCCTGATCGCGCGGCAGGGCAGGATGGTGTGCCTGGATCCCGATCCGCTGGTTGAGCAGGTGCTGTTCGCGCAGCGGCGTCGATCGGCTGATCCCGGTGTGCCGGGAACTCGCCGAGGCGGTGCGCGTGGTCAGTGTCGGTGGCGGCGGCGGCCGCGGCGATCCCGAGGACGAGCCGTTGCCGTTCGATCTGGAGAGTCGATCGCACGATGACCGGCGTCCGCCGCGCCGGCGCCTGGGTCGATGAACTGGCGATCCTGCTCAACCTCAGCGGCGAGACCGAATACGCGTTGCGGCTGTGCCTGGAGGAGGCGGTGACCAACATCGTCAACCACGCGACCCCCGAGCCCGGCGTCGAGCGTGACAGTGTGGCGCTGCATTTGCTCGCCAACGCGACGACGCTGAAGGTGACGATCGAGGATCATTGCGGCGCCTTCAACCCGCTGGCCACGCCGCTGCCAGAGCCGAACGACCCGGCGCCGGAAGGCGAGGGCGGGCTGGGAATTACGCTGCTGCGCCGCCACGCCGATCAGGTATCGTGGGAGCGGGTGGGTACGACCAACCGGCTGTCGATCACGTTACCTCGGTAGGGAGCGTCGCCAGCAGGCCTGGCTCGCGTCAGACCCGCAATTCGTCGGGCCTTGCGTCCTTGGGACCCCGGTATCGCGATCCGCCCGGACCAACTGCCGGACCATCCCGCCGACCATATCGGGTCAGCGGGATCGCTCCGATCCGCGGCTTACTCAGCCGCCGCTTTCACACGCCCGCCCAGTCCGGGGGACGCCAACATCCGTTGCACGGTGGCATCGTCGAACTTCAGCACGTCCCGTAAAACTTCCTCGTTGTGCTCGCCCAACAGCGGAGACCGCTTCACTTCGCTGACATGCTCGGACATCTTGATCGGGTTGCCGACGGTCAGGAACTTGCCGCGGGTGGGGTGATCGACTTCCACCACCGTGCCGGTGGCGCGCAGCGACGGTTCCTCGGCGATTTCCTTCATCGACAGGATCGGGCCACAGGGGATGTCGTACTTATTGAGGATGTCCATCGCCTCGAACTTGGTTTTGGTCATCGTCCACGCTTCGATCACGTCCCAGATGTGCTTCAACCGCGGCAGCCGGGCGGGCGGCTTCGCGTAATCGGGATCGGTCTTCCACTCCGGTTTCCCAATCACATCGCAAATCGATTCCCACACCGGCGCCTGGGCGATAAAATAGATATACGCGTTCGGATCGGTCTCCCAACCTTTGCATTTCAGGATCCAGCCCGGCTGCCCACCGCCCGAGGCGTTGCCGGACCGCGGCACCGCGTCGCCAAATGTCCCATCCGGATACTGCGGAAATTCCGTCAGCGGCCCATGCGCGAGACGTTGCTGATCGCGCAATTTAACCCGGCACAAATTGAGTACGCCGTCCTGCATCGCCACATCGACCTTCTGCCCGCGTCCCGTCGCATACCGGTGATGCAACGCGCACACGATCCCCAATGCGAGATGCAGCCCGGTGCCGGAGTTGCCGATCTGCGCGCCGGTCACCAGTGGCGGGCCATCGTCGAAGCCGGTGGTGGACGCGGCCCCGCCGGCGCACTGCGCGACGTTCTCGTACACCTTGCAGTCTTCGTACGGTCCGGGACCGAAACCTTTGATCGAGGCCAGGATCATCCGCGGGTTCAGCGCCTGGATCCGCTCCCACGTGAAGCCCATGCGATCCAGCGCGCCCGGCGCGAAATTCTCCACCATCACGTCGCAGGACTTCACCAGTTCTTCCAGCACGTGCTTGCCGTCGGGATTGCGCGCGTCGATGGTGATCGAGCGTTTGTTGTGATTGAGCATCGTGAAATACAGGCTGTCCACATCGGGGATATCGCGCAATTGCCCGCGGGTGATGTCGCCGGTGCCCGGCCGCTCCACCTTGATCACGTCGGCGCCGAACCACGCCAGCAACTGGGTGCAGGTCGGCCCCGACTGCACATGGGTAAAGTCGAGAATTCTGACACCATCGAGGGCTTTCGACATCTTATGCTGCTCCTTTCTTCTTTGACAGAGCGCTCTTCGGGTTGAGGTTGCCGATATTGCCGCTCTCGCTGCCCGCCGCGGGATCGATCACCGCGTTGATCAGCGTGGGCCTGCCGCTGTCCATCGCCGCGTCCACCGCGCGTTTCAGTTCGTCCGGCGTGGTCGCGTTGACGCCCACGCCGCCAAAGCTCTCGATCATCCTGTCGTAGCGGGAGCCTTTGACGAACGCGGTCGTGGCCGGATCGGTGCCGCCGCCGGTATTGACGCCGTC
Organism: uncultured Alphaproteobacteria bacterium; assembly: GCA_963719675.1. Classification (GTDB taxonomy): domain Bacteria; phylum Pseudomonadota; class Alphaproteobacteria; order Acetobacterales; family Acetobacteraceae; genus Rhodopila. The sequence continues at coordinate 67,233 of CAVRDN010000050.1, read as the reverse complement.
GCCGCGATAGATGCCGTCGTTGTTGAAGACGACGACGCAGACCGGCAGGTCGTAGCGGCAGATCGTCTCCACCTCCATGCCGGAGAAGCCGAACGCGCTGTCGCCCTCGATCGCGAGCACCGGCTTGCCGGTCTCCACCGCCGCCGCGATGGCGAAGCCCATGCCGATGCCCATCACGCCCCAGGTGCCGACGTCGAGGCGCTTGCGCGGCTGATACATGTCGATCACCCCGCGCGCCTGGTCGAGCGTGTTGGCGCCCTCGTTCACCAGGATCGCGTCCGGCCGCTCCTTGATCACGTCGCGCAGCACGCGCAGCGCGGAGTGGTAATCCATTGGCATCGAGTTCTTGCCCAACCGCGTCGCCATGCGGGCGATGTTGGTTTCCTTCTTGTCCGCGATCGCCTTGGTCCACTCGGCCGGCGGCTGCTTCCAGTCGTCGCCCATGCCACGCAGCAGCGCCGCCACGCAGGAGCCGATGTCGCCCACCAGAGGCGCGGCGATCTCGACGTTGCTGTCCATCTCGCGCGGCTCGATGTCGACGTGGATGAACTTCTTCGAACCCGGCGGCCCCCACTGCCGGCCTTTGCCATGACTGAGTAGCCAGTTGAGCCGCGCGCCGATCATCAGCACGACGTCGCTCTCCTGCAGCACGGTCGAGCGCGCGGCGGCGGCGCATTGCGGATGCAGGTCGGGGATCAGGCCCTTCGCCATGCTCATCGGAATGAACGGAATGCCGCTCTTCTCGACCAGCGCGCGGATGTCGGCGTCGGCCTGCGCATACGCGGCGCCCTTGCCGAGGATGATCAACGGCCGGCTGGCGCCACGCAGCACGTCCAGCGCGCGCTCCACGGCTGAAGGTGCCGGGATTTGCGCCGGGGCGGGATCGATCACCTTGACCAGTGAGCGGCGGCCGGCCTCGGCCTCCATCACCTGGCCGAACAGTTTTCCCGGCAGATCCAGATACACGCCGCCCGGCCGGCCGGACACCGCGGCGCGAATCGCCCGCGCGACGCCGATACCGATATCCGCCGCGTGCAGCACGCGATACGCCGCCTTGCACAGCGGCCTCGCGATGGCGAGTTGATCCATCTCCTCGTAGTCGCCCTGCTGCAGATCGACGATCTCCCGCTCCGACGACCCGCTGATCAGGATCATCGGAAAGCAGTTCGTCGTCGCGTTGGCCAGTGCCACCAGCCCGTTCAGGAAGCCCGGCGCCGAAACCGTCAGGCACACGCCCGGCGACTTCGTCAGGTACCCCGCGATCGCCGCCGCGTTGCCGGCGTTTTGCTCATGCCGGAACGAGATCACCCGCATCCCCTCGGCCTGCGCCAGGCGGCCCAGATCGGTGATCGGAATGCCCGGCACGTTGTAGATCGTTTTGACGCCGTTCAGCTTCAGCGCGTCGATGACCAGGTGGAACCCATCGGTCAGTTCGGTTTCGACATCGGTTTGTTCCTGTGCGGCGGACATCAGAGCCTCCGTGTCGCTGAGCATTGGACTGTGAAGCCCAGAGTGGTTGGGCGGCGGGGTGCCGCGGCGATGGTTGTCATGGACTGCGTTCCTCCTGGAAACGGGGCTTATGCGTAGCGCTTTCGCGGCTCGGCCCCAGACGGCGGTGACCGGGTAAGCGATGCCGGGGAGAGCGATTCCGGCGGGGAGAGCGATTCCGCCAGGAAGGGCGATGCCGGGGATCCGGTCGGTGCGGGGCTGGCCCGCTTCGCCGCCGCGGGCTTCGCGTCGAGAAAGTCGCCGTGCCGCTCGACATGGGCCGCGAGGCCCATGGTATGTTCGCGTACCAGACCGCTCGGCGCGCTCGGCGTCCCGCGTTTCGAGGGCCGCGATGATGTCGCGATGATCGGCGACCGACCGGCGCGCCCGATTATCTTGCGTCATCGTAACGGCCCGCACCGCGCGCATATGGATGAACAGCGTGTCGGTGATGGTCGCCATCAGATCGATGCCGCCAAGCCGAATGATCGCCTTATGGAATTCCATGTTGGCGTCGGAGTATTCGCTGATCTGGCTGGTCGGATCGTCGTCGAACGCGGCGAGCACGGCGCGCAGGCCGGCGATCTCCGCGCTCGTCGCGCGCGTCGCGGCGAGGCGGGCGGCCATGCTCTCGATGGCGGCCCATACCGTGATCATCTCGACGATCTCGCGCTTCGATTTGCGCACCACGTGAATGCCGCGGCGCGGGATGGAGCGGACGAAACCTTCCTGTTCGAGCACCGACAGCGCCTCCCGGATCGGCGTGCGGCTGACGCCGAGGTCCTGGCACAACTGGCGTTCGTCGAGGCGAATTTCGTCGGGCTGGCCGTAAATATCCATCCGCGTGATCGCCGCCCGGATCGCCTCGCACGCCTGCGCGCGCAACCCGACGCTGACGTGCAGCGGCGCGATCGGCAGTTTTCTGGGAGGCTCCGACGTCGCGGCGGTCATGTCCGGTGGAACGTCCTCGCGCGGGATCGCGGTTACGGTGCGATCCTCGGGCGGTATTATGGATATTGTATACGAGCGCGGTCAAGCCGGCGTCTCCCAGGCCAAGGCCAAGGCCAAGGCCAAGACCCAGGCCCAGGCCAAGACCAAGGCCCGGGCCCAGGCCGTCCAGGTCCATGGGTCCAGGCCAAGGCCCGGACGTCGGCGTAGCCGGGCGCGCGGCGTCGCCCAAGGCCGCGGCGGCGCGAACACGAATGGCGGCGCCGAACCGCCCACGCCGCTGGCGTTCGCCAGCCACGATGCCGCTTTCGTTGCACCAGCCCGCGGTTAGGATTATGGAGGATTTGATGCGCTATCGTGGGTGTGCATCAGCGAGGTACACTGATCCTCATGCGCGTCAAACAAAGCCGCTCCCGCAGCCAGAAGGTCATGCCGGCGCCGCTGCCGCAGCGCCGCCGGTCCAAACGCCGCTCATCAACCGGGTCGCGCGGGGCCCCGCCATCCCTGGTTCAGTCGCGTACCCGGAGCGCCACCAGGATCGAGCCCATACAATGGCTGGCATTCACCGCGATCGGGCTGATCAGCCTCGCGTTGATCGCGCTGATCTGGACCCTGACCTCGCGGGCCATCGACGACGAGGCGATGGAAATCCGCCAGCGCAGCGATCAGCAGGTCAGGTCGGTGGCCTTCGTGCTGGCGCGCGAGGTCGAGGATGAGCTCCAACTGGTCGACCAAAGCCTGAAGATCATCCAGGACGATTGGACGAAGAACGCCGATAAAGTCGATCTCGGCGCGTGGCGGAAGGAGATGCTGGCGCTGACCGGGGTGGCCAACGACATCTTCATCGCCAATGAGAGCGGCGTCATCGTTCAGGGCACCCTGCCGCAATCGATCGGGGAAGGATTTCGGGTCGGCTTATGTCAACTATCCGAACGGCAGCCTGGAGATGTTCGATCCGGACGGCACCAGGAACCCGGACGGCAAACCGCCGGGCGACGATGGCATCCAGGCGCGCCAGTTCCTGACCTACATCGTGCGTCCGCTCGCGCAACCGAAGGGGTGGATGGTCGGCGCGTCGTACCGGTCGGAAGGCATCACGAAACTGTTCGCCGGCGCCCGCCTGGGTGACAATGGCCTGGTCGGGTTGGTCGCGCTCCGGCGCGGCGGGCTGCAGGCGATCGTCGGGCCCTCGGCGCAGTTCGGCAATCTCGACATCTCGCAGTCCGAGTTGATCGAGCAGATGCGCAAGAACGACGCCGGCGTGTGGGCCGGCATCTCGCCGATCGATAACATGCGCCGCATCATCGCGTATCAGCATGTGCCCAACCGGGACATGAGCGTGGTGGTCGGACTCTCGTTGGACACCGCGATGCAGCCGGTGGCGGGGCTGGCGGCCATGGCGCGCGGGCTGGCCGTACTGGGGACGCTGATTGTCCTGATCATCGCCGGAATCGTGGTCTGGACGGTCGCGACGGCGCGCGCCATGAAACAGCGCCAGCGAACGCTGGAGCATGCGGAACTCAACCTGACGAACGCGCGCCATGAGCTCGCCGTGGCGCGGGCGCGGGCGCTGCTGACCGAGCCGGAGGTCGGGACGATGATCGGCAGCGGCACCGAGGGGGTCGCGCGCCTGGATGGGGAGCAGCAGTTGCGGTCCTGGAACCAGCGCTTCGCCGACCTCGCCGGGGTCCCGTTGGACGACACCGCGCTCGGGACTCCGATCGAGGATTTGTTGCGGCGGCAGGCGACGGCGGGGCTGTTCGGCGACACGGCGGAGGCGGAGCAGGCGATCGCCACCCGGCTGACGATCCTGCACACCTCTGGCGCTTCGGCGGTGCCGCCGACACAGGTCGGTCCCGGCGGCGAGCAGATCACGCTGTTCGTGCGCGGAGTGGCGGATGGCGGACATCTGCTGTTGTTGATTGGGCCGGATAACGCCAGGCCCGCGACGTTGCCGCCGCTGGAAGGGCCCGCCGCCGAGAGCGAACCCGAAACGGCCGACGAAGCGACGGAGTGGTGATCCGCGCGGCCTGACGAACCCGCTGGCAGTCACCGGTGGCGCATGGTCGTGTCGTTCCGGTGCCCGGCGCCGGCGGTCACGTCTTCCGGCGAGGTCTCCGCCTCACGGCGCGCGGCCAGGCGCGTTGCCAGACCGCGGCCTGAACTCGCCAGCGTGCCGGATGTCTGAAACGCCTGACGGCCACCCTCCGCGAGGCGCCGGCGCGGCACGGGATCGCGGATCAGGCGGCTGAGCGCCTCGTACCAGTCCCCGGTCGTGTTCGCCACCAGTCGCCCGCCGGGCCCGTCGGCCAACGACCCACGATACGCCGTCACGTCGGACGCCAGCGTGGCCAGACCGAGAGCGGCATGGTCGAGGCTTTTGATGGCGGATTTGCTCGCGTTGAACGGCGAATCGGCCAATGGTGCGAGGCCGATGTCCCACGGACCGGATCGCGTCAGCCAGTGCACGAACCCGGCGTAGGAGCGAGCGGCGTGCGGCGACGGCGCGACCCGCCGGATCCACGCGGGCACAACCGTCGCGGCGACAAAGCCGATCAGGTCGAAGCTGATCTGGTCGCCGAACTGGCGATGGATCTCCTCCAGCGCGGGCAACACGACGGCGAAGTCGGCATCGTGTGTCGCGGTGCCCATGCATACGATGCGCACCGCGTCGTAACGCGCGGGCGCGCCCGGCCGGCATGGCAGCCAGATCCGTTCGTCCAGCGCGTTTTCCACCACCTGGACCTCCCGCGCCAGCGGCGCCAGCCGGGCCGCCAACGCCGCCGTCGAGGTCCGGGCGATGCCGGCGTGCCGGATCATGCGTTCCACGACAGCGGCTTTCGGCATCAGGTCGGCGGCCTCGGGATGTTCCGCCGGGATGCTCAGCAGGTCGTCGTCGAGGTCGTAGATCAGGGTGGCGCCGATGCGTTCGGCGTGCTCGGCGAGGCCATCGGCGGCGGCGAGGGACGGTACGGCGTGGCGCTGCGTCACGATCACGTCGGCGACGTAGCGGCGGGCGGTGGCCGCATCGGCCATGGTGGCGGTCAGCCCATGACCCGCCGCCGGATGATCCAGCGGGCGCAGCAGCCGGATGTGCGCACAGGGCGTGTACCGAGCCGAACGGGCCATGGTCGTCGAACGTTTCCGGGATCACCAGCACCGAGGTCGCGCCGGCGCGGCGAAGATCGATCAGGGCGCCATCGCGCCGAGGCGCGATCAGGGAACCCGGCGCCGGACCCCGCGTGGGCAGCGCTTTTGGCGGCGGCTCGCGCGCTGGCCTGGCGGCCGGTGGGGCGGTCAACGGAAGTGCCGGCGAGGCAGCCGCGGCATTGCCCGGTCCGGAGCGCGCCGGCACGCGACCATCCGCTGCGAGAGCGGAACCGGCCCGGCGTCCGTCCGGGACCGGGTCCGTCCGCGCGCGCCCGTTGCGTCCAGGCGGCGTCCGTAACCGGATCGCGACGCGTTCGAACACCGTCAGCCATGCCGCGGGATCCAGCGTTGGCGGGATCAGCCAGCTCAGCGGCCGGCCGGCCAATCGTTCGGGGAACGCGCCGATCTCGCCGGCGACGATCGGCAGTCCGGCCGCGATGGCGGCGGAGAGCGTGAAGCTGTAGGTCTCGGGCCAGGCGGCCGGGAACCACACGACATGCGGGCGGTACTTCGCCAGCAGCGCCGGCAGTTCGCCCTCCTGGTAGGCACCGTGGATCGTCATGCGTCCGCGCGCGGTTTCGGGGAATGTCGGTTCCACATCGCCGATCACCACGATGTCCAGCGTCGCCAGGTCGGCCGCCATCGCCAGCGACGCGACCAAATGGGCGCCTTTGTGATTGGCGAGCATCCCCAACAGCGCGACCCGTAGCCGCTTTCCGGGCCGGACGGGCGGACGCGGCGGCGAGGTCGCGGGCATGACCGGCTCATGCGGGAGCAGGCTGGCGCGCTCCCCCAACCCATGCCGCCGCAACCGGGCGAGCGCATCCTCACTGGGCGCGAACACCCGCTCGGCCTCATGGAACTGCCACGACCACAGCAGCCGCCAGGACAGAATATCGGTGGCGCCATGCGAGGCCCGGTGCGCGATGCAGGCGTCGCACCCCGCCGGACCCGGTTCGCCACAGTAAGGACCGGCCGACCATGGCAGTAACGTGACCTGCGGGCAGATCGCGAAGTAATCGTGCAGCGTGACGTCGAACGGCACGTCCAGGTCGTGGATCAGCGCGCGAGCGTCGAAGTCCAGCCCCATCAGATGATGAATATGCACCCGCGTCACGCCGGCCGAGCGCGCCACCGTCGCGACATCGCGCCATCGTTCCGCCGCCAATACGAGTTTCGGATGCCCCGCCAACGCCGGAACCGACAGCGATACGCCGCGCGAGGCGGGTACCAGCTCGAGGTAATTGGCGCGGCCCGCGTCCTGACGCACGATATCGCGCACGTGCCGGCGGACACCGCCATCCAGATGATGCGACAGCAGCAGGATCGTCGGCAGTCCGGAGGCCCTGAACAACGCCATGGTGAGCGCGAAACGACAGGGTTCGGTTGCCGCGTCCTCGACGAATTGCGCGATGCCGAGCGCGTAATCGGGGTAGCGTTCGGTGAGGATCTTGTAGGCGCGGGTGATCCCGGCATCGGCGGCGTCGCCGAAACTGCCGCTGCCTTCGTGCTGAACGAACGTGTCGCAGGCGATATGGTGACGCCAGCCGCGCGCGCTCGCCCGCAGGCAGAAGTCGTTCTCCTCGCCGTAGCCCTTGCCGAATGTTTTGCTATCGAACGGACCGACGTCCTCCAGGGCGGCACGGCGGATGTACATGCAGAAGCCGACGGTGGTGGGCGTCGCGGCGAAGCGGCCGGCGTTGACCGCGCGGCTCGCGGCGTCGAGTTGCGCCAACGTCAGGCCCGCCGGGATCGGCTGGCCCCTGTAACTGAGCCAGCCGCAGATCGAGGCGTTGTTCGACAACGGCGAAACGCTGGCGATTTTTTCCTCGGCATAGGCCTGCGCGCGCAACCGGCGCAGCCAGCCGGGTCGCACCTCGGTATCGCTGTTCAGCAGCGCGACATCGCGATCGCCGGCGTGCCGCATGCCGAGATTGACCGAGGCGACGAACCCCAGATTCTTCTTGTTGCGCAACAGCGTGATGGCGCCGGTGCTCGCCATGCGATCCAGCCACGCGCTCAATTTTGGCTCGGGTGAGCGGTCGTCGATGATGACGATCCGACCAGCCGGACGATCGGTGTCGGCCAGCACGGATTCGATGCAGCGCCGGGTCAACGCCAGTCCGCGATAGGCGGGGATGATGACATCCACCTCGACCGATGACGCGACATCGGGGAATGGCGGGTTGGTCGAGGGCAGGAAGTGCTCGATCGCCACCGGCCGCTCGGTCAGCCAGCCGCGCATGGCGCCGACGCGCAGGTGAAACAGCAGCGGATTGCCGGCGGCTTCCGGATGCTGCCGGACGTACCAGCCGGCATCGAACCGCGGGTGCGGATCGCGGCCTTGCCTGGCGCCCTCGGTCATGTAGTGCAGCAGCGGATGCGCGCCCGACGCGGCGACATCGGCGTATTGCCGCGTGTACCACGCGCCGTCGAACCAGCGGTTGGGATCGCGCCGTTCGCGCAGGCCGGCGTCGATGAAGTGCCGCAACGGGTCCATGGCGCTGGCGCCGACGTCGCGATGGCGGGCGCGATACCACACGGGATCGAGGACCAGACTGAGCAAATGCTCGGTTTGCGCGCGCTCGGCGGCGGCGTCCAACGCCATGTCAGCCGCCGGCCAGCAGCAGGATCCCACCGCCGGCCACCAGCAGCAGGATCGGGTGGATCGAAGTAAACGCGAAGATCAGCGTGGCCGCGGCGGTGAGCGCGTAGGACAGCGCCTCATGCTCGGTGCCGCGGGCGAGCGCCAGGCCGGTGGCGAAGGTCATGCCGATGCCGACCGGCGCGAGCGCCCGCTCGACCACCGCGCGCCAGGGTCTGCGAGCGGCGCGGTTCCAGTACTGGGCCACACCGAAAACCACGAGGCTGGAGGGGCCGAACATCGCGATGAACGAGACCGCGGCGCCGGCGAGGCCCGCCGCCTTCTGGCCGACCAGAACCGCGATCATCGAGCCGGGACCCGGCGCGGTGCGGGAGATCGCGAACAGATCGAGGAACTCCTTCGCGGTCAGCCAGTGATGCAAATCCACGGCGGCGCGCTGGATGTCCGGAATGACCCCGGCGCCGCCACCGAACGCCACCATCGACAGCAGCGCGAACAGCCAGAACAGTTGAACCAGCGTGACGATCACCGATATTCGTTCCTTGGCTCGCGGCCTTGCGGTCGTGTCAGGAATGCCGCCAGCAGGCTGACCGGGATCATGACCGCCAGCACCCTGACCAACGGCAGGCCGAACACGCCGACCGACAATGCCACCGCGGCGGTGATCAACGCCGGGATGATTTGCCGGACGCCGCGCCGCGCCAGCCGGATGCCGGTGCCGAGGTTGAGACCGATGGCGACGGCGCCCATGCCGGACAGCGCGATGCTCAGGGACGTCCCGCCCGGCATGCCGCGCATGCTGAAATAAGCGAATCCCAGTACGAGCATGAGCAGCAAAGACGGCGCGGTCAGACCGGTGAAGCAGGCGAGCGCTCCCCGCACGCCGCGCAACTGGGTGCCGATGAAAACCGCCAGGTTGACGTTGGTGGCGCCCGGCACGAGTTGCGACAGCGCGTAGCCGGAGAGGAATTGCTGGTCGTCCAGCCAGCCGCGGCGCTGCACGACCTCGCGCCGGACCCAGGCGGTCAGGCCGCCACCGAAGCTCGACATGCCGATGCTGACGAAGCCGAGGAACAGCGCGGCGAGGGTGGGCGGCGTGGCCGTGTGGAGGGTGGGGCGAGTCGGCATGCGTCCAATTAAGCCGGTCTGGTGTAAGGTGCCCAGAGTGGGCGCCGGCAGCGGGATCCGGCAGCGGGGTCCGGCAGCGGAGTCCGGCAGCGGGATCGGCGGCGGGATCGGCCAGAGTGGGCGTGGCCATCGGTGGCGCGGCCATCGGTGGCGCGGCCATCGGTGGCGCGGCCAGAGTGGGCGAGGCGATCGTGCCCGGACGGGTTTGGCCCGGTTTGGGCGAACGGGAAAGGATCGGACATGGATTACCGGCGGCTTGGCGTGAGCGGATTGAAAGTCTCCCCGCTGTGTCTGGGGACGATGATGTTCGGGGGCGCCACCGATGAGGCGACCTCGGCCCGCATCGTCGCCCAGGCGCGGGAGCAGGGAATTAATTTTGTCGATACGGCGGATGGGTACAACGGCGGCAGGTCGGAGGAAGTGACCGGCCGCGCGATCCGCGAGCACCGCGGTTGGTGGGTGCTCGCGACCAAGTGCTTCAATCCGACCGGGACCGGACCGAACGCGCGCGGGCTGTCGCGGCGGCATGTGCAGCACGCGGTGGAAGGCAGCTTACGGCGGCTCGGGGTGAACGAGATCGACCTGCTGTACTTGCACAAGGAAGACCATTCGACGCCGCTGGCCGAGACGGTGCATGCTCTGGCCGACCTGATCCGGGCCGGGAAAATTCGGTATTTCGGCGTATCGAACTACCGAAGCTGGCGGGTCGCCGAGATTTGCCGGCTGTGCGATGAGGCCGGGATCGACCGGCCGATCGCCAGCCAGCCCCTGTACAACGCGCTGAACCGCGAAGTCGAGGTCGAGCATCTGCCGGCGTGCGGCTACTTCGGCCTCGGCGTGGTGCCGTATTCGCCGTTGGCGCGGGGCATCCTGACGGGGAAATATCGGCCGGACGTACCGCCTCAGGCGGGCACGCGGGCGGGGCGGCAGGACCGGCGGATGCTGGAATCGGAGTGGCGGCCGGAGAGTTTGCACATCGCGCAGAAAATCGCGGCGCACGCGGCGTCGCGCGGGATGACGCCGGGACAGTTCGCGTTCGCCTGGGTTTTGAACAACCGGCTGGTGACGGCGGCCATCGGCGGACCGCGGACCGAGGAGCAGTGGGCCGATTACGTGGGTGCGCTGGCCTGCCGGTTGGGGGTCGAGGATGAGGCGCTGATCGATCGGCTGGTGTCGCCGGGACATCCCTCGACGCCGGGCTACAACGATCCGTCGTATCCCCTGGAAGGGCGTCTGGTCAGAGGATAGCCGCCCGTCAGTTCAGGTAATACCGCAGCACGACTGTCCGCATGACGACGCAGAGCGTGATGGCGGGAAACAGCAAAACCGGGATCGTCAGACCCAGACGGACCACCCGCCATCGCGCGCTGCCGCACGCGGGGATGAATGCCGCGCTGCCGCGCGCGGGGATGAATGCCGCGCTGCCGCGCGCGGGGATGAATGCCGCGCTGCCGCGCGCGGGGATGCCGCACGCGGGGATGAATGCCGCGCCGGCCAGCGCGAGCGGCAGGAAGTACCGACCCGAAACGCTGGTAACGACCGGACTGCCCGGTTCGGTGGCGACAATGTAGAGCGATCCAAAGATCGCGGCGATCGAGCCAATGATCGCGAAGCCCATGATCAGGTAGCCACGTGGCACGCTCCCGGATGCGCGTTCTCGCGCCATGACCGCCAGGGCGGCGACGCCGAGCATGATCCACGCCGTTTCGTAGTACCAGGCCGGCAACAACGTATCGAGCCAGCCAAGCTGGCCGATGAACGAATTGGTGTAGATCCGCCATTGTCCGAGCGTTGCCCAGGCAATCTGGAAAACGCGCGATGGATCGGCGAGGAGGAAGGCGATTTGCGCGGCGGGATCCGCCTCCTTGTATCCCTGGTTCTTGATGTAAACCGTCGCCGACATCAGCAGCGACCAGGCCAGTACGCTCGCCGACAGGCCGGCCAGCGCGACAGCGCGGGCTCGCCAGGTGACGCGAGGTACCGCCAGCAGAACGATCGCCAGGACGCCATAGGGCGGCCGGGCCATCGCGACGAGCGTCAATACCACGGTGAACCAGACGAGAACGCGCCCGTTCGGTGCGGCGGTTCGCGCGAACAACCGCGACGCCAGACTGCCCGCCAACGCACTGAATGCCAGCATCAACGCGTCCTGCGAGGTTGACGCGATCAGCGCCAGCGACATCGGCAACGTCAGGATGGCGAACATCCAGATCGCCGCCGGACCCACGCAGTCGATCGCCACCGCGGCGACGGACACGGCCACGATACCCGTCAGCATGCGCGACAGAACCAGTGTTCGCACCACCGTCAGATCGACGGCACGGCCAAGTAGGACGCCCGCCACCGATGGCAGGTAAAACAGCGGCGGATAAAGCTCGGTGTTCGGAAAGCCAAACCATTTCGTCGTGTTCGTCCAATGCACGTTTGGCGCCCATAGCGACCGGTTCGCCTTCACCTCCGGACGGAACATCAGCGTGGCGAACGGTTGAAACGCCTGCCACATGGCGGGATCGATTTTGCCACCCGCGCTCAGGGTTCTGGTGCCATCGCCGTCGATGTTGATGAACCGGCGGCCGGTGATCTTGCCCTCGGCGAGTTGCATCGCCCGCAGAAAATGCGCCGGTTCGTCAGCGTTCTGAAATGGCGGGATGTTGAGCGCCAGGAACATGACCGCCGTGAGGCCGAACACAAAGAAGATTCCGGCGATGCGGCGGGACGTGAACATCTGCGATACCGTATCTCGCTCCGAGCACACGGCTCCTCCGATTCTCACCCGCTCCACGATCGGTGATTACCACACTTCGGCTTCGGCTTGTAAAGCGCGGCGGCGAAAGGTGCGCGCCTGCCGCGGAAGGCCGGCCCGCCAGGCAAATTTGAACGGCATTGGATGATCGCTTGTTTGGACCGACCGGATGTGATCCGCCGAATGCGCGATCACATTGCCTCGCCTGACATGGCCAGGACGTTTACTCCGCCGCCGCCGGCTTTTCCGCCGCGCCGGCCGGGACCGCCACCGGCCGCCGCTCATGCCGGCGCATCAGCAGCAACAGCAGCAGCGGCGGCACCACCACGATGCTCATCATGCGGAAGTCGTTGTTGAAAGCGATGATCTGCGCCTGATGGTTGATCATGCCGTCCAGCAACGCCGCGCCGTGCGGCGTCGCCGGGTCGAGCGTACGCGACACCGTGTCGTTGCCTTGCAGCACGCGGTCGAACGGCGTGATCCCGGCGGCGATATCGGCGTGCGAACTCTGTGTTCCGCGCACCAGCATGAATGAGGTGACCGACACGCCCGCCGCCTGGCCGAGATTGCGGCACAGCGCCTGCAACGACGTCGCATAGCCGCGGAGTTGCGCCGGCAGCGTGGTGAACGCCATCACCGTCATGGGGTTGAACACGAAGCCGATGGCGAAGCCTTGCGCGACGAACGTCAGCATCATGGTGTGCTGCGCGACGTCGGGGTTCCACGAACTCATGGAGTACAGCGCGGAGCCCAGCATGAGCAGGCCGGCGGCCATGAGTTTGCGGTGGTCGAACAGATTGGCGAGCCGGCTGGCGAGCTGCATGCCGAGCATGGTACCGACGCCGCGCGGCGCCATCGACAGGCCCGCCGTCTCCACCGGGTAGCCGGCGAGGCTTTCCAGATACGGCGCCATCAAAGCGGAGCTCGCCAGCATCACCGTCGCGGTGAAAAACACCATGGTCACGCCGCAGACGAAGTTACGGTCCTTGAACAATCCGGGCGGCAGGAACGGACGCTCGGCGGTGAACATGTGGATCATGAACAAATACAGGCCCAGACAGGCGAGCACCGCCTCGACGATGATCTCGGGCGAGGAAAACCAGTCCAGCTTCTGGCCGCGGTCGAGCATCAGTTGCAGCGCGCCGACGCCGACCGCGAGCACGGCGAAGCCGGTCCAGTCGAACTTCAGTTCGGTGCGTGGCGGAGTTTTCGGCAGGAACAGCAGCAGGCCGGTGATCGCCATGATGCCGAACGGCAGATTGACGTAGAACACGTACCGCCAGTTGTACATTTCGGTCAGATAACCGCCGAGTGTCGGGCCCGTGATCGGCCCCACCATCACCCCCATGCCGAAAATCGCCATCGCCTGGGCGCGTTTCTCGAACGGATAGATGTCGAGCATGGTGGCCTGCGACAGCGGCACCAGGGCCGCGCCGCAGATGCCCTGCATGAACCGGAACGTGACCATTTGCGACAGCGTATCGGCGGTGCCGCACAGCATGGAGGCGATGACGAAGCCGCACATGCAGGCGATGTGCAGGTTCTTGCGGCCGAAGCGCACCGCCATCCAGCCAACCGGCGCGGTCATGATCGCGGCGGCGATGACGTAGGAGGTCAGAACCCAGGTGATCTCGTCGGCGCTGGTGGACAACGACCCCTGCATATAGGGCAGCGAGACATTGGCGATCGAGGCGTCCAGCGACTGCATCAGATTGCCCAGCATGACGCTGAGAGTGATCAGCGTGCGGTGCGGGACGGGAGATGCGGTGCCGGACATCGCCTCGGGTCAGCGGTGCGTGGCGCTGGCCGGCGGCCAACGGCGGATGGGGGGGCGGATGATCGGCATGGCCTCGGACGTGGGGTTTTGGCCATTGTGAGCCGGTTTGGCCGCGTGTGCCAATGCCGGAGGCTCACGATTGGGCCGCGACGCGCGGATCGATGCGCGTCGCGGTCCGGGTACTGGGCGGAAGCCCCGGCGCTACCGCACGAACACCCACTGATCCGGCGTCATCGTAACATGCACGCGGTCGCCCTTGGCCAAACCGATCGCCGGCGCGACCGCCTCGATCCTCACCCCCGCGAGGTCCACGACGCAGGCTTCATCCGCGCCCAGAAACGACGCGGCGACGATCACGCCAGGCGCATCCTCGGGCCGCTGCGCGCGAATCAGCCGCACCGCGTCCTTGCGAATGCAGGCCAGCACGCGCCCGCCCTCCTGAAGCTGCTGGTCCGGCGCGGCGAGACCGCGCACGACAAGCCGCGCGCTGAGTTCCACTTCCAGATAGCGCGCATCCGCCGCCGCGCCGACCAGCCGTCCCTCCAGCACGTTCATGCCGAAAAACCGCGCGGCGTAGGCACTGCGCGGCCGTTGATACATCTCGCGCGCCGGGCCTCTCGCTTCGATCGCGCCTTGGTTCATCAGAACGATTTCGTCGGCCAGACCAGAACGCTTCGGTGTGGTCGTCGGTCACATAGATCGCGCCGAAGCCAAGCCTCTCCTGCAGCATGCGCAGTTCCATCCGCAGCCGCGGGCGGGCGCGGAAATCGAGTTCGGACAACGCCTCGTCGAACAGCACCAGCTTCGGTTCGCGCACCAGCGCGCGGGCGAGCGCGACGCGATGCCGCTGTTCGATCGACAGCGCCGTGGCCGGCCGGTCATCGAAGCCTTTCAGCCCGACCTGTTCCAGCATTTCGCCGGCGCGGTCGAGGCGTTCGGCTTCGGGCACGTCGCGCACCTTCAGCGGAAACGCGACGTTGGCCGCGACGGTCATATGCGGCCAGATCGCGAATGACCGGAACACGATGCCCAGATCGCGCCGCTCGGGCGCGACATCGATGCCGTTGGCGCGATCGAAAACCGGCTCCCCGTCGATTTCGATGGTGCCCCAGTCGGGGGTTTCCAGGCCGGCGACGCAGCGCAAAATCGTCGTCTTGCCGCATCCCTCCGGGCCGAGCAACGCGACCGCGCCGCCGGAGGGCACCTCCAGCGCGACCTCGAACGCCGCCGCGACGGAGCCGTATCGCCGGGTCAGCGCCCGCACGCGAAGCGCGGTCATGCCGCGGCGCTCACGGGTCGGGCCATGCCGGCCTCCTCATGCCGGCGCCTCATGCCGCTCCCCCACCCAGGCCCAATCCTGGACCCCCATCCTGGCCCCTCATCCTGGCGACTCATCCCGGCGACCCATCCTGGCCCTCTCATGCCGTCCCTCACGCGGACCCGCTCATGCCGACCCGCCTCATGCCAGCCCGTTCATGCCGGCCGCCGGAGATCAACGGCGCGCGGGCCAGGGTGAAGCCGATAAACCCCAGCACCAGGATGGCCATTTGCAGCAACGCGAGCACCGCGACGGCCTCCGGATCGCGATCGATCAGCATCGTCATCGCGACGCTCATCGTTTCGTTGCCGTGGCTGTACAGCAAAATGGGCGTGCCGAGTTCGCGAATGAAGAAGACGAACAGCAACAGCCACGACGCCAGCAACGTTCGGCGCAGCAGCGGCGCGACGATGTACCGCGCGGTCTGCCGCGCCGTGGCGCCCGAGGCGCGGGCAACTTGTTCCCAATGTGGATCGATTTCGCGCGACCGGGCGGCGACGAGGCGCGTCGCGATTGGCAGGCACCGCGCGACGCAGGCGATCAGGACGACGGCGAGCGTGCCGCCGAGCGGTGTGCCGGCCACCAGCAGCAGGAAGCCGAAACCGGCGACCATGCCGGGCATGCCGTATGCCGCGGCCAGCAAACGTTCCGTCCATGCCTGGCCGCGCGCGGCGCCGCGGGTCAGCGACCAGCCGCGCGGCGCCGCCAGGACAACTCCGATCGTCGCACCCAGTACCGCCAGGATCAGACTGTTGCCGATCGCCACGCGCCCCATCGCGCCGGGCGCGAGCATCCGCTCGAAATTCATGGTGGTGGCGGTGCGCCACTCGAGGCGGCCTGTCCAGTGCCGCGACGTAGCCACCAGCAGCAGGGCGAACAGCGGCAGCAGCACGCTGACCGAGAGATACGCCGCCTCGAGCGTGAGGGCCGCCACGTGGACCGGCCAGCGCAGTCGCGTCAGGCGCGGCCGTCGATCTTTGCGGGAGGAGGCGGCGCCTGGGACAGCTCCGCCCTGGAAAGCTCCGCCCTGGAAAGCTCTCCCCTGGATAGCCCCCCCGGGGAACGCCGCGCCGGGCGATGCCGCCAACGCCGACGCGGACAGAAAGCGGTGGAGCCAGGGCATGAGCGCCGAGACGGCCACCACCACGACCACGGCGAACGCGGCGCCGATCCCGGGAGAGGTACGCGCCATCGCGAAGATCTCGGTCGGGACGAAGCGTATCCCGCGCGACGCGCCCAGTACCGGCTGGTACGTCGAACAGCCCGACGCTGGTCAGGAACACGATCGCGGCGGCCGTCGACAAAGCGGGGCGCGTCATCGGCAGGGTGATGTGGCGCAGCGTGGACCAGAATGTTGCCCCGTGCACCCGCGCGGTCTCCTCGAACGTCGCATCGTGGTCTCGCAGGGGCGGCACCAGGATCAGGTAGACAATCGGCGTATGGAACAGGGTCAAAATGAAAATCGCGCCCGAAACACTGTAGATCTCCAGCCAGGGCAGGGCGATCTGATGCACCTCCCTTGCGTAGGTCGGCAGCAGCCCGTCGTGAGTCGCCAGCAGGAAAGTCCACGCCGCGGCGCCGGCGTAAGGCGACAGGAACAAGGGCAGCAGGTTGGCCCGGCCGAGCCAGCGTCGCCCGATCAGGTCGGTGCGCGCCACCAGAAAGGCCAGCGTAAAGCCGAGGACCAGGGTCAGCACGGTGGTCGCCGCGCCGGCGATCAGGCTGTTCTCCACGCCGTCGCGAAACCGCGGATCGCCGAACAGCGCGACGAAATCGCCGAGCGACACGGGAAATGCGGCGCCGCCTCCACGCGCCGCGCCGTTGACCAGCAGGCTTCGGACCAGGACCGCCAGCAACGGGACGGCCACCAGAGCGACGCCGGTCGCCCGCGCGAGCCTGGACCACGGTCCCGTGGCCCGGTTGACGGGCGCCGGCGGCGTGGACGACCGCTCTTCGGGCGTCCGCTTCGGGGGCTTCCGCTTCAGGGGCGTTCGATCGCTATCCACGTGGTCCGTGTCTCCCGATCCGTCCCGACCTCGACCTGTCCGAACCCATTGCCCGATCCGGCGATGCCGCCGGACATTGGTCCGGCCGCGCGTCTTATGATACGAGCGTGGTTTACGCACACTCCGCCTGATCGCCAACCACCCTGGCGCCCCCAATGTCCGGCGTCCGGCCCATCGATCGAGATCAAGAGCATGAAATTCGGCCTCTTTGGCGCCGCGACGGCGCAACGCAGCAACAACCCCGACGTCGACAGCGCGGCGGGCTTCCGGGATTACATCGATTACGTGATCGAAGCGGAGTTGCTCGGCTACGAAAGCGCGTTCATTGTCGAGCATCACTTCACCGGCTTCGGTCAGGTCTCCGCGACGTTGAACCTGCTGACCTGGATCGGCGCGAAGACCACGACGCTGCGGCTTGGCACGGCGGTGATCGTGCTGCCGTGGCACAATCCGGTGCTGCTGGCGGAGCAAGCGGCGACCGTCGATCTGCTGTCCGGCGGACGGCTGGATTTCGGCGTCGGCAAGGGCTACCGCCACAACGAGTTCGCCAGCTTCCGCATTCCGATGGAGGAAGGCCAGGCGCGGTTCGAGGAGGCCATCGACATCATCACGAAGTCCTGGGTCTCCAACGAGCGGTTCGACTTCAAGGGCCAGTACCTGGGCTTTCGACGACATCGTGGTCGAGCCGCCGACCGTTCAGCGGCCGCATCCGCCGTTCTGGCAGGGCGCGGGGCATCCCGCGTCGATCCGCCGGGTGGCCGCGCGCGGACACAATCTGCTGCTGGATCAGTTCGCCTCGATCGATGAAACCGTGCGCCGCTTCAACATTTATCGCGACGCGATGATCGGCAACGGGTTCGGTTTCAATCCGCATCAGGTCGGCGTGGCGCGGGCATTTTTCGTGGCGGATTCGCGGGCGGAGAAGGATGCCGCGATCGAACGCCGCATGGCCGCGCAAAAGCGGCTGCACGACATCAGCCAGCGGCCCGATCAGAACAACACCGCCAGCATCATGGCCTTCTCCGACACGCGCGAGGCGAACGAAGAGGCGACATTGTTCGGCACCCCCGACGAGATCATCAGCAAAGTGCAACGGCTGCGCGATCAGGGCATTGAATATATCCTGCTTAATGGCGGCGGCACCTCGCGGGAAAATCTGCGGCGGTTCGCGCGCGAGGTGATGCCGGCGTTCAAAGGTGAGGCGAAACGCCAGGCGGCTGAATAAGCCGGCGGCCTGGCGATCGCGCGCCCGGAACCGCCGGGTGCCGCGGCAACGCGCGACGATGAACGGTCCGAGGTCCAATAGCTGACCGGCGGCACGCGGCGGCCGCGTTCGGCCTGACGCGGTCGCCCGAGGTCCGCACCACGCGATTCCGGTCACGCATCGTTGGGACGCGGTTGCCGTCGGCTTCGCGCCCGTCGCCAATGATTCCGCGACAGAAATAAACAGCTTTACCCGCGAATCACTTTCATTGAAGTCGAAGGTCGTTGCCTCACGCGGCGGCGATCCGCCCCATCGCGCGCGCTCGAACGAAAAACCAACGAATGTGGCGCGGATCACAGCGCCAGCACAACGCGGGAGTTATGGTCCGGTGCGACGGCGCAATCCAGAACGGGGGCAAAACCCATGGCCACCACACCCAGGAACCACCGCCGACTTCCCGGCAGCGAACGCAGACCGACACCGGGGGCTCGCCTGCTCGGTCCCGCCGACGACAATGAGGCGTTCACCGTCACGATCGTGCTGCGCCGCCGCCCGGACGCGCAGCCGATTCCCGGCGCGGCCTGGTTCCTCCATACGCCGCCCGCCGAGCGGCCGCGCCTGTCGGAGAGTGAATTCGCCGCGCGGTACGGCGCGTCCCCGGAAGACATCGAGAAGGTCAGCACGTTCGCGCGTGCCCAGGGGCTGACGGTGGACGCGGTTCATGCCGCGCGCCGCACGGTCGTCGTTTCCGGCACCGTCGCGCAGTTCAACCGGGCCTTCGACATCGCCCTGCAGCGCTACGAGCACGAGGTCGAACGCGGCCCGCGATCGAGGAGACAAACCGAGACGTATCGCGGGCGCGACGGGTTCATCCACGTGCCCGCCGATCTCCTGGACATCATCGTCGGCGTGTTCGGACTGGACAACCGCCGTATCACCAAACGTGGCCTCGCGGATCCGCCCGCCACCACGCTGCTGACGATGCCGACGATCACGCAGCTCTATGACTTCCCGCCCAATCTGGCGGCGGGACAGACCATCGCGGTGTTCTCCGAGGCCGGTTATCTGGCCAGCGATATCGCCGCGAATTTCGGCGGCAGCCCGCCATCCGTGATCGACATTTCAGTCGACGCGTCGAATGGCCTGTTTCCCGATCTCGAAACCACGCAGGACATCTTCATCGCCGCCTCCGCCGCGCCAGGCGCGCAGATCGCGGTCTACTTCACCACCTATACGCAGGCCGGCTGGGTCGATTTGCTCACACGGGTGATCCACCCGAACCCAGGGGATCCGGAGTGCTCGGTGCTGACCACGAGCTTCTATGTCTCGAACGGCGACGATCCGGCGGCGCTGCTTGCCTCCGGCGTCAGCACGAGTTGGGTGACCGCCGTCACGCAGATGTTGCAGGACGCGGCGATCCAGGGCGTGACGTTCTGCACCTGCTCCGGCGACAATGGGACCGACGCCAGAGCTCGGCGACGGCCAGGCGCACGTGTGGTACCCGGCGACCGACCCCTGGGCGCTTGCCTGCGGCGGCACCACGATCGGCAACGTCGCGGGCTCTACCTGCGATGAATGGGCCTGGGCCGACACCTTCACATTCGGCGGCTCCACCCTCAGCGGGGCGTCCGGTGGCGGCGTCAGCGACTACTTCCCCCAGCCCTGGTATCAGAGTGACACCAACATTCCCGTCTCCATCAAGGATGGGCATGTCGGGCGAGGCGTACCCGATGTCGCGGCGAACGCCAGTCCGAACAGCGGGTGTTCGATCATTCTGGGCGGCGCGCCCTCGGCCTGGCCGACCAATGGCACCAGCGCGTCCGCGCCGCTCTGGGCCGGTCTGGTCGCCGTGCTGAATGCGGCGCTGGGACAGAATGTCGGCTTCATTAATCCGGTGATCTACGCGCTGAACGGCGCGGGATTCCGCGACATCCTGCCGGAGCCGGGAGCGTCCGACAACGCCTTCGCCGGCGTGCCCGGCTATCCCGTCACCCCGGGCTGGGATGCCGTCACCGGATGGGGCACGCCGAAGGGCGTCGAATTGCTGCATGCGCTGCGGCATTTCTTCGGCCCGGCGATCGCCGTGAACCTCCAGGACAATCTGCGCTTCGGCACGGTCTGCCACGGGCCGGCGTATCTTGTCATTCACGTCTACAACGTCGGCAATCGCGATCTGATGATCCAGAGCGTCACGCGCGTCGCGGGCTCGGCCGATTTCACCGTGCTGCCGTTGCCCACCACGCCGCTCGCGCTCGCGCCCGGTGCGCAAATCGACTTCACCATCGCGTTCGACCCAATGACGGCCGGCGTGACCGAGGTCGCCACCATCCAGATCGTCAGCAACGATCCCGTGACGCCAACGCTCGACCTACGGACCCAGGGCATCGGCGGTGTCGGGGCGCTGGAGACGATCATCGCCGATCATGGCGCGTTCGGCGATTGCTGCGCGGGCTCGCATCGCGACGAACCGTTGACGCTGCACAACAATGGTCCGTGCGACCTGACGGTGACCGCGATCACCTCCTCGTCCGTCGATTTCGTGCCGCCGGGCGTGAGCACGTATCCGTTGATCATCGCGCCCGGTGCGTCGATCGCGGTGCCGATCCGGTTTCAGCCGACCCACGTGGGCTCATTCGCCGGGATCATCACCGTGCACACCAGCCACCCCACGGGGCTGAAACACGTCAGCGTGTCGGGTGTCGCGCCGGCGGGGAAACTCGTGGTGACAGGCTCGACGATCTTCGGCGCGGTGCCGGCCTGCTGCCGGGTGGAGCGCACCATTTCGATCTGCAACGTCGGTGACTGCAAGCTGCATGTCTCGAGCGTGGCGTTCCGGCGCAAGAGCCGGCACTGGAAGCTGGTCAACAATCCATTCCCGGCGACGCTTCATCCGGGTTCGTGCCTCGGGGTGGTGGTTCGCTACATCGCCACGGAAAAGCTGCCGCGGTCGTGCGACCTGGTGATTACCAGTGACGATCCGACCGATCCGGTCAAGACGCTGGAGGTCATGGCGACGACCGTTTGGGAAACATGCTGCGCCAAATGCTGCGACGATTGCCGCAAGAACTGCTGCGAGAAACGCCATTGCGACCCCTGCCGCTGCCAGAAATGCGGCGGCGAATGCGATGACGACGCGGAGGACGGCGACGACTGACGCGAGGGGCCGGGGGCGCGAGCGCAAGTCGTTTCTCGGACGATACGAACCGTCCGTCCGATCGCGACGCGCCCCGGTCCCGGCGCGGCCCGCGTTTAAGGCTGCCGGTGCGAGACGACGCATCGCAGAGGATCGCCTCCCGCCGCGGATAGCCGGCGGTCGAGGGAGGCGAATGCGGCATGCCCGCGTTCGGCCCGGCGACGAGATCGCGAAGGCAACCGACCGTACCTAAAAATCATAATAAAATCTAATATCAGAATATAAAATTATTTTATACACGCCAAATTCCCGGTTTCGCGTGCCTTGAAACCCGGTTGTAACCATTCGCGTGTAAGGAATCCGTAATTAATCGCAGACAGGCCATATTATGATACACATCATTCAAAAACTCCGGAGCCGCCAACCGACACCGGCCAATTCCGAACCCAGGCCACCTTCAGGTCCCCCCGCCAGTCCCAGACCGGCCCATCGTGGCCGGTGCTCGCCGGGGCCCAGGGGCGCCAAGGCCCGCGGTCTCCTGGACTGCCGGCGCGGCGTGGTCGCCCTGGAATTCGCTCTCGCATCGGTGCCGTTGATGATGCTGATGTTCGGCTTCATCGCCACCAGCGCGGTCTTCAACACCTGGTCCAGCATGCAGGCCAACTCCCAGTACGCGGCGCGCATGATGTCCACCGGGCAGATCAACAACAACGTGAACGGGGCTTTCTCCACCGCGAACACCTCCTCCAGCACCGCCTGCGGGGCTTCGCTCACCAACACGCAGGTCGAATATTACGCCTGCGCCGGCTTGCCCTCCTGGGCGAGTTACACGGTAACCACGGCGGAGAACTGCGCGGTGCCGAGCGTGACGGTCAGCGTCTCGGCGAGCGCCGCCGCCGCCGCGATCGCGGATATCGAGAATTTCTTCGCGGGCAAGACGATTGTTTCTCAGACAGTATTCATGAAGGAGGGGTCATGTCCCTGAAATTTCATCAGCTTCGCGGCGTGCGCGCCCGCTGGCGCGAAGCCGGCGCGCGCGTGAGCAGCCACCTTCGCCGCCGGGATCGCGGCGGCATGGCCGCCATGTGCGCGGTCATGATCCCGGCCCTCGTCGGCTTCGGCGCTCTGGCCCTCGATCAGGGATACTACAGCTACCGCAGCCAGTTGTTACGGCAGACGGTGCAATCCGCGGCCCTCGCGGCGGCGGATAAACTCTCGACATTCTATTCGACCGGGTCGAGCGGTACGGTCGTCAGCACCGCGCAAACATTCGCCGGATACAACATGCCGTCGAGCCAGTACGGCACGGTCGTGCCAACGGCCAACGTAACGGTCGGCACATGGAATCCGACGGCGAATACGTTCGTCGCCGGCGGATCGACGCCGAACGCGGTGCAGGTCACCGGCGTGAACACGCTCAGCAACGGCAATCCGGTGCCGCTGTATTTCGGCAGCCTTTGGGGCAAGCCAAGCACCGATATCAGTTCGACCGTGGTGGCCAGCTACGTGGTCGGCAACGGCTCGGGCGTCGGATACGGCAACGGCTCCGGCAACGGACATACGTTCAACACCATCGTGATCAACGACATGTCGCAGTCGTTCGCCGGCCAGATCGCCGATCAGGTGGCGGCGGATCTGGCGATTCTGAACTGCGTGAAGGGACAGACCGGAAGTTCGTCGAATTTCGGCATCACGTTCATCAACGGCCACGCTTCCACTTATCAGCCGCTGGTTCCGGCCGGGGCGAATTACACGGCGTTGCAGGCGCAGATCAACCTGATCACCGCGTGCACCGCGCTCGAGGACCCGAACTGCGACAGCGGATCGAATGTCGCCTCCGGGCTGTACTCCGCGATCCAGCAGTTCAGCGGTTCCACCTACAACAATCAGAGCAAGAACATCGTGATCATCACCGACGGCGCGCCGAACGTGAAGGCGGGCGTCAACTACACCACCGCGGACGGCGTGAGCTGCGGCAGGAACTGCGCCGACGCGGATCTGGAAGCGGCCGCGCAGTCGTTGGCCGCCACGGCGAAGGCCGCGGGCATTTCGATCTCCACGATTTATTATACCGGTACCGATTCGAACCTGACGGATCAGGCGAACTACAAAGCGTTCCTCCAGAGCCTGGTGACCAACGCCGGTCTTAATCTGGTCGCGCCGACGGCGGCGCAGATCGACGCGTCGTATAACGGGGTTTGCTCGACGATCCCGTCGTCGGTCAAATCGGCGAGCTGAGCCCGCACCGCGTCGCCCATCCGCGCGGATGGACGACGCGGCGGCACCGGGAATACGTTCTGACAACGCACTGACTTCGGCGCCGGACTCGGCACCGTCACGATCGGCCAATCGGTCCGCGCCGTGCGCTCGGTCGGGGCAATCGGAGACCGGCACAACGTCCGTCCGGTCACACCCAGGGCGACACGGTGCCCGAGCCGGTATCCTGCCGCGGCCGCTCCTCCGCCAACGAGCGATCGATCGCTCGCATCACCCGCCGCTTCATCAAATCGAACGCCGACGCGAGCCGATCCCTTGGCCGGGGATGGTCCACGACCATCGACTCATGCACCCGTCCGGGACGCGGCCGCATGATCACGATGCGATCGGCGAGAAACACCGCCTCATCGATATCGTGTGTCACCATCAGGATCGTTGGCCGCAGCTCCCGCCACAGGTCGAGCACCAGTTCGTGTTGCGTGGCGCGCGTGAACGGATCGAGGGCGGAGAACGGCTCATCCAGCAGCAGAATGCCGGGATGACCGATCAACGCGCGGGCAATGGCGACGCGTTGCTGCTGGCCGCCGGACAGATCGCGTGGCCAGCGTTTGCCGTACGTCGCGAGACCGATCCGTTCCAGCAGCGCCCCGGCGCGACGGTCGCGTTCGGCCGGTGCCAGACGTTGCCCGCCGAACGCGATATTGCCGGCGACGTGCAGCCACGGCAGCAGCCGAGGCTCCTGAAACACCGCGCTGACAGCAGGATGCGTGCCGGAAATGAGCTGGCCGTCGAGGTGAATTTCTCCGCTGCTCGGTTCGTCGAGCCCGGCCACCAGCCGCAGCAAGGTCGTTTTGCCACAGCCGGAGCCACCCAGAATGGCGACGATCTCGCCGCTGTCGGCGGTCACCTGGATGCCGCGCAACGCCTCGGTGCCGTCCGCGTAGGTCTTGCCCACCTGACTGATGGTCAGTTTGGTCATGACCGTTCGCTCGCGGGCGCGGCGTGCGGCGCGGTCCCGCCCGGCTTCCGGTCCGCCCACGTGAGCGTCACAGGCGCGCTCGCATGGTGTCCTGCCAGCGCAGCAGCGGCAGGCTGATCACCACGAGAACGCTGTCCGCCAGCTTGCCCAGCAGAGCGAACGTGATCATCGCCACCAGGATCGTGTCGGCGCGGCCCATTTGCTGGCCATCGACCAGCAGATAGCCGAGCCCTTCGGACGCGCCCATGAGTTCGGCGGCGACCAGGAACATGAAGCCAAGCCCGAGCCCGGACCGCAGCGAGGCGATCCAGATCGGCATCACCGCCGGCCAGGTAATGCGCAGCGCGATCCCCAACGGAGACAAACCGAACACGCGGCCGACCTCGATCAACTTGCGATCGACGCTCTGGATCGCGGTCAGCATGCCAAGGTAGACGGGGAAGAACACGCCGACGGCGATGAGGGCGATTTTCGATGTCTCGAAGATGCCCATCCACAGAATGAAAATCGGCACCCAGGCGAGGGATGGGACCGAGCGCAGCCCCTGGATCGAGGGATCGATCAGCCGCCGCGCCAGCGGGCTCGCCCCCGAGAGCATGCCCATCAATGTCCCCAGCGTGCCGCCGATTCCGAACCCGAGCAGCACCCGGACCAGCGTGGCCAGCGTGTGGGTTTGCAGTTCGCCGGAGCGGATCAGCGCCGCCGCGGTGGCGACCAGCCGCGAAGGCGGCGGCATCAGACGCCCGGTGGCGAGGCCGGCACGGACCACGGCTTCCCAACCCACAGCCAGCAGCAGCGGAATGATCAGCCCGGCGAGCCACGGGATGCGTTTCATCGCGCCGCCGATCGGAGCTTCGCCGATCGCAACGCGGCCGCCGGGAACATCATCCACGCAGAGCGCGCTCTCACGCGCCGATCGCGCGGGCGTAGGATGGGTCGATCATGCCGTTGGTGACCGCGGCGACATCGACCGAGGCGTCCAGAACCCCCGCCGCCTGCAACGCTTTCCCCGCCTCGATGATGGTCTTCGACTGGGCTTCGCCGATCATGCCGCTGGACATATCCGTGCGCTCCAACTGCCGGGTGTTGATCGCGTCGGACAGTTTGTCGGCGGCGCCCATCAGCGCGACCAGCTCGGGCTTGTGCGCGATCGCCCATTTGCGCGCGGCCTCATACTGGGTCAGCACGGTGCGAACGATGTCCGGATGCGCGGCGGCGAATTCCTCGCGGACGTTCAGCACGCCCCAGGTGTTGGCTTCCGGCTTGCGGTAGAACAGGCGGGCGTGGAACTCGATCTCGGCGGCGGCCATCATCGGGTCGAGGCCGGCCCAGGCGGCGACGTCGCCGCGTTCGAGGGCGGTGCGGCCGTCGGGATGTTGCAGCAGAACGAGTTTGACGTCTTTCTCGGACAACCCGGCCTCGGCGAGGGCGCGCACCAGGAAGATGTGCGGGTCGGTGCCGCGGGTCACCGCGATTCGCTGACCCTTGAGATCGGCGACGGTTTTGATCGGGCTGTCGGGCATGGTGACCAGCGCGGTCCATTCGGGCCGGGAATACACATAGATGGTGCGAATCGGATTGCCGTTCACCTTGCCGATCAGCGCGGCGGCGCCGGCGGTCGAGCCGAAATCCAGTGACCCGGCGTTGAGGAACTCCAGCGCCTTGTTGGAGCCGGCGGATTGCACCCAGCGGACGCGGATTTTATCGGCGGCGAGCGCATTTTCCAGCAAATGCTGATCTTTGAGAACCAGGCTGACCGGGTTGTAGGTGGCCCAGTCGATGACGATTTCGTCGGGCGTCGCGGCGCGGGTGCGACCAGGGGCGATGGTCATCGGGGCGACCAGCGGAGCGGACAGTACGAAGGCGCCGAGGGCACGGCGGCTGATGCGGTGGGTCATGGAGATCTCCCGGTTCATTTTCGCGGATGGCGAAAACGGAATTTTCCCGTGATGGCAAGAGCCGGAGACGAATTGAGGTTGCGCACAGTCTTTCCGCGGGGCTTTTGGAAATATCATCCCCCAGGTGAGGAAAAAGAAGAATATAGCCTCTCGGGTAGTTTTGCCGGCGGCACGCCGGATCTGGCGGTGCTCGCGGACTTAATTGTGCCGCGATCGTCCTGCATATGAGGAGGTCTCGGCACGATGGTGCGCGGTCCTGGCATGGCGCCCGGTTCGAACGGAATCGGCCCGCGTTGTCAGCGCCCGTGCCGCCATTGATCGAAGCGCGCGGCCCGGCGGCGCCCTTCACGATCGCGCGTGGGGGAGTTTAATTGTTGCAAGGCCAGCGCGATTTGGTCAAAAATGTTGTCGGGGTGAAACCGGATGAAACCAATCGCATTACCCGAGAGTGATTTGGGACAACCGCCAATGCGGACGGCTGAGGCCGGGATCATGTCGTAAGCAACACGCCACGGTCCGGTGGCGACTCAGGAGACGCATATGAAGGCAATTCTTGGTCTGGTGATGGCGGCCGCGCTGATTGGCCCGACCCAGGCGGCACCGACGGTGGCGCCGCGCGTCAGCAGCGCGGGTTCGATCATCCTGGTCGAAGGGGGCTGCGGTCGAGACTACCATCGCGACCCGCGCGGCTTTTGCCGGCCGAACTGGCGTGAGTGGGAGCCGGGTTGGCGGGCGTGCCCCCCGGGCTGGCATCTCGGTTCGGAAGGCCGGCGCTGCTGGCCGAACTAAAATCACGGCCGATCCTCTCCGGCGGCGCGTCATGGCGCCGCCGGAGATGACACTTGCGTCGTAACGACACGGCGCGACAGTCATAGTTTTCGCTGGTTGGCGTCAGTCCGCCGTCCGGCCGGCGCGCGCCGCCTCGATCCTGGCGATGTCGATCCGGCGCATGGTCATCATGGCCTCCATCGCCCGCTTCGCGGCGGCGCGATCCGGATCCTTCATCGCGGCCAGCAGGGCGCGGGGCACGATCTGCCACGAGAACCCCCAACGGTCCTTGCACCAACCGCACTGACCCTCGCTGCCGCCATTCTGAACGATCGCGTTCCAGTAGCGGTCGGTTTCAGCCTGGTCGTCGGTCATGACCTGAAAGCTCACCGCCTCGTTCGCCTTGAACGCCGGACCGCCATTCAAACCGACAAACGCCTGTCCGAGCACGGTAAACTCAACGGTTATCTCGCTGTCTTGTTTACCGCCGGGGTAATCGGTTGGGGACCGCAGCGCGGGCCCGACATGGCTGTCCGGAAACGTGGCCGCGTAGAACTCCGCGGCTTTCCGCGCCTCGCCATGATCGAACCACAGACACGTGACGATTTTTCCGCTCATGGAAATTCCCTCACTCAATGCGTGCGACCGGTATCGACGACTCTCGCCATCCTTGAGGTGTGTCGATAAAGGCCCGCTTCAAGACCTTATCATGCGGCCACGGCTCTCCAGCCGTGGCCGCATGATCGGCCCGCGCTTACAGGCGCCATTCGCGTCGCCGGGCGAGCGATCGATGCCGGCGTCCTAACGCCCGGCCAGTACGGCGGCGAGTTCCTCCAGCGCGCCAGGATCCTCGATCGTCGGCGGCACCGGCGCCTGCTCGCCATCCGCGATCTTCCTGATGCTGGCTCGCAGGATCTTGCCCGAGCGGGTCTTCGGCAATCGCACGACCACGCGCGCGTCGCGAAATGACGCGACCGGACCGATCCGCTCCCGCACCAAAGCCACGAGCTCCGTCTCGATCTCCTTGTGCGGCCGATTGACGCCGCTCTTCAACACCACGAGGCCGATCGGCGTCTGCCCCTTGAGCTCGTCCTTCGCCCCGATGACAGCGCATTCCGCGACGTCCTGGTGCGAGGCCAGCACTTCCTCCATCGAGCCTGTCGAAAGCCGATGGCCGGCGACATTGATGATGTCGTCGGTGCGGCCCATGACCCAGACATCGCCCGCCGCGTCCACCACTCCCGCGTCGCCGGTGCGATACCAACCGGGGAAATCCGCGAGGTAGGAATTGCGGTAGCCTTCCTCGTTCCGCCACAACGTCGGTCCGCAGCCAGGCGGCAGCGGGAGGCGGATGCTGAGGTTGCCGGTCGTGCCCGGCGGCAACAGCTTTCCATCGTCGTCCAATGCGTGAAGATCGTGTCCAGGACACGGTCTTCCCCCCGATCCTGGGCGAAACTCAAACAATCCATACTGACGGAAGCCCGACGTGATCGCCCAACCCGTTTCGGTTTGCCACCAATGATCGACGACGGGCATGTTCAGCATCTCGTGCGCCCACACGGCGGTCGGCGGATCGCAGCGTTCGCCGGCGAGAAACAGCGTCTCCAGCTTCGACAGATCGTGCGTGGCGGCGAGCTTGCCCTCCGGGTCCTGCTGCTTGATCGCGCGCATCGCGGTTGGCGCGGTGAACAAAACCTTCACTTTATGCTGCGCGCAAACGCGCCAGAACGCGCCGGCGTCGGGCGTGCCGACCGGCTTGCCCTCATACATGATGCTGGTGCAGCCGCGCAGCAGCGGGGCGTAAACGATGTAGCTGTGGCCTACGACCCAGCCAACGTCCGAGGCCGCCCAATAAACGTCGCCGGTATCGCAGCCGTAGATCATCTTCATCGAGTTCCATAGCGCGACGGCATGACCGCCATTGTCGCGCACGACGCCTTTGGGACGTCCCGTGGTTCCGGACGTGTAAAGAATATACAGTGGGTCGGTGGCCAGTACGGGCACGCAGTCGCGCGGCGCCGCCGCGGCCTCGGCGGCGAGCAGATCGTGGTCGCGGCCCGGTTGCAACGTCGCGATCGCCTGCTCGCGTTGCAAAATCAGGCAGGCGTCCGGCTTGTGCGACGACAACTCGATCGCCAGGTCCAGCAGCGGCTTGTACTTGACCACGCGCCCCGGCTCCAGTCCGCACGAGGCCGAAACGATCACTTTTGGTTGCGCGTCCGAAATGCGCGTCGCGAGCTCCGCCGCGGCGAAACCGCCGAACACCACGGAATGGATCGCGCCCAGCCGGGCACAGGCGAGCATGGCGATCGCCGCTTCCGGCACCATGGGCATGTAGATCACCACGCGGTCGCCCCGGCCGACACCGAGATCGGCGAGCGCTCCGGCGAGTTTGGCGGTGCGGTCGCGCAGTGCCGCGTACGAGTAGGTAACGATCTTGCCGGTCATCGCGCTGTCCCAGATCAGCGCCGGCTGCGCGCCGCGGCCCGCTTCGACGTGCCGGTCCAGGCAGTTATAACATGTGTTGAGCATCCCGCCCGCGAACCATTGCCCGTAGGCGCCCATCGACGGGTCAAAGACCCGATCCCAGCGTTTCGTCCACGTGATGCCCTCCGCGGCTTTCGCCCACCAGGCCTGATTGTCGCGTTTCCAGTCGGCGTAGGCCTCGTCATAGGACACGGCGTCGGTCATCGCGGTGTTTCCTCTGTTGACTTGTCGTTGCGTATGTCAGACCCGCTGGGCGGAGGGTCAAGCGGGTGAAGAAGGGGTACAGCGGATGAAGGTGGATGGACAGGCGGCGGTGGTGACGGGCGGCGGCTCGGGGTTGGGCGCGGCCACCGCGGCGCTATTGGTGGCGCGGGGCTGCAAGGTCGCATTGCTCGATATCAATGACACGGCGGCGAAAGCGCATGCGGCGACGATTGGCGGGATCGGGATCCGTTGCGACGTGTCCGACGCCGCGTCGGCCGAGGCGGCGATGGCGGCGGCGCGCGCGGCGCATGGCCCCGCCCGCGTGCTGGTCAATTGCGCCGGCATCGGCACGGCGGGCCGCGTGCTTGGCCGCGACGGTCCGATGAAGCTGGAGGCGTTCGATCGGGTCGTCCGCGTCAACCTGATCGGCACGTTCAACATGATCCGCCTCGCGGCGGCGGACATGAGCGCGCTCGACGCGGTGGACGACACCGGCGACGAAGAACGCGGCGTCATCGTCAACACCGCGTCGATCGCGGCGTTCGACGGTCAGGTCGGGCAGGCGGCGTACGCGGCGTCGAAGGGCGGCGTGGTCGGGATGACGTTGCCGATCGCGCGCGAACTGGCCCGCGCCGGCGTGCGTGTCATGACCATCGCGCCCGGCGTGTTTCACACACCGATGGTCGATGGCCTGCCCCCCGAGGTGCGCAAGAGCCTGGGCGATAACGTGCCGTTTCCCCGCCGGCTGGGGCTGCCCGAGGAGTACGCCGCTCTGGCGCTGCACATCATCGGCAACCGGTTCCTCAATGGCGAGGTGATCCGGCTGGATGGCGCGCTGCGCATGGCGCCGCGATAGTTTCGCCAATCGGACCGCCAGGCCCGCGCGACTGATGACGTGTCTCCGTCTCAGCGAGACGCCGCTGGCCTGTTGCTGAACTTCAATACGGTCATGCTGACGGACGACATCAGCCGCGTGCTTAATCCCAATGATCTCTGGGAGCGAGACTCTCGCCCGACTTTCTATCTGTAACAACAGAAATATGGATTCGAAAGCCGAACGCTGGTAATTCGGTGCCATGCCAAAGCAAGGTCACCCGCTGGCATTCAGCATGGCGCGCGGAGACGGGGACAGCGTGGAACGGAGTGATGCGGCCGCTCGATAAATTCACGCCGGGCTTGTTCGACAACCCGGGACTGGTGTCTCCCCCCGACGTCGATTGGTCTGACCTGAACATCGGCGGCGCGATCGACCCCGGCACGATTGACCCCGGCGCGATCGACCCCGGCACGATTGACCCCGGCGCGATCAACCCCGGCGCGATCAACCCCGGCGCGGGCGACCCCGGCGCCGCCCTGTTGGCGGCCACCACCCCGGACGCGCGGCGTGGCAGCCCAGGATCGGGCGTCACGCCGGTCGTGACGCCGCCGGTCACCCTGCCGACCGAGCCGGCGTCGCCGACCCCGTTCACGATCGCGATCAGTTGGGACTCGAGCGTCGCTCTGGCGCCGGCCGGCTTTACCAGCGACGTCCTCGCCGCGGTGAATTTCCTCGAGACCCAGTTCACCGACCCGGTCACGATCAACGTCGATGTCGGCTACGAGGAGGTCGCCGGCAACGCATTGGGCCGCGGCGATCTGGGCGAGAGCCTGTCGAACATGGCGAGCGTCAGTTACGCCGACCTGATCGACGCCGTGGCCGCGAGCGCGACGACGGCGACGGACGCCAGTGTCGTCGCCTCCTTGCCCGCCGCGAACCCGATCAGCGGGAGCAACGACTGGGTGACCACCGCGCAGGCCAAAGCTCTGGGCCTGCCGGCCTCCGAATTAAGCAACAGCGACGGGAGCACCGTGGACGGCAGCATCGGGTTCGGCGCGTCCACGGACTTTACCTATGGCGACACCAATGCCGGCGGCACGGTCGCGGCCGGCACCTATGACTTCTTCGCCACCGTGGTGCATGAACTGACCGAGGTCATGGGCCGTCAGTTGCTGGTCGGTTCGGCGGAAGAGGGCCTGTCGAACAGCTACACCCTGCTCGATCTGTTGCATTGGTCGGCGCCAGGCACGCGCGATTTGTCTCAGTTCACGCCAGGGTACTTCTCGCCGGACGGCGGCACCACCGACCTCGGCGCGTTCAATACGATCGCGGGAGGCGACGCCGGAGATTGGGCGTCCTCGGTGGTCGATGACCCATTCGATGCGTACGCGACCTCCGGCGCCACGGAGATAGTTTCGGCCAACGATCTGACCGAGATGGACGCGATCGGTTGGAAGCCGGCGGGGTCGAGCGGCACAACCACGCCAACCACGCCAACCACGCCGGCCCATACGCCGGCATTCCCGCAAATCAGGCTTGCCGCGGCCCCGGTCTTCACGTCGCCGTTTTTCCCGCTGTTCTCGCCGTTCTCACCGTTTTTGCCGTATACGCCGGTCACGCCGACCCGACCGACCGACGCGCCGGGGTCCGCGCCGGCCGGTCTCGCGTTCGCGGCGGAAACGACATACCTGGCCTACGCCCAGGATGGCATCGGTGTGTCGGGCGGCGCCGGGCTGTCGCGAAACAGTCCGCTGGTGACGGTCGCACCGATCGGCGGCACCGTCGGCGACACGGTCGGCTACGCGTTGAGCGGGACGGATGCCGCGGCGTTCGACCTCGTCGCCACCAGCGCCGGAGCCGCGTTGCTGGCCGGCGCGTATGGCGTGGCGGGCGCGACCGGCGGCGCGGCGTACGCACTCATGGTGACGGCGACCGACCAGACCGCGTCGGGAACCCCGTCGGTGAGCGCGGCCCTGAACGTCGTGGTCGGCTCGACCGGCGACGATGTCATCCGGCTCGCGACGCTGCCCGGGATCGCGGCGTCGGCGCCGACCTTCCTCTACGCGCTGGGCGGGAGCGATACGATCGATGCGACCGGGATGACCGGCACGGTGTATTTCGACGGCGGCCCGGGCGGCGTGACAGCGACCGGGGGCAGCGGGACCAATATCTATGAATTCGGCGCGGCACTGACGCCGAGCGGTTCGGCGGCCGATCTCGTCACGAATTTCAACGTCGCGGTGGATCGGATCGACCTGACCGGACTGGCTGGCCTGTCAATCGCTCCGGCCGCGCTCGATCCCGCCGCCACCATGCTGGCCCCCGGCTCGGTCGGCTGGCTGACGAGCGGAGGGAACACGCTGGTTTACGCCAATACCAGCGGCTCGGCGGAGGCGCTGAGCGCGGCCAACCTGACGGTCACGCTGCGCGGCGCCGTCGGCCTCACCAGCGCCAATTTCTCGCTGACTTAAAATGGATCGGCGTCGAGCCGGCGGGTGTCGGTGCGACAGCGTGATCGGATTGGACGGCAGGTCTCTGAGATGATGGGTGAGGATGCCCTCCGGCGCTGTCGCGGGGGAGCGGCGCACCGCCAAAAATCACTCACAGAGTGTCGGAGTAATTTACACTCTGTCACAGGCGGCCGAATCAGTCTCCTCTATGTAACTGTTTTGAAAGAACTTTGTCTTCTGGCACGCGATTTGCTTAAGAGCGCTCCGTAAGGATTTGTTAACTTTCGGCTCATCCAATCGCGGAGTGGTAGCATGAAAAAGTCGTTTTTTGCCGGCCTGGCCCTTGGGGCGCTGCTGCTTGGCTCGGGGCAGGCTTACGCCGGCGCGATTTTGCTGGTGAACGGTGCCGCGGAATCCACCGAACCGGATACGACGACCGCTGTCACCAACAACTTCATCACCCTCGAAGGCGACGTGGGGAACACGGTCGTGGTTTCCGATGGCGTGCCCGCGAACTACGCGAGCTACGCGCAGATTTGGGATGTCCGCTGGTTCAGTCCGCTCACCACCACCGAAACGTCGGATTATCTGGCGTATATGCAGGGCGGCGGCGGCATATTTTTAATGGGCGAAAACTCCTCATTTATTGACCGAAACGATTCGATCGCGACCCTGATTTCGGACGCGGGGGGCGGCTCGATTGATCCCACCTCGAATTTTGAGCCCAATCCCTACACTGAGACGGTGCTGTCGCCATTTACCGGACCGAACGCCATCCCGGGCAATCAGCTCACCTTCGCGGCCCCCGGTCAGTTGCTCAGCCCAGGGACGGGGACCTTGATGACGACCGATCCCAACGGTGGCGGCGCGGGCGCCGCGTTCGCGGTGGGATCGCTCGCGAACGCGTTGACCGGTTCACTCACCACCGTGTTCGACGTGAATTTCATGGAAGATGAATATTATCAGGATGGATCGCAGCCTTTCGAGGAGAACCTGATTGGCTTCGTGAGCCAACAGGCGCCCCCCAACCCCACCTCCACTCCGGAGCCAGCCTCGCTTGCATTGCTTGGCGCCGGGATGTTTGGCCTGGGCGCACTCCGCCGCAAGCGCGCCCGACGCTGAACGGCAAGCGTCCTTAACACCTGTCTCCGGGCCCATGCGCCTGCCGCGTGGGCCCGGAGACAACGTTTGCCTTTCCAAATACGCCACCCTCGCGAGGACAACAGCGCGTTCCCTCGGCCTTCGGGACGGAGCGCTTTGCATGCGAAACCTGGCCGGACGCATCCGAGGTCCGCTCGCGTGATCGACGGACCGGCGGGGTCGGCGGCGCACACAAATAACCAATGGGGATACGGCGCGGCCGCATGAGTCCGCCCGGATACACGCGAGAGCGGCGGGGCCGACGGCCGGCTGGTCAGGTTCCATCCGATCGCGTCCATCTCGGCCAGATCGTTGCCGTACACATTTTCCCGCCCGCCGACGCGCATCGACGAAGAGCCGCGATCCCGCAACGCTCCCGTCATCGGTTCCGTGCGGTCATCCCCGCCGCGGTCATCGCCGCCGCGGTCATCGCCGCTGTCCTGGGCACGAACGGCACGGTATAATCCGCCGGGTCGAATCAGAAGCGCGCGGATCATGGGACCGCGCGGGCGTCATCGCCCGCGCCGCGAGGGAGAGTGATGGTGAACCTCGGTAAGGGCCCGCTGGCGCCCTGGGACGATACGACGGACCTGTCCCTGGCGGCCGCCAATCCGTGGACCTGGCTGACACCGATGGTCGCCCCGGACACCGCCGGCGCGCCATCGATCCATGCCGCGCCGGTCAGGGTCGGCACTCTTTCGCGCGCCGCCGTCGTGGTGGCCACCGCCGCCCAGACAACGCCGTCGCCGACCGAGGTGACCTCCGCCACGTCCCCCATGATCATCAACCTCGACTGGGATTCCAGCGTCAGTTCCGCGCCGTCCGGCTTCATGACGGATGTCATCGCGGCGGCGCGCTACCTCGAAAGCCAGTTCGCCAACGCGGTCACCCTCACGTTCGACGTCGGATACAATGAGGTCGGGGGCGACAGCCTCGACGGCGGGGCGCTGGGCGAGAGCCTCTCGAACCTGAACACCGTGAGTTACGCCAGCCTGCGCGGCGCGGTCGCCTCCAGCGCGACGACAGCGACAGACGCGAGCGTGGTGGCCTCCTTGCCCGCGACCACCCCGGTGATCGGCGCCAACTACTGGGTGACAGACGCACAGCAAAAGGCGCTGGGCCTGGCGCCGGCCAATGGCACGGAAGTCGATGGCAGCGTGGGCTTTGGGCTGGCCTCGGAGTTCACCTACGGCGATACCGCGACCACCGGCACGGTGACGCCGGGGACCTACGATTTTTTCGCCACCGTGGTCCACGAACTCACTGAGGTCATGGGCCGCCAGATGCTGACCGGCAGCACCGAAGGCGCGTTCGCCAAAAGCTACACCCTGTTGGACCTGCTGCATTATTCCGCCGCCGCCACGCGCGATTTCAGTGCCTCCACCGCCGGTTATTTCTCGCCCGACTCCGGGGTTTCCGACCTGGGCGACTTCAATACCCTCTCCAGCGGCGATGCCGGCGACTGGGCGTCCTCCGTCAGCGACGATCCGTTCGATGCCTTCGCGTCGTCCGGCGTGCTGGAGCCGGTATCGGCCAACGATCTGACCGAACTCGACGCGATCGGCTGGAAACCGGTGTCCTCGGGGACGCAGGGCCAATCGCCGACGGCGCCGACCGGCGTCACGGCCTCCGTGGTGAGCTCCTCTCTGGCCAGCGCCCAGGTGAACAAGGGCCTGGCGGCCAACGCGCCGCTGGCGACGTTCGGCGAGACCGGCGGCACGGCGGCGGACAGTTTTCTGTATACGCTGGGTGGCACCGGAGCCGCGTCGTTCGCTCTGGTCACCGCGAATAACGGCGCGACGCTGTCGGTTGGTGCGACGGCCCTGCTGGGGAAGCCAACCGGCACGCTGTTTTCGCTGACCGTGTCGGCGACGGACGAGACCGCGGCGCTGACCTCGCCGGCCGATCCGTTCAACGTGGTCCTTGGCGGCAACGGCAACGACACCATTCATCTGGCGTCATTGGCGGGCATCGCCACCGCCGCGCCGACGTTCATAAGCGGGCTGGGCGGGATCGATACCATCGACGGCACCGGCATGACCGGCACGCTGTTTTTCGACAGCGGCAGTGGCGCCGATACCATGACCGGCGGCAGCGGCGTCAACGTGTTCGGCTACGGAGCCGCCGCCGACTCCACCGCGTCCGCCATGGACATCATCACGAATTTCAGCGTGGCGCTGGACGTGATCGACCTGACCGGACTGGGCGCCGCATTCACCGCCGCCGTGGCGCTTGGTGCCGCCACGACCATCGCCGCCGAGGCGATCGGCTGGCAGACCAGCGGCGGCAACACGTTCGTCTATGCCAATTCCGGCACGCGCACGGAAGCGCTGACCGCCGCCAACATGAAGATCGAACTGAAGGGCGTCGTCGCGCTGACCGCGAGCAACTTCCTCCACGACTAAAGCCGGCGCATTTCGACAGCGTCGCTCGCCCATTGCCTGGGCGCGAATACCTCCGGCGGCGCCCTGCGCCTGCCACTGGCGCGGCGGATCCGCGCGGCCATCGCCGCCGCGGCATCGCGTGACCGTCGCCGACCGGCCGACGTCGCGAATCGGGCGCGGCGGAAGACCTCTACAAATTTTCGACGATATAAAGATTATTTAGACAACGTCTTAACTTCTTGCATTTATTGCGGGAACCTGGCATAGGTGAGTTTCTGGCATTGTTTTGTGCCCAAAATAAAAGGAGCCAAGCCGATGCCAAAAGTCGTCCGCCTGGGCGCGCTGCTCGCCCTCGCTCCCTTCGTTGCCCTGTCCGTGAGCCCCGCCGCTCCGGCCTTCGCGGCGCCACTGCTGGGTTCGAACCTCGCCAGCTTCGCCGTCCTCGGCGCTTCGACCGTCACCAACACGGGCGCCACCACGATCGACGGCGATGTCGGGGTTTCCCCAGGCTCGGCGATCACCGGCAGCGGTTCGATTTCCATCACTGGAACGTATCATTCTGGCAACGACCCGGTCGCGGTCGCGGGACAAAACGAACTTGTCACCGCCATCGCCAATCTCGGCAGCCTCGGCACGGGAACGCTGTTGCCGGCGGATCTGGCGGGACTGACACTGGCACCCGGGGTCTATACGGTCCCGGCGGGTATCAGCAATCTGACCGGAACACTGGTTCTCAATGGGCAAGGCAACGCCAATGCCGGCTGGGTTTTCCTGATGCCGAGCACGCTGATCACCTCGCCCAACGCGGTCGTCTCGGTCATCAATACCGGGGACAACGCCGGCATCTACTGGGATGTCGGCAGTTCCGCCACGATCGACACGACGACGACGTTCGAGGGTAACATCCTCGCCAGCACCAGCATCTCCCTGGTCCACGCGGCGACGATCGGCTGCGGCCGGGCCCTGGCCGAAACCGGCGCGGTCACGATGGATAATAACACCGTTGACGCAGCCGATTGCGTGGGCGGCAACGGCTACAGCGGCGGTCTCGACGTGGTCGGTTCGACGGTGAGTTTTCTTCCGTTCTCGCAGATTTCCGAACCCGGTTCGCTCGTGCTGCTCGGCATCGGGCTTGGACTGCTGACCGCTGCCACGTGGCGGCGCTCAAGGCCCGCCGCCACGGGGTGATGAACCGGACGACCGATCGCCGCCACCTGGGAAACGCGGGCCGCCTCGGCGCCGCGTGGATGAACCAGCGACGCTTCGCCGGTTCCGGGCGTTACCGGCCGATGATGCGCCGCGCGATGGCCATGCGATGCACTTCGGACGGGCCTTCGTAGACGCGCATGGTGCGCACTTTCTGCGCCATCAGTTGCAGCGGCAGTTCCTTGGCCACACCCATCGCGCCAAAGGATTGCATGGCATGGTCGATGATCTCGGTCGCCATTTCGGTGCCCCACAGCTTCACCATGGAGGCTTCCATGCGCACGTCCTTGCCCGCGTCCGCTTTCGTGGCGGCATCGTAAACCATCAGCCGGCAGGCGTGGATTTTCATCGCCGCGTCGGCGATCCACCACTGGATGGCCTGGCGATCGGCGAGGCGCTGTCCGAATGTCACGCGTTGTTTGGTGTGTTCCACCATCATGTCCAGCGCGCGGCGGGACATGCCGATCGACCACGCGCCCATCTGCAGCCGGCGCACCGTCAGGCGTAGCTGCATCGGCGCGTAGCCCTTGCCCTCGACGCCCAACAGTTGGGAGGCGGGGATGCGGCAGTCCTCGAAGACAAGTTCGTAGGTGCGCTGGCCGCCGATCATGGGGATCTCGCGCTCGATGATGAAGCCCTTGGTGCCGCGCTCGACGATGAACGCGGTGACGCCCTCGGCGCGCTTGCCCTCGCCGGTGCGCGCCATGACGATGACGAAATCGGCCTGCGGCACGCGGGACACCCAGATCTTGCGGCCGTTGATGACCCAGTCGCCGCCGTCCTTCACCGCGCGGGTGGTCATGCCGGCGGGGTCGCCGCCCGCGCCGGGCTCGGAGATGGCGATCGCCGAGTGCGCCTCGCCGCGCGCGTAGGGCTCCAGATATTTCCGCTTCTGTTCGTCATTGGCGACGGCGATCAGCATGTGCAGGTTGGGGCTGTCGGGCGGGAAGGTGAACGGGGCGCAGGTGCGGCCCTGTTCCTCGTAAACACCGACCAGCGCCGCGTAGGGAAGGTTGGAGCCGCCGTATTCCTCCGGCACGTCGAGACCCCACAAACCGAGCTCCTTGCAGGTGGCGAGGACCTTGTCCTCCTCCTCGCGCGTCAGGCCGGACGGGCTGGCCGGCCATTTCGCGGGCGAGTGTGGCTTTCTCGAGCGGGATCAGGTCGCGGTCGACGAACTTCGCCACCAGCTCCTGGAGCATGCGGTGTTCTTCGGGGAGCTCGAACATGGGACGGGTCCTTCATCGAATGGGTCAGGCGGTTCTGCCCTGGTCTCGCGCCTCTCGGCAAGCCGGACGTCCCATGGGCCGCGAGAAAGCACGGCTTGTGTGAGCCAGGTAACTGCCGCGGCGGAACAGCCTTGCTACCAGTGGGGTCCGGGCGGCGTTCCGCCTGGGGAACAACCAGGAGAAAGACGGTGGCCGCCAGCAAATCTGTACTGAAGCAGTGGGTGCGCCCAGGATGGATCGGAGATCGGCGGTGAGATGGCAAAGCGCGCGAGATCGTTGAAGAGGGAGACCGCCATGCGGCGTATCGGTTTCACGCTTGTCGTGCTCGCGGGGATACCGGCCGCGGTAATTCCGCTGCTCGCCTGCGTCGCGGCGATGTCCGCGCCCGCCGCGCTGATCGCGGTGATCGGCGGGCTTTCCGCTCCGTCGCGCGCCGCGCACGGCGATCGCGTGGCGGCGAATTGAACCGCGCGATCGGGAGAGACCGACAGCGACCGGCTCCGCGTCAAATCGCCGCACCGAAGATTGGCCGCTCGGCACCGGCCGTCGAACGGCACTCAGTCCAGACCGCGGTCATCGACGATGGTCGCACGGGATCGCCCGGATTTGCTGGCGGACGCGGGCTTCGAACCAGGCAGCTTGTTTCGCTATCGTTGCAGACGCGCGCAGTAGAACGTGCTGCGCCCCGACTGCACGATGCGCCGCACGCCGGTCGGACACGCCTGATCGCCGGGACATGCCTCGCACGGTTCGCCTTCGCGCCCATACACCTTCCACGCATGCTGAAAGTAGCCGAGTTCGCCGTCCGGCTGCACGTAATCCCGTAACGATGAGCCGCCGGCCTTGATCGCCTCGGTCAACGTCGCCTTGATCGCCGGCACGAGGCGGGCGGCGCGCGCGCCCGGCACCGATCGCGCCAGTCGCAGGGGCGAAATCCGGGCGCGGAACAACGCCTCGCAGACGTAGATATTGCCCAGACCGGCGACGATGCGCTGGTCCAGCAGCGCCGCTTTGATCGAGGTGCGTTTGCCCTTCAGCGCCTCGTTCAGCAGCGCGACCGAGAAGCTGTCGTCCAGCGGCTCCGGCCCCATTCCGGCGAGCAGCCGGTGTGAGTCTTCCGCCGCCGTCGGCACCAGATCGACGGAACCGAAGCGCCGCGGGTCGACGAAGCCGACGCGCCAGCCGTCGTCCATATGCAGCACCAGATGCTCGTGCGCGACCTCGGCGTTCGGCGTGCCGGGCGTCAGCACGATCCGGCCGGACATCCCCAGATGGATCAGCACCGAGTCGCCGCCGCTGATCCGCATCAGGATGTATTTCGCCCGCCGCCGGAAGTTGAGCACGCGCGCGCCGGTCAGCCGCTCGACCAGCCCTTTGGGAAAAGGCCAGCGCAGATCGGGACGATTGATCAGCGCGCGGACGATCCGATGGCCCTCCAGCCGCGCCTGGAGGCCACGCATCACGGTCTCGACCTCGGGGAGTTCCGGCATCAGGGGTCCACAGGCTATAACCTCCGCATCATGAGCGATAATCAAGAGCAGGTCGATTTCGGCTTCCGCCAGGTCGGACGCGGCGAGAAAGCGGGCATGGTGCGCGCCGTGTTCGACAGCGTGGCGCCGCGCTACGACCTGATGAACGACCTGATGTCGCTTGGCGTGCATCGGGCGTGGAAGCATGTGTTCGTGACCGCGCTGGACCCGAAGCCGCGGGCGCGGTTGCTGGATCTGGCCGGCGGGACCGGCGACATCACGTTCGGCTGGCTGCGGCGCGGCGGCGGACCGGCGATCCTGTCGGATATCAATCCGTCGATGCTGCGGGTCGGGATGGATCGCGCGGTCGAACGCGGTCTCGTCGCGGGCGTGATGCCGTTGGTGACGGACGCGGAACATCTGCCGTTGCCGGATCGCTGTGTCGATCGGGTATCGATCGCGTTCGGATTGCGCAATTGCACCGATAAACTCCAGGTGTTGCGCGAGGCGAGGCGTGTGCTGAAACCGGGAGGACGGTTCCTGTGCCTGGAATTTTCCCGATTGCAGGTGGCGGCGTTGCGTCCACTTTATGACGCGTGGTCGTTTAAGGTATTGCCTCGGTTGGGTCGGATCGCGGCGAAGGATTTGGCAAGTTATGTTTACCTCGCCGAGAGTATTCGGACGTTCCCGGATCAGGCGCGGTTGGCGGCGATGATGACGGAGGCTGGATTCTCCCGCGTTACGGTGCGCGACCTGTCCGGCGGCATCGCGGCGATTCACGCGGGGTGGCGGCTATGAGCGGACTGTCCGGCAAGCGCGTGCTGCTGATCATTTCCGGTGGCATCGCGGCGTTCAAGGCGGCGGAACTGATCCGCCTGCTGCGCCGCGCCGGCTGCGGCGTGACCTGCGCGCTGACTGAAAACGCGGCCCAGTTCGTTACGCCATTGACATTGCAGGCGTTGAGCGAGGCGAAGGTCTATTCGGACTTGTTCTCGTTGACCGATGAGAACGAAATGGGGCACATCGAATTGTCCCGTGCCGCCGATCTTCTGGTGGTCGCTCCGGCGACGGCGAACATTCTGGCGAAGATGGCATCCGGGCTGGCGGACGATCTGGCATCCACGGTGTTGCTGGCGACCGATAAGCCCGTGCTGGTGGCGCCGGCGATGAATGTGCGCATGTGGCTGCACGCGGCAACCCAGGCGAACATGGCGACATTGCGGGGCAGGAGCGTGGCTGTCGTGGGCCCCAACGAAGGCGCGATGGCCTGCAACGAGTACGGCTTTGGCCGCATGTCGGAACCGGCTGAAATCCTGTCCGCGATCGAAGGTTTGCTGCTGGCGAAGCGGCCGCTCGCTGGTCGTCACGTGATCGTCACAAGCGGCCCGACGCATGAACCGATCGATCCGGTGCGCTATCTCGCCAATCGGTCGTCGGGACGGCAGGGCCATTCCATCGCGGCGGCTCTGGCGGAGCTTGGCGCGCGGGTGACGCTGGTGAGCGGTCCGGTGACGATCCCGGATCCCGCCGGCGTCAGCGTGCGGCGGGTCGAGAGCGCGGCGCAGATGCTCGCCGCGTGTCAGGCGGCGCTGCCCGCCGATGCCGCCGTGTTCGCCGCCGCCGTCGCCGATTGGCGGGTCGCCAACACGTCCGAGGGCAAGATCAAGAAGCAGCCCGGCGCCGCGGCCCCGACGTTCGAACTGGTGCCCAATCCGGACATTCTGGCGACGATCGCCGCGGCGGGAGCGGCGCGGCCTCGGCTGGTGGTTGGTTTCGCCGCTGAAACGGATGACCTGATGGCGAACGCACAAGGGAAACTGCGGCGGAAGAACGCCGATTGGATCGTCGCCAACGACGTGTCATCGGAAACCGGCATCATGGGCGGCGCGGAGAACGAAATTCACCTGATCACATCAGCCGGCGTCGAGGATTGGCCCAGAATGGAGAAGCAGGAAGTGGCGCGACGGCTGGCGGCTCGCATCGCGGAGGCATTGGCGTGACGAACGTTCCCGTGCGCGTGCGCCGCCTGCCGCACAACCAGGATTTGCCGTTACCGGCTTATGCGACCGAGGGCGCGGCGGGCATGGACCTGCTGGCCGCGGTCACGGAGCCGGTTATCATTGCGCCAGGCGAACGGACGCTGATCCCGACGGGCCTGGCGATCGCGCTGCCGGCCGGGTACGAGTTGCAGGTGCGGCCGCGGTCCGGCCTGGCGTTGCGGCACGGGATCGTGCTGCCGAACAGCCCCGGAACGATCGACGAGGATTACCGCGGCGAAATCCAGGTGATCGTGCTGAACACTGGTAGTGAACCGTTCAAAGTCGAGCGGGGAACGCGGATCGCTCAGGCGGTGCTGGCGCCCGTGGTGCGCGCGTCATGGGACGAGGTGCCGGATCTCGACGTTACCGCGCGCAACGCGGGCGGGTTCGGCAGCACCGGACGGTAGTGCCGTCAGTTGAACGACATCCCGCCGCTCAATGCCACCGTCTGGCCGGTCATGTAACCGTTGCCGATCAGCATCAAAACCACGTCGGCGACTTCCTCGCTGGTGCCGAAACGGCCCACCGGAATGCGCGACAACGATGACGCCAGACCCGCCTGCACCATGTCCGTCGCGATCAGCGAGGGTGCGACGGAATTGACGGTGATTCCATGTTTGACCAGGCGCGCGGCGTAGCCTCGGGCGAGACCTTCCATGCCCGCCTTCGACGCGTTGTAGTGTGGCCCGATGCCGCCCGCCCCACGCGCCGCGCCAGAGGAAATGTTGACGATCCGTCCCCAGCCACGCGCGCGCATATGCGGCACGGCGGCGCGGATGCACAAAAAGGCCGACTTCAGGTTGACGGCGACCGTGTGGTCGAAATCTTCTTCCGTCAGCGCATCGATATCGTGGAAGATCGCGATGCCGGCGTTGTTGATCAGCACATCGACCAACCCCAACGCGTGCTCGGTCGCGCGGAACATTTCCGACACCGCGCCGGAACGCGAAACATCCGCCGGCACCGCGATCGCGCGCCGGCCCATGGCGTAAATCGCTTCGACGACATCGATCGCCTCGGACGCGCGCTCCCGGTAATTCACCGCGACATCGGCGCCCGCCCGCGCGAGCGCGAGGGCGATCGCGCGACCGATGCCGCGCGAGGCGCCGGTGACGAGCGCGATCCGTCCGGTCAGATCGGTCATGCGAATCGCCTCGCCTGGTAGGGGGTCAAATCGATGGAAACCGGCCGGCCGCCAATGATCTCAGCGATGAGTTTGCCGGTCGTCGCGCCGGCGGTCAGGCCAACGTGACCATGGCCGAACGCGTGCACGATGTCGGTGCAGCCCGACGCCACGCCAAGGCAGGGAAGCCCGTCCGGCGTCGAGGGGCGGTGGCCCATCCAGTGTTTGATCCGTTCCGGTGGCAGATCGGCTGGC
This sequence comes from uncultured Alphaproteobacteria bacterium, assembly GCA_963719675.1. Classification (GTDB taxonomy): domain Bacteria; phylum Pseudomonadota; class Alphaproteobacteria; order Acetobacterales; family Acetobacteraceae; genus Rhodopila. The sequence continues at coordinate 23,068 of CAVRDN010000050.1, read as the reverse complement.
ACGTCCGGATAGACCTTGCGGACGAACGCCAGCAGCACGTCGGCTCGTTGCCAGTTCGGTTCGGCCTCGAGCCCGGCGAGTTCCACCTGGCCGCCAATCCGCAATCCCGCCGGCGTCATCGCGAACGCCATCTTTCCATCGCTCGGCATGACCGGATAACGCGGCGAAACGCCCGGATCTTTGATCACGACATGATAGCCGCGCTCGGTCTCCAGCGGCACGCGGTCTCCCGCCGCGGCGGCCAGTTGTTTTGAGTACGCACCAGTCGCGATCACCGCGTTGTCCGCCGCGATTTCTCCACCATCGGTGAGCACGGCGCGCAGCTGACGATTTTCGATGCGGAACCCGGTCGCTCGCGCCCGCCGCAACGTCGCGCCCGAGGCCACCGCGTGGCCGATCAGCGCCGCCACGTACGCGCCGGGATCGCGACACTGGCCGTTCTCCTCGACCAGCACGGCGAACTTATAGGCCCGGCTGAGGGTCGGTTCCTGCTGACGGAGTTGGTCCTCGTCCAGTTCCAGCCACTTCGTGCCGTTGTCGCGGCGCAGGCGCCAGGACAACCCTTCGGCTTCGAACGCGGCGCGGTTCGGATACGCGAACAGCACGCCTTGTTTGGTGATCAGATCGCCGACACCGGCTTCCTCCGCCAGAGCACGATGCCGGGCGGGCGCGTCGGCCAGCAACGGTTGCAGCGCGCGTGCGATTGTCGCGAGTTTCTCCGGCGTCGAACCGGCGGTGACGAACCGCCGCAGCCAGGGAAACAGCCGCGGCAGATAACGCCACCGGATCGCCAGCGGACCGAGCGGATCGCGCAAATACCCTGGCACCTTCTTCCAGATGCCGGGAGTGGACATCGGAATCACCGAACTCGGATTGAGCAACGTGCCGTTGCCATAGCTGGCGGCTTGCTCGCCGCCTGGCTCACCCGGTTCGATAATCGTGACGCGATGTCCGTCGCGTAACAGTTCCAGCGCGCAGGCGGCGCCGACGATGCCGGCGCCGATGACCGCGACGTGTTTGGGCATCAGGCCTTCTTCAACCCGTAGAACTGCGGCCAACCCTCCGGCACGTCGGTGATGCGCTTGTTGAACGCGGTCGGCTGGCTGTACATGCCCATCGGCGCGTATGGCGGATTTTGCCAGAACTCGGCCTGCATCTCGTCGCAGATCTTCTTCTGCGCGGCCACGTCGGGCGCCTCGAACCACGAGTCGTACAACGTCTCCATCTTCGGATCCGTGGGCCAGCCGAACCACGCACCCGTGCCATTCCCGCGGATGGCGATATTCGGCGCGGGCGAAACGTTTCCGAAGCCGCCGAGATAAGTGTAGAAGATGTTCCAGCCGCCCTTGTCGATCGGCTCGCGGCTGGCGCGGCGCTGCACCACCGTCCCCCATTCCAATGCCTGCAGATCGGTGTTGAAACCAATCCGGGTCAACAGATCGCTGGCGACCTGCGCTTCGGCCCAGATGGTCGGAATGGTTGTCGCGGCGAGGATCACGATCTTTTCGCCCTTGTAACCAGCGGCGGCGAGGTCGGCCTTGATCTTGTTGAGATCCTTCGGCCCTCGGGTGATTTCGACGCCGACCGTGCTCGCCATCGGCGTGCCGGGCACGAAAATCCCGAGATCGGTCTGGATCAACGATGGTTCCGCGCCCGCGACCGCTTCCATGATCTCCTTCTGGTCGATCGCCGAGACCACGACGCGCCGTATCGCGGGATTGTCGAACGGCGGGAACAATTGGTTGAACCGCATGCACGCCATCTCGCCCGTGCGATCCTTGACCACCACGTTGATCGAGGCATTCTTCTTGATCTGCGGAATCAGATCGATGGTCGGATTTTCCCACCAGTCGATCTCACCCTGAGACAGCGCCGCTTCGGCCGTCGCCGGATCCGGAATGAACGTCCACACCGCGCGATCGATATTCACGATCTTCGGACCCGCATTGAAGCTGGGCGTTCCACTCGATCGCGGCACATAGGCTTCGTTCTTCGCGAACACCACGCGTTGGCCGGGGATGCGCTCATTGGCGACGAACCTGAACGGCCCGCTGCCGATCGCCTCCGGAATTTGCTTCAGCGGATCGGTCTCGGCCAACCGGGTCGGCATGATCGCGCAATAAACCTGCGCCAGAGCGTTCGGCAGCAACGGGAACGGCTTGTTCAACTGGAACCTGATGACCTTGTCCGATGGCGACGAAATCTCGGCCACCCGCTTCATCATCGCCTGTCCGAACGGGTCGCGTGTCGCGAAGCGCTTGATCGTCGCCACGCAATCCTTCGACAGAACCGGTTCTCCATCGTGGAACTTCAATCCGTCGCGCAGCGTGAGTTCCCAGGTCTTGCCATCGCTTTCCGTCTTCACCCCCTCAACCATCTGCGGTTGCACATTGAACTGGGCGTCATACCCAAACAGTGTGTCGAACACCGCGAGAGAGTAGTTGCGTGTGATATCGGCGGTCGTCCACACCGGATCGAGCGAGGCCAGGTCCGCGTGCGGCACGAATGTCACCGTCTTCGCGCCCTCCGCCCGGACGATCTTCGGCGCCGCCAGAGCGGTCGAGACCGCGGCGGTGGACTTCAGGATATCACGACGTTTCATGCGCAAGGCCCCCGGGAGTGGTGATCCGAGAGACTAGCCTCGATCGCCCGGCGGGGGGAAGGGTTCGGATGCGTGCAACGCGGCGGCGATCACCGGCGCGGCCGCGATCGACATCCCATGCCCGTCATGGCCGACGTCCGGCACGTCGATCACCTGCCAGGCGCAGGGGGCACCCAATGCCCGCGCTGTGTCGCGCCCGAGGCGGACGTAGTTGTGCGCCCGATGATACCGCGTCTCCCCCTGCCGCATCGAGCGCGGGCCCTTTGGGAAAAACCGGCCGGTGGTTTTGGTATCGTTGGTGCCGGCCATCACGGTGATCGGGAACGCCAGCAGGTCCGCCAACGACGCGGGCGTCACCTCGGTCTCGCCGAGGCCGAACGGCCAGGGCACGGCCAGGTCGGGCATCGCGTAGGTGCCGGCGTTGGCGGCGACCGCGGCGGCAACCCTGTCACGAAACCCGAACGACAGCATACGATGCACGAACTGACCGCCCGCGGAGTGGCCGAAGACGCCATAACGTTCGCGCACCGTTACGCCGGCGGCGCGCAGTTGGTCAAACAGCCGGGGAACGATTCCGTAGGTCCATTTCTCGCGCGGGTTCGGCGTGCCGTCCTCATTGTGCATGTTGCCAAAGTGATAGCGCAGGTAGTCGGGAAACGAGTCCTCGGGGAACTCGATGGCGATCGCGAGGATCTGGTGTTCCTCGGCGAGGGGCAGCCAGTAATCGCGGTACGCGGCGCCGTTGCGGCCGACGCCATGATGCACGAACAGCACCGGCGTGCGGGGCGTGTAATTCCGCGGCCGCGCGGCGTGCAGATAGAGTTGCCGGTCCGGAAAGGCGGAGTCGCGCCAACCCAGGGACCTGGCGCCGGGAAGGGCGACCAGGTCCCGAAGGTCCGGCGTTTCGCTCAACCCGCTTTGGCCACGGCCCGTCCGGCGATCACGCCGACCAGGTGGGCGCGATATTCCGAGCTGGCATGAATGTCGCCATTCAAATCATCAGGCGACGTCTTGATCCCTTTGATCGCGGCGGCGGAGAAATTGCCCGCCAGGGCCTTCTCCATCTCCGCGTGACGAAACACGCCGCCCTGGCCCGCGCCGGTCACCGCGACGCGCACGCCGCCCGCGGTCTGCGCCACGAACACGCCGACGATAGCGTAACGCGAGGCCGGGTTCCGGAACTTTTCATACGCGGCCTTGGTCGGCACCGGAAACTCGACGGAGGTGATGAGCTCGCCTTGCTCCAGCGCGGTCGAGAACATTCCGGTGAAGAAATCATCTGCCTTGATCGAGCGGCGATCCGTCACGATGGTCGCGCCCAGAGCCAGCGCGGCGGCCGGATAGTCAGCGGCGGGATCGTTGTTGGCGATGCTGCCGCCGATGGTCCCGCGATGGCGCACGGCCTCATCGCCAATGGTGCTCGCGAGAGCCGCCAGCGCCGGGATCGCCTTTTGCACATCGGCGCTGTTGGCCACGGTCACGTGCGTGGTCATGGCGCCGATCTTCACCACGCCACCGGCGACACTGATCCCGGTCAGGCCAAGGCCCGCCAGATCGACCACCGCCGTGGGCTTCGCCAGGCGTTGTTTCAGGACCGGAATGTAAGTCATTCCTCCGGCCAGAGCCTTCGCGTCACCATCGGCACCCAGAGCCTTCACCGCGTCAGCGAGGCTACCGGGTTTTTGATATGCGAAATCGTACATCGTAGGTTCCCTTTCGCCGCCGCCTCAGTCCGCCGCCATTTTCGACGGACCGGCGTTGATGATCGACCAGATTTTCCCGCTCGTGGCGGGCATGTTCATGTGGCGTACGCCGTAGTCGCGCAACGCATCGCAGATCGCGTTGATGACCGCTGGGGGCGAGCCGATCGCGCCGACCTCGCCGCACCCCTTCGACCCCAGCGGGTTGTGCGTGCACATGGTGTTTTCCGTCGCGACGCTGAAGTTGGGCAGGTTGTCGGCGCGCGGCATCGTGTAGTCCATCATCGAGCCGGACATCAGTTGTCCTGACTCGTCGTAGACCGCGGCTTCCAACAACGCCTGGCCGATGCCCTGGGCGATGCCGCCCTGCACCTGGCCCTCGACGATCATCGGATTGATCACGCGGCCGACATCGTCGACCGCGGTGAAGTTCACCACATGGACAACACCGGTGTCGGGATCGATCTCGACCTCGCCGATATGGCAACCACCCGGGAAGGTGAAGTTCTTCGGATCGTAGAACGCGGTTTCTTCCAGACCAGGCTCGAGTTCCTCGATCGGGTAGTTGTGCGGGACGTAAGCCGCGAGCGAGATGTCCGTCAGCGTCTTCGACTTATCGGTGCCGGCGACGGTGAAGGTGTTGTTGGCGAACTCGATGTCCTCGACCGAGGCCTCCATCAGATGCGCGGCGATCTTCTTGCCCTTGGCGATGATCTTGTCCATCGCCCGGTACATCGCCGAACCGCCAACCGCGAGACTGCGGCTGCCATACGTGCCCATGCCGAACGGGATCTTCCCCGTATCGCCATGCACGACCTCCACCTGATCGAGCGGCACGCCCAGTTGCTCCACCACCAACTGGGCCAATGTCGTTTCATGACCCTGGCCGTGGCTGTGCGTGCCGGTGAACACCGTGACGCTGCCGGTCGGATGCACGCGGATGTTCGCGACCTCGTAAAGCCCCGCGCGGGCGCCGAGTGAGCCGACCACCGCCGATGGCGCGATGCCGCAGGCTTCCAGGTAGGTCGAGATGCCAATGCCGCGCAGCTTGCCGCGCGCCTTGGCCGCCGCGCGCCGTGCCTCGAAGCCGGCCCAATCGGCGTTCTTCAGGGCCACCGCGAGTGTGGTCTGATAGTCGCCGCTGTCGTATTGCAGCGCCACCGGCGTTTGATACGGGAACGCATCGGCCGGAATGAAGTTGCGCCTGCGTATTTCCACCCGATCGATGCCGGTGTCATAGGCGACCGCGTCCACGAGGCGTTCCAGCAGGAACGTCGCCTCCGGCCGGCCGGCGCCGCGATAGGCATCCACGGGAACGGTGTTGGTGAACACCGCCTTGACCTCGCAGTAGATGACAGGCGTTTTGTAGGTACCGGCGAGCAACGTCGCGTAGAGATAGGTCGGCACGCACGGCGCGAAAGTCGAGAGATACGCACCCATGTTGGCCTGCGTCGAAACCCGGAGGCCAAGGAAGGTGCCTTGCGCGTCGATCGCCATTTCCGCCGTGCTGACGTGGTCTCGGCCGTGCGCGTCGGACATGAAACTTTCGGTCCGCTCGGCGGTCCATTTGACCGGATGGCGGACTTTGGCGGAAGCCCAGGTGACGATGGCTTCTTCGGCGTAATGGTAGATTTTTGAACCGAAGCCGCCGCCGACGTCGGGGGCGACAACGCGCAGCTTGTTCTCCGGAATGTGCAGCACGAACGCGCCCATCAGCAGCCGGATCACATGCGGGTTCTGGCTGGTGGTGTAGAGCGTGTATTCGCCGGAGTTGACGTCGTAGTCACCCACGGCGGCACGCGGCTCCATCGCGTTCGGGATCAGCCGATTGTTGGTCAGATCGAGCCGCACGACCTTGTGCGCGTTGGCGAACACGTTATCGACGATGGCTTTGTCCCCGATATGCCAGTCGTAACAGACGTTGCCGGCGACATCGTCGTGCACGGTCGCGGCGCCGGGTTTGAGCGCGGCGGCCATGGTGGCGACGGCGGGCAGGTCGGTGTAGTCGATCGACAGAAGCTCAGCGGCGTCCTTGGCTTGCTGCTTCGTTTCGGCGATGACAACGGCGACCGGATCGCCGACGTGACGCACCTTGCCGACCGCGATGACCGGATGCGGCGGCTCGGCCATCGGAGAGCCGTCCTTGTTGTGGATTTGCCAGCCGCAGGGCAGGCCGCCGATCGCCTCCGCCGCCATGTCGGCGCCGGTAAACACCGCGACCACGCCTGGCGCTTTCGCGGCGGCGGCGGTGTCGATGCCGTTGATTGTCGCGTGCGGCCGGTCCGAACGTTTCACATACGCATACAACTGGCCTGGGCGATTGATGTCGTCGGTGTAATGGCCGCGGCCGTTGAGAAAGCGCGAGTCTTCCTTACGGCGAACGGATGCACCGATGCCTTCGAAGGCCATGGCGTTATCTCCCTGTTCTGGCGATTACGCTTTGCCGTGCATCAACGGATGCGCGGCCGCGATCGCTTTTACAATGTTATGATAACCCGTGCAGCGGCAGAGATTGCCCTCCAGGCCGTCGCGGATTTCCTGCTCCGAGAGGGTGCCGGGATGCCGGTTCACCAGGTCGATCGCCGACATCACCATGCCAGGGGTACAGAAGCCGCACTGCAGAGCATGATGCTCCCGGAACATTTCCTGCATCGGATGCAGGGTGCCGTCCGGCTTCGCGAGCCCCTCGATGGTGGTGATGTTGGTACCAGCCGCCTGCACCGCGAGCATCGTGCAGGACTTCGCCGAGATGCCGTCGACATGCACAACGCAGGCGCCGCATTGCGACGTATCGCATCCGACATGGGTTCCGGTCAGCGCCAGTTTTTCTCGTAACAGTTCCACAAGCAGGGTGCGGTTTTCGACCTCCACCGTATGCTGCTTCCCGTTTACCGTCAGGGTGACCTGAGGCATCGCGCTCTCCCTTTATCTCATCCAACGCCGGGCCGGAGTGTGGTCATGCGGCGGGTCTGGGTCAAGCGGTGGGTGACAGCGGTGGCTGACGCGCGAGGGCGCTGCCCTTCCAACCGCCCCGGCGCTTCACGGCCGCACGGCGGGCGTCTCGACCCGCATCCCGTTGGCCCGCACGGCGAGAAACAGCGCCAGCGCCGCTGCCTCGGGCGAGTTTGGCGCGAACGGTTCCGCTCTGACGCCAATCATGCAGTTCCGCAATCTACGGTAGAATGATCCCATGCCTTGCCACTCCAGGCGGTATTCGGGATATCCGTTCGGGTGGCCTTGCGGGATCACGCTGCCACCGAGCGACAGTCCCGCCCGGTCCTCGTGACATTGCGCGCAGGACAGATTGAGTTGCCCCATGCGCTCACGGAACAACGCGGCGCCCTCGGAGACGAAGGGTTCGCTGGGTGCGACCGCGAGCGGCATGCCGCGCGACTGCAAGCCGACCAGAGCGGACAGACTGAGCAACTGGTCGTCGTCCCAGGCCAGCGCGGGCGCGCCCATGTGGTCGGTGCGGCAGAAATTGATGCGTTGCTCCAGCGTCACGACACGGTCGCGTTTTGGATCGAATGCGGGATAATGCGTGGCGGCCCCACGCATGGTTTTGGGCTCGCCATGGCAATCGGCGCAGGACTTTCCCGCGCTGCCGGCAGGCGAGGCCCACAGCGACTCTCCCTGTTGTACCCACAGGAATGCCGGATTGGCCGCGTCGTCATCCTGCATCGCGCGTGTGTCCGGACTGGCGTCCTCATAGCCGGACCGGCGCTCTCCGGCCGCGATCAGCAGCAGCGCGGCGAGGGCGAGCGCGGCTGGCCTGATCATGCCACCGTGATCGCCACGAGTTCGGTTTGCGTCACGCCGTGATCGTCGGTGAAGGTCAGTGCCAATGTCCCGCTTTTCGCCGCGACGACACTGAAGGAAAGGAACGGATTGGCGGCGATGGCGGGAAAGAAATCCGCGTCCAGCACGGTCTCGCCATCCAGTGTGCAGATGAAATGATTGATGATGTCGCGCGGAATAGCCTGACCCATTTGATCGCGCCGTTGCCCGCTTTCCATCGGATGCGAGATCAGGACTTTGACATCGAAAGGCGCGTTGGCGGCCACTTGTTTCGGCACGTTGATCAGGACACGAACCATGCGCTTTGCCTATTCGATGCAGGCGGCGAGAGTGACCAGCAGATCGATGCTGTCCCGCCAGCACGTGCCGTCTCGCAGCCGGGCGATCGCGATCACCGTCTGTGAGGTCGCCAGCCGCATCCTGGTCGCCACGCGCGGCGCACCCGATCGTGGTCCGAAACGAAATACTGCCACCCGCGGCAATGGATTGCCCTCCGCGAACACGTGGATCGCCTCGACCGGGGAGGGCGGGTCCGCCACCGACACCGTCATCGCCACCGAGTTGCCGTTCTCCACCATGACCGGCAGATCGAGATGGATCAGCCCGTCCTTCAACGGCGCGTCGCCCACGAGCGCCTTGATCAACGCCGCGACCTCGGACGGCGTCGCGACGGCGGGCGTCGTCGCGCAGCAGGCGGCGAGCACGACCAGGCGACGCCGAGACAGCATCATTTCAGCGTGGCCAGGAACGCGACCACGTCGTCGATCTGCATCGGAGTTAAAATCGGTCGTCCTCGCCATGCCGATCCCACGCGGTTGAGCCCTTCGACGTTACCATAAGCCGGCATGACCGTTTCCGGATTGAACCGTGCCGGATTGAGCAAATGTTCGCGCAGTTCGTCAGGTGTCAGACGGAAGCCAACACCGTCCAGTCGCGGCCCGATATTGCCCTGTAGATACGGCGCGGGAAACGGGCCGGAGTGACACAGCAGGCAGGCGCTGAGTGCCCGGTTCTCGACGATCCTGCGCCCATTGTCCGCGTCCGCCGCCTGTGCCGACCCGGCGATCAGCAGCGCCAGCAACGCCGCCTTCACCCAAATACTTCCGCGGTGATCGAGTCAAACCACCGATCACCGTAACGCGCCTCCGCCACTCGTTGCGAGTCCGGCGCGTCGAGCGGGCTGGTACCGCCCGCACCCTCGATATCCGTCAGCACGCCATTCATCGGCCGATACACACCTGCGACTGAGAATCCGTAGTCCGGCGCCGCGACACTGTAGCACGTGTTGATCAGCCGAGGATCCTGAGGTTTATCCCCCCTCAGCACCGCCACGACAGCCGCCGCGCAAACCTTCCCCTGCGCATTCGCCGCGAACGCGGATTTCGGCATCGCGCCGGCGATGGCCGCGTCGCCGATCACGTGAATGCCGGGCACCAGACGCGATTCGAACGTCACCGGATCGATCGGGCACCAGCCGGAACGATCCGCCACCCCGGCCGTCGCGGCGATCGCGCCTGCCCGTTGCGGCGGCACCACGATACCGACATCCGCCTGATGCGAGCCAAAGTCCGTCTCGAACGTGCGGGTCGCCGGATCGACCCGGGTCACGGTGCCGCCATCGGACTGCGACACCCATTCCAGCGTGTCCGGATACAGCCGCTTCCACGCGCTTTGAAACAGCTTTTGTTTCGAGAATACATCCTTCGCGTCCAACACCAGGATCTTCGACTTTGGCTTGTGCGCCTTGAGGTACCACGCGATCAGGCTGGCCCGCTCATACGGCCCGGGAGGGCAACGATAGGGATTGGGCGGCACCGACATGACCACCACGCCACCGTCCTTCATTTCCTGTAACTGCTGCCGCAACAACAAGGTTTGCTCACCGGCCTTCCAGGCGTGGGGCAGTTTCGTCGCGGCCGCCTCGTCGTAACCGGGGAGGCCGTTCCAGACGATGTCGATCCCTGGCGACAGGATCAGGCGGTCATACGACAAGGATGTGCCGTCGCTGACCGCGACGGTGCGCGCGACGGGATCGACCGCGCCCGCGATGCCGGTGATCACGGTGACGCCGTCCGCGCGCACCGCGTCGTAGCCGAAGCGCTGTGACGCGAGGTCGCGCTGTCCAACAATGACAAGATTGCTGAACGGGCAGGCGATGAACGTATGGTTCGGTTCCACCAGCGTGACGTCCAGGCCCGGACCGTAACGCCGCGCGAACCGGGCCGCCGTGGTCCCGCCGAAGCCGCCGCCCACCACCACCACTCGCGCCTTTGCCTGCGCTTTGGCGATCAATGGCATCGCCAGCCCGCCCGCCAGAACATATCGTCGCCGGATCATTTTTGCGCCGCCCACCACGCGGCGATCGCACCGAGCTCGTCGGCATCGAAGCCTTTGGCGATCCGGCCCATTACCGTCGATGGCCGCGCGCCCGAGCGATACGCGATCAACGCCTCTGTCATCGCCTTCGCATCCTTACCCGCGATCGGGGAGGCCGTTCCATGACAACTGGAGCATGATGACGCGCCCGGCGGTGGCGGCGCGGCGGCCGTCAGCATCATCACCAGCCCAAGGCCGGCTCTCGCCCTCATGCCGCGCGCAAATCCCCTGGGTTGAACGGCAACGCGCGGATCCGCTTGCCGGTTGCCGCGAAGATCGCATTCAACACCGCCGGTCCGGCAACCGCGATCGTTGGCTCTCCGACACCACCCCAGAAGCCGCCGGACGGCACCAGGACGGACTCGACCTTCGGCATGTCGGCGAGACGCATCACCTGATTGTCATCGAAGTTGCTTTGAACGACGCGACCTTTGTCAATCGTGATCTTGCTGTACAACACCGAACTGAGGCCGAAGACGAACGAGCCTTCGATTTGCCCGGCGACCTGATCCGGGTTGACGACATACCCTGGATCCGATGCGCAAACGATCCGATGGATCTTCAGTTCACCCTTGGGCGAGACCGAGACCTCCGCCACAGCCGCGGTATACGAACCAAACCCGCCGTTCTGCGCGATGCCGCGAAAGATACCCTTCGGCAACGGTGTGCCCCAACCGGCGCGCTCCGCCACCGCGTTCAACACCGCGAGGTGCTTCGGGTTCCTGGTCATCAGCGCGCGGCGGAAATCCAGCGGATCCTGTTTCGCCGCGTGCGCGACCTCATCGATGAAGCACTCCATATAGAGTGCGTTCTGGTTGGTGTTGACGCCACGCCAGAATCCCACCGGCACATGCGTGTTGCGCACCGCGTGGTCGATCAACAGATTGGGGATCGCCATGTAGCCGAATTCTTCCGGCGTCCAGCCCTGGAACGCGATCTTGTCCACACCGTTTTCCATCCGCTGTGGCATGAGATACGCCAGGATCGACTGCCCGGAAATCCGCGCGTGCAGGCCGGCGAGGTTGCCTTGCGCATCCAACCCGGCGGTCAACTTGCATTGCGTGATCGGGCGATAGAAGCCGTGCCGCATGTCTTCCTCGCGGCTCCAGATCAGTTTGACCGGCTGGCCGGGGACCTGTTTCGCGATCATAACAGCCTGACGCACGTAATCCTGCTGGCCCCGCCTCCCAAATCCACCGCCGAGGGGATGCTTGTGCACCATCACGGCGTCGAGCCTGACACCCGCCACCTCGGCCGCCGCGGCGAGCGAGGCGTCGCCGTTCTGACTCCCAACCCAGATTTCGATCTTGCCGTTGTCCCACTTCGCCGTGCAGTTCATGGGCTCCAGCGTGGCGTGATTCTGGAATTGCGTGCCGTAGACCGCCTCCACCTTCATCGCCGCGCCACTTAAAGCGGCGTCGATATCGCCGTGCCGTTGGCCTAGCGCGGCCTCCTTCGCATCCAGGCCGGTCTTCAACAGTGTGTCGATTTGCTTGCTGTCAACTGACGCGTTTGGACCTTCGTCCCAGACGATCGGCAGCGCTGCCAGAGCGGTCTTCGCCAAGTACCACTTATCGGCGACCACCGCGACGGTGCTGTCATCGACCCGCACCACTTTCCGCACGCCCTTCATCGCGCTGATCTTGCTGGCATCGAACGACTGCAATTTTCCGCCGAACACCGGGCATTGCGCGATAGCGGCGCTCAACATATTCGGCAGTTGAACGTCGATCGCGAATACCGTCTTGCCCGATAGTTTGTCCACCGTGTCGAGCCGCTTCACGCCGCGGCCAATCAGCGTCCACTCCGCCGGCGTCTTCACTTTCACGTCGGTGGGCGGCGTCAGTTTCGCCGCCTCGGCCGCGATCTCGCCATAGCGTAAACGTCGGCCGGTCGGCTTGTGTGTCACAACGCTCATCGCGGTCGAACATTCGCCATCGGGCACGCCCCATCGTTGCGCCGCCGCCTCGATCAGCATGGCGCGTCCGACGGCGCCACCCTTGCGAACGTAGTCGACCGAGGCACGGATGCCGCGGCTGCCGCCGGTGGACATATCGCCCCAGGCGCGTTTGTGCGCGAGGTTGACCTCGGGCGCGACATACTCCGCTTTGACGAAGCGCCAGTCCGCGTCGAGCTCGTCCGCCACCAGCTGGGCGAGACCGGTCATCGTGCCCTGACCCATCTCCGATCGGGCGATGCGGACGATCGTTGTGTCATCGGGTTGAACGACAACCCAAATGCCCAGTTCCGCGCTGGTGGCGGTTTGGGCCGATGCCCTGGGGATGGACCAGCCGAGCGACAACCCACCTCCCGCGGCGAGGGTGGCGGTGAGGAAGGAGCGGCGATCAAGGTTCATGGCCGCCTCCTCACGCTTTGCCGTTGGCGGGCGCGGCGACACGCAACGTGGCCGCGGTATCGATCGCCGCCTTGATGCGTTGATATGTCCCGCAGCGACAGATGTTCGAAATCACCTGCGCGACATCGGCCTCCGTTGGATTTGGTTTCTCATGCAACAACGCGGCGGCGGCCATGATCTGACCGGACTGGCAATAGCCGCATTGCGGCACTTCATGTTGCAACCACGCGACCTGAACGGGATGACTGAGGCCATCGGCGGACAGACCCTCGATCGTCACGATCTTCGCCGATGTCACCGAGCCGGCCGCGACCGAGCAGGATCGTTGCACAACGCCGTCGATATGCACGGAGCACGCGCCACACTCGGCGATCCCGCAGCCATACTTGGTGCCGGTCAGACCGACCCATTCGCGGATGACCCAGAGCAGGGGCGTGTCGGGATCGGCGTCAACCTCGTGGACCGTACCGTTGATGTCGAGTTTCAGCATCGTGTGCTTCCTCCCTAGATCAGTCCGCGTATCGTCTCCAGTTGCGAGGGGTCTTCAAACGGACAGACCACCAAAGCGTCATCGACGCCCATATCCGCCAGGCGTTTCAGCCGGTCGCGTGCCTCGGACGGTGAGCAGATCAAGGAAATCGTCAGGGGACGGCCGATCGGCGAGCCCTCGGGGTTGGGCCGGAAGTCGGCGAAGATGTTGGCGACAATCGCGCGCTTGCCGCCGGCTTCGCGATACATGCGCAGCCCGATCTCGACATCTTCCCATTTGCTGTGGATGCCGGAGCTGATCCAGCCGTCCAGACGCGCCGCCAGATTGATCCAGCGCGGGCTACGCCAGGCACCGAGCATCACCGGCGGGCCACCCTCGGTCCCCGGCCAGAGCGTCAGCGCCGGACCGTGCACGGCTTCGCCGTTCCAGGTGCGGCGCATCTCCTCCAGCATGCCGGGCAGCACCTTGAACCGCGCGTCGAAGTCGGCCTGCACGACGTCGAAATCGGCCTTCGTCGAGCCGGTGCCAACGCCGAAACGAAACCGCCCACCGGACAGCAGATTGACGGTCTGTACGCGATGCGCGTGCTCGATCGGATGGCGCACCGGCACCTGAATCACACAAGTGCCCAGCTCGACCTTGTGCGTCACGGCGCAGAGCAGGCCGATCGTGCTCAGTGGATCCAGAGTCGCGCGGCCGCGGCCAAACGCGTCGGTCAACCACAGGCCGTGAAAGTCAAGCTTTTCGACACGTTGCGCAAAATCAACAAGGTGGTCCGTCATCGCCATCCCGCCCGAGGGAAGCTGACGCGGGATCGTGACGATACCAAGCCGCATGCTGGTTGCTCTTTCAGTAAGGTCTGTCGCCGGCCACGGTCACCCGAAAGCCGGAGCGCGTGTGCGGCCAGTAGTCCCACATCGCCCGATGCTGCACGCAACGATTGTCCCAGAACGCGACCGAGTTGGGTTGCCAGCGGAAGCGGCACTGGAACAACGGATTTTCCGCATGGTCATAGAGGTATTGCAGCACCGCGGTGCTCTCGTCGCGTGGGACGCCGACCAGACGTTTGGTGAAGCCGCGGTTGACGTAGAGCGCCTTCTTGCCGGTAACAGGGTGCGTCCGCACGACCGGATGTTCCGCGCGCGGATAGACTGGTTTGTCCTCCATGCCGACATTCTTATAAGTGCCGCGATACGCGTCCTCGCCGTCGTGGATCGCGGTGAGGCCATCGAGATACGCCTTCATGCGGTCCGACAATGCCTCGTAAGCCGCGTACATGCTGGCGAACAGCGTGTCGCCGCCTTTGGGTGGGGTCTGTTTGATATACAGGATACTCCCCATCGGCGGTTCAGCGTCGCAAGACACATCGCTGTGCCAGCCTTCACCGTTCGCGCGCGGACTGTCCTTGTCGGCGTGAATGATCATCAGTTCCGGATGACCTGGCGCGTGCGGCGCGGCCGGGTGAAGGTGAAGTTCGCCGAAGTTGCGGCCGAACGCGAGATGCTGCTCCGGCGTCAGATGCTGATCGCGGAAGAAGATGACGCAGTTCTCCGCCAGCGCCCGATGGATCTCGTCCATCTGTCGATTGGACAACGGGCCCGCCAGATCGGCGCCACTGATTTCCGCCCCGATGATCGGCGTGTACTTATCGACGGCGATGGTCTCATACGGCACCGACTCATCGGCTACATGCCGGTACCGAGGCCCATTGTTACCACGCAATGAACTCATCGCCGCACATTCCCACTCCGTACAGGAATACCCGTCTGCTCATAGCACACCTGGGCCAACGCCGCGACACCGTCCCTGATCGTCTGCTTGCTTGGCATGGCGAAGCAAAGGCGCAGATGGGAACTGGAGTTATCGGGACTGACAGCCCAGGCCGGGCCCTCGTTGAAGATGATGCCGGCCGCGGCGGCGGGTTTGAGCAGCGTGCGCACATCCACCGATTCCGGCAGCTTGATCCAAAGGAAGATGCCGCCCTTTGGATGCCAGCACTCGGCGGAGGCACCGAATTCGCGTTCCACGGCCTCGACCATGGTTTTCAGTTTGTCATGCAGCACGCCGTTCAGGTGTGTCAGATGTTTATCGAAGTTTTTCGAAAAGTATTCGGCTACCACCATCTGGTCGAGCGCGCCGGTGCCGCTGTCGCCCTTCAAGGGCAACAACCGCCGCATGATCTCCCACTCCGCGACGATGTAGCCAAGCCGCAAGGCGGGCGCGAGGGATTTGGAGAACGACCCGAGGTGGATCACGCAGCCGGGATCGAGCGCGTACAACGCGGGCGGTGCCTCGACGCCTTCCCACAACAGGTCAGCGTAGCACTCGTCCTCGAAGATCGCGACGTTGTATTCGCGCGCGAGCTTTAGCAACGCATGCCGGCGATCCAGCGGCAGGATCGTCGCGGTCGGATTCTGGATGGTTGGGATGGTGTAGATGAACTTGGGCGTGATACCCTTGGCTTTCAGCGCCGCCAGTTGTGACGCCAGTGCATCGATGACGATGCCGTCGCCGTCCAGCTTCATCGCGTCGATCCTGGCGCCCAGTTTGCGGAAGCGGTTGAGGGCGCCCTGGTAGCAGAATTCCTCGCACAGTACCAGGTCGCCGGGATTGACCAGCAGTTTGCTGATCATGTCGAGGCCCTGGCCGGAACCGGTGACGATCGTCACATCCTCGATCGGCACGTTCATGCCGCGCACGCGCTTGCAGCGGTCGGCGACGAATTGGCGCAATCCCGGATAGCCTTGCGGCCCAAGGCCGAGGTTATAGATCGCGAGTTTAGAGCCCTCACGGCGCAACACCGAGGCGGCGGCTTCGACGAGGCCTTCGATGGGGATTTGCTCGGGGTCGTTGTTGCCGCCAACGAAATAATATGGCGGGAACGGCGCCCAACGCGGTGCCGGGTCCGGCAGTCCGTCGCTGTACAACTTCGCATAGTCGATCGATGTCATTGGGATATCCCGTTCCTGGTCGCTTCGTTCGGAGGATTGGAGGCTCGCGGCGGTCCTGTCAAATCAGCGCGCCGGGTCGATCAGCACTTTGGCGTGCTCTCCCGGCTTGCGCAGGGTTTCGAACATTTCGGGCGCTTCGTCGAGACCGATCACACCGGTGATCAGAGGTTCCGGGTCGATGCGGCCGGATGCCAGCAGGTCCAGCACCATGGCGAACTCGTCATAAGTATAGCCGAGTACGAACTGGATGCTGAGTTCCTTGCGCAGCGCGACACGGGGAAAGATCTGGTCCTCGCCGCGGCAGACGCCGACGACGATGACGCGGCCGTGCAAAGGCGCGAGATCGATGCACTGACGTAGCAATCCAGGGACGCCGACGCATTCGAAGATGACTTCGGCCGGCCCCGGTTTCTCCACAATGGTCGCGCCGATCGAGGCGGCCTTCGCACGGCGTCCCGGCGCGATTTCACTGACCATGACCTCGCGTGCGCCGGCGAGGTGGGCCAGCATCGTCACGGCGAGGCCGATCGGACCGGCGCCGATCACCAGCACGCGGGCACCTAACAGATTGCCCGCCGCGCGAACCGCATGGGCGCCCACCGCCAATGGTTCGGTTAACGCCGCGTGCTTCAGGTCCAGGCCGTCGGGAACTTTCAGTGCGTGGTGCCCGGGCATTCGCAGATATTCCGCGTAGGCGCCCGGCACGGACGCGCCGAGGCCGATGATGCGGTTGCGCGGGCAGAGGATACCCAGTCGGTCGCGGCAGCCCTGACCGGACGGCCGGCACTCGTCACACTCCTGCAACGGAAGACCGATCACGCGGTCGCCGGGTTTGAAATCAGCGGATGCGGATTCAGTCACGACACCGGAGAACTCGTGGCCGAGCACCGTACCGGTCTCCAACGATGTCGGTCCCGGCTCTGTCGCGTGCAGGTCGGAGCCGCAGATCCCGCAATAAGCGACCTTCAGCACGATGTCGCCCGGTCGCGCCACCGGGGTTTGCCGGTCCTCGATCGACAGCGGTTCGCCGGGCTGATGGAAGACGGCGGCGCGCATCAGGGCATGCTCTGCATGTCGGCATCGACGGCGATCGCCTGACCGCTGATGGTCGCGCCGAACGGGCTGGCGAGATAAAGTGCCATGTTGACGATATCCTGCTGGGTGACGAAGGATTTCAGCGAGGTCGTCGCCACCATGCGCTCGGTCATTTCATTTTCCGATACCTTTTCGGCATCGGCTTTCGCCTTGATGACGGCACGGATACGCGGGCCATCCACCGGACCCGGCAGGATCGCGTTGACGCGGATGCCGTCCGGGCCGAGTTCGATCGACAGCGTCTTGGTGAAGCCGATGACGCCCCATTTGGCGGCCGAGTAGGGCGCGCGCAAAGCGAAACCAAATCGGCCCGCCGCCGAACTCAAATTGACGATCGCGCCCCCACCGTTGGCCCTCAGTGCCGCGATCGCACGGCGGGAACAATGGAACATCGAGGCGAGGTCGATCCGCAGGGTCGCATCCAGTTCCTCGGGCGTGACGTGTTCCACCAACGCGGTCGGGCCCGCGATGCCGGCGTTGTTGACCAGGACATCCAATCCGCCGAGATGGCGCACCGCGGCATCGACGAAGGCCTCGCAGTCTTCCGGCTTGCCGGCGTCGGCGCGCAGGCCCGGATGACCGCACCCGGCGAGTGCCTTGTCATCGACATCCGAAACGAACACCGCCGCGCCACACGCGGCGAAGCTGTCGGCCATGACTTTGCCGATACCGTTCGCACCCGCGGAAATCGCCACCCGGTAACCGCCGAGATCGACGGTCAGAGGCGTGCGCGCACCGTTGATCATCGTAAACTGTTGACGATCTGGCGATAGGCTTCCTCGGGGAATGCCTTCAGCGACTGGGTTCGGACGTTGCCTTGTTTCCCCAGCAACAAGGTAAATCGCGCCGCGACCGCGTCGTCCGGCGCGTCGTAGGTGATGACCATGTCGTGGATGCCCATGGTCATGTAGACGGACAAAAACCTGCCGCCCATGTCCTCCAGTGACTTCCGCGCGACGTCAACGCGTTTCGGCCCGTCCTCGATCGTGCGCACGCCCTGATCGGTCCAGTTCGCCAGCATGACATAAGTCGGCATGGTCGCTTCCTTCCCAGAAGGACTCTATAGTGTGCCCGACGAGGCGGATCGGCAAGCAGGGGAGGGCGTGATGCGACACGAAGGCGCGCGGAATATTGAATTCGTCGGCCATACCGATCAGGGCGGGCGCGGCGACGGGATCCAGGTCATGGTGTCGCGCGGCCACGCCTATATCGGCACGCGGGTCAGTCGTGGCATCATGGTGGATGACGTGAGCGATCCGCGGAACCCGAAACCGGTGAATTTCGTGCCGACGCATCCGAACTCGGTCAGCATGCATCTTCAGGCGGCGGACGACCTGCTGTTGCATATACAGGAAGCGGATCAGCGGGCATTGCTGTCGGCGCAGGAATATTACGGTGGCTCGGGCCGGGTGGACAGCAGCCGGTTCGGCAAACGCGGCGTGGACTACGCGGCGGGCATGACGATCTATGACATCAAGGACGCGGCCAACCCGCGCAAGATCGGCTTCCTGGAGGTGGAAGGCCTTGGGCTGCACCGGATCTGGTACGTCGGCGGACGTTACGCGTATGCCTCGGCGCTGCTCGATGGGTTTACCGACCATATCCTGATCATCATCGATCTGGCCGATCCCACGAAGCCCGTCGAATGTGGACGGTGGTGGATCCCCGGTCAGAACGCGGCGGCCGGTGAGACGCCGTCCTGGCAAGGTCGTTACGCTCTGCACCACGCGATCGTTTTCGACGACTTCGCTTATGGATCCTGGCGCGATGGCGGATTGACGATCCTGGATGTGAAAGACAAATCGGCACCGAAACTGGTTTCGCACCGCGTGTGGTGTCCGCCGTTCGGCGGTGGCACGCACAACGCGCTGCCGCTGCACGACCGCGACCTGGCGGTTGTGCTGGATGAGGCGACGTTGAACATCGACCAGCAGCCGTTGAAATACACCTGGGTGTTCGACATCCGCGAGAAGAGCAATCCGGTCAGCATCGCGACCATGCCGACACCGTCGGATCAGGACTATGTCAAGATGGGCGGCCAGTTCGGCCCGCATAACCTGCATGAGAACCGGCCCGGATCGTTCCAGTCCTCGACAACGATCTTCGCGACCTGGCAGAGCGCGGGGGTGCGCGCGTTCGACATCACCAACCCGTTTCGGCCGGAAGAGGCCGGCTATTTCGTGCCGCCGCAGCCCACCAAATGGATGGAGCCGTTACGCGGCCGGGCAAAGATGCGCCATACGTCGGATTTGTTCGTTGCGGCGGACGGATTGATGTACGTCACCGATTACGATGCCGGACTTTATATCCTGCAGTGGAAGGGTGCCTGAGCATGGAAGTGACCGTGGTTTTCGCCATTCTTCTGGTGTTGATCGTCGTGACGATTTTCGCCGGGGTGAAGACCGTGCCGCAAGGCCAGATCTGGACCGTCGAACGCTTTGGCGCGTTTACCGGCACGCTGTCGCCTGGCCTCAATTTCGTGTTTCCGTTCATCGACCGCATCGGTCACCGCATGAATGTGCAGGAGCAGGTCGTCGACATCCCGGAACAAAGTGTCATCACCCGGGACAACGCCACCGTCGCGGTCGACGGCATCAT
Source organism: uncultured Alphaproteobacteria bacterium (assembly GCA_963719675.1). GTDB lineage: Bacteria > Pseudomonadota > Alphaproteobacteria > Acetobacterales > Acetobacteraceae > Rhodopila. The sequence continues at coordinate 3,102 of CAVRDN010000050.1, read as the reverse complement.
CTATTACCGCATCATGGAGCCGGGGAAGGCGGCGTATCAGGTTACCTTTCTGACCGTCGCGCTGACCACACTGGCGATGACCAACATTCGGTCCGTCATCGGTGAGCTGGAACTGGACGCGACGTTGTCGTCCCGGGAACGCATCAACTCCTCGCTGCTGACGATCCTCGACGCGGCGACCGAACCGTGGGGCGTCAAGGTCAGCCGGGTGGAAATTCGGAAAATCGAGCCGCCGGAAAACCTGATCCGGGCGATGAATTTGCAGATGACGGCGGAACGCGAACGCCGCGCGGTGGTGGCGCGGGCCGACGGGGAACGTGAGGCCGAAATCAAGAAGGCCGAGGGCGAGAAGCAAAGCCTGATCCTGCGCGCCGAGGGACGCCAGCTCGCGGCGATCCGTGACGCGGAAGCGCGCATCGCGCTGGCCGAGGCGGAGGCGCGGGCGACGCAACTGGTATCCGAGGCGGCGTCGAAATATGGCAATTCCGGCCTGCAATATTTCATCGCCGACCGCTATGTGCGGGCGTTTCAGTCGCTCGCCGCGGCACCCAATACCAGGCTCGTCGTGGTGCCGATGGAATCGGCCGGCCTCGCCGGCGGCATCGTGCAGGCGATGCAGTTGTTGAAGGAAGGCAAGTCGAGGGCGTGAGCGACTGGATCATCTGGCTTGCCGGCGGCCTGGCGTTACTCATCCTCGAAATGCTCGTGCCCGGCGTGTTCATGATGTGGTTGGGCATCGCCGCGTGCGGTGCCGGGCTGCTGACCTTGGCATTTGGGTTTGGCTTCGAAGCGCAGGTCGTTACGTTTGGCGTACTGGCGGCGATCTCGCTGGCGATCGGGTTGCGGCTGCGGCGGCCGCGCCAGATCGTGCACACCGAACGGGAGGGATTGATCGGCCGGCCGGCCACGGCATTGGTGTTTCAGGGCCGCGATGGCAGAGTGCGGCTGGGCGATTCTGACTGGCCCGCCCGCGTCCCGCCGGACATCGCGCCACCCGACCCCGGCGCCCGATTGCGCGTGGCACAGGTGGACGGCACGATCCTGATCGTCCGGCCGGATTTATGATCGACTGTTGAAAGGGACCACGTGGATAACGACGATTTCGTGTTGACCTGGACTGAAGCGCGCGACCTGGTTCAGGCGGTGGAAGACGCGTTCGGCGCCGCCGACCTCGACGCCATCGCGAGCGGGTTCACGGAAGACGCCGTGGCGCGGTTCGCCGACTTTCCTGAAATGCACGGGAGGGCGGAGATCATGAAGTTCCTGACCGCGCGGTTCGCTCGGACTTTGGGCTACAAGCTGAGCAAAAAGTTGCAGGTGCTGACCGGCAACCGATTGGCGAATACCTGGGATGCCACCTGGACCGATGCGAAAACCGGTAAGGCGATGATGGGCCGCGGCACCGAGATCTGGATCCTGCGCGGCCGCCAGATCGCGGTCTGGGACGCGACGTTCAACGTCTGGGAAAAGGGCGGCGCCCCCACCACGCCGGTGGTCTGACGATGATCGCGGCGATCAGTCTGATGCGGCGGCAGGACACCATCGACCTGTCGCGGTTTCGCCGGCATTGGCTGGATGTGCACGGCCCACTGGTGTGCGCGTTCCCGGGTTTGCGGCGTTACGTGCAATGCCACGTCATCGACTCGCTGGCCGCCAATGAGGCGGGACTGACGATGCGGATCGACGGATTTCCGATCCTGTACTTCGATAACGACGCGGATCGGTCGCGCGCGCATGGGTCGCCGGAGATGGCGGCATGCAATGTCGATTCGCGGTTGTTCGTCGGCGCGGTGTCACGCGTGATCGCCGACGTGTCCGGCGCGCTGCGATCGAACCACGGACGGTTCAGTTTGATCGAGATCTGGCCTGAAGGAATTGTTCCGGCGGCGCGCCCGGTCCGTTACGAGGTGCGCGAGCAGGGAGCCGCGCCGAACAGCACGATCGCGCATTTGCCGGTCGCGGTCGGCGGCATGACTCAAACCTGGTATGACAGTCTCGTCGATCTCGAATGCGCCGCCGCGGCGATGGACGATACGGGAGCGGCACGGTTCGCGGTTGAGGAACACTGGCTGACCTGACACCATCACGGAGGAAGCAAAATGAAAGTTGGATTTATCGGGGTCGGCATGATGGGCGCCGGCATGGCCTCCAACATGCAAAAGGGCGGCAACGAACTGGTGGTGAACGATCTCACCCGTCAGGCCGCCTCTCGCCACCTGAACGCCGGCGCGACATGGGCCGATACGCCAAAAGCCGTGGCGGCGTCTTGCGATGTCGTGTTTACCTCGTTGCCGACTCCGGCCGATGTGCGGAAGGTCGGCACCGGTGAGAATGGGTTGGTGGAGGGGCTGCGCCCAGGATCGGCGTGGTTTGATTTGTCGACGAACGCGGTGGATGTGGTGCGGTCGCTGCATGCGGAGTTCGCCGAGAAGGGGATCCATTTCCTCGACGCGCCGGTCAGCGGCGGACCGTCCGGCGCGAACAGCGGCAAGTTGGCGATCTGGGTTGGCGGCGACAAGGCGATCTTCGACAAGTACAAAGCCCAGTTGGACGCGATGGGCGATCAGGCGCTGTATATTGGTCCGATCGGTGCCGGAACGATCGCCAAGCTGGTGCATAACGCGGCGGGCGCGGCGGTGAACGTCGTGCTGTCCGAGGTGTTCACCATGGGCGTCAAAGCCGGCGTCGAGCCGTTGCAGTTGTTCGCGGCGATCCGCCAGGGCGCCGGCGGCCGGGCGCGGCTGTTCGACAGGATGCAGAAGCAGTTCCTCACCGGCGTGTACGATCCGCCGGACTTCGCGCTGCGCCTGCTGCACAAGGACGTTTCGCTGGCGTGCCAACTGGCGCGTGAGGTGAGCGTGCCGATGCGGCTGACCAACCTCGCGCATCAGGAACTGACCGAGGCGATGAACCGCGGCTGGGAAAAGCGCGACTCCCGCATCGGCGCGCTGCTGCAACAGGAGAGGGCGGGCATTCCGCCGATCGCGGTGGATCCGGCGAAGATCAAGGCCGTCATGGACGCCGACGAGAAGTAATACGCCGTCACAGGTTCTGCCCGGCCATAATGATGGAGATTTGAAATGCAACTCGGACATCTCGTTC
>CAVRDN010000049.1:0-11022 GCA_963719675.1 uncultured Alphaproteobacteria bacterium | reverse complement strand
GTCACCGACCGGATGTGGTTCAACGAAAGCAACAACAGTCGTTACTTTCTCGTCCCGGGCCTGATCGTCATGGTGATGACGATCATCGGCGCTTTCCTTACCGCCATGGTGATCGCCCGCGAATGGGAGCGGGGAACGCTGGAAGCGCTCTTCGTGACGCCGATGCGGCCGGGAGAGTTTCTCATCAGCAAAATCATTCCATACTTTGGATTGGGAACGATCGGTTTCGTGCTCTGCGTCCTGGCGGGGCAGTTTCTGTTCCATGTGCCGCTGCGGGGATCGCTTTTGCTACTTTGCCTCGCCGCCACGGTGTACCTACTGGTCGCACTGGGCATCGGACTGCTGGTGTCTACACTGGTCAAGAGCCAATTTCTCGCCAGCCAGTTGGTCATGACGCTGACCTTTCTGCCGGCGATGATGCTGTCGGGATTCCTCTATGACCTGCGCAGCATGCCGGCGGTCATTCAATGGATCACCTATGTTCTGCCGGCGAGATACGCTGTCTCCCTGATGCAAACCCTTTATCTCGCCGGCGACGTCGGAGGCGTGGTCTGGTTGAACCTTGGAATATTGGCCGCGATGGCCGGGGTGTTGTTGGCCGCCACACGGCTGGCGACCAAGAAGCAGCTTTCCTGAGGCATTGGCATGCGATCCTCACTGCTTCGCGTCGTCGCGTTGATCCGGAAGGAGTTGCTCGCGGTACTGAAGGACCCCCGCAGCCGTTTCATCATTTTTCTGCCGCCGATTTTACAGTGCCTGTTGTTCGGTTACGCCGCCAGCTTCGATCTCAACTCCGCCTTCTACGCCGTGCTGGACCAAGATCGTAGCGCCGCGTCCATCGGCTTGCTCGCCCGCCTGGATGGATCCACCATCTTTCATCGCCGGGCCGATCTGCACAGGGTCGACGACATCGCCGCCTGGATCGACAGCAGCCGCGCGCTGTTCGTCATCCAGATCCCGCGTGATTTCGAGCGTCATTTGGACGCCGGCGAACCAGCATTGATTCAGGTTATCGCCGATGGCCGCAACTCCAATACCGCCGGAACCGCACTCGGCTATGTCGAGACCATCGTCGACGATTTCAACGCTGACTGGCAATCCAATCAGGGGCAGGTCCGGCCATTGCTTCGCGTCGTCACCCGCGCATGGTTCAATCCCAACCTGGATTCGCGGTGGAGCATGATCCCAAGTCTGATCGGCACGCTGACGTTGATGGGAACGCTGATGCTGACAGCGATGTCCGTCGCCCGCGAACGCGAACAAGGTACATTTGATCAGCTTCTGGTGACGCCGTTCCGGCCGTACGAAATCATGGCGGGCAAGGCCATTCCCAACATGGCCATCGGTCTGGGTCAGGCGACCACCATTCTGCTGATCGCGCAGTTCTGGTTTCACATTCCCTTTGTCGGATCGTTTGTCGTGCTTTATTGTGGCCTCGGGCTGTTCCTGATGGCCGCGGTCGGCGTCGGCCTGTTCGTTTCTTCCATTTCGAAGACCATGCAGCAGGCAATGCTCTACGCGTTCCTGTTGGTGATGCCGTTCGCCCTGCTGTCCGGTTTGGCGACACCGGTCACCAGTATGCCGGATTTCCTGCAAACGGTGATGGTCATCAACCCGTTGCGTTATGCGCTGGACCTCACGAAGCGGGTCTATCTGGAGGACGCCGGATTTCCTCAATTGGTATCGGATTTCTTGCCGCTTGGGGTTATCGGCCTGTTCACACTTTCTGGTGCGGCGTGGATGTTCACGCGGCGGTTGAGTTAGCACCAATCGAATTGAAGGATGACCCGCGGAGCCGTCACTTCCACGTCAGACCGGACCGAAACGGTCATAAAATCGCTCCAAACAAAACCCCAGCTCCGGCGGTGATCGTCATGGCCAAGGCGCCCCAGAACGCGACCCGCAGTGCGCCCAGGCCGAGAGGCGCACCGCCCGCCTGGGCAGCCAATGTCCCCAACAACGCGAGAAACGCCAGCGATGTTCCAGATACGGCGATAATCAGAACTGGGTCCGAAACCACGGCGGCCACGCAGAGCGGCATGGCCGCCCCAACCCCGAAACTGGTGGCCGACGCGAACGCGGCCTGCAGCGGACGCGGTGCGAGTGTTTCGGTGATGCCCAGCTCGTCCCGCGCATGCGCGCCGAGCGCGTTGTGCGCCATCAGTTGATCCGCGACCTGTTGCGCGAGAGCCGGATCGAGGCCGCGGCCAACATAAATCGCCGCCAGTTCGTTGTGCTCTCCGCGGTCGTTGGTCGCGAGTTCCGCGCGCTCCAGCTTCAGGTCGGCATGTTCGGTGTCCGCTTGCGAGTGCACGGACACATACTCGCCAGCAGCCATGGACATGGCACCCGCGACCAGGCCGGCGGCTCCGGCAACCAGAATGCTCCGGTGCGTCCCATGCGCGGCCGCGACGCCCAGTACCAGGCTCGCGGTTGAAACGAGACCGTCATCCGCGCCCATGACCGCGGCGCGCAGCCAGCCGACATGCCCTGCCCGGTGGCGTTCCTGATGGCGCGCCAAAAAGAGCCATGGCAGTCTCACGCGACGCGTGTCGCGATCGTTTCGACCGTGTGCTGCCCAATCATCGCGTCCTCCTTGGTCGGAATCTCGCCAACTTTAATACCGCTGTCCCGGCGCGAGGAACCGAGGACTCTGAGACAAATAGATCGCGCCAAGCCGGGGAAGCTTCCTGTCGAGGTCATGCGGTTTTGCCTCAGTATCCGGTCGATGATTTCGCGCAAGCGCCGCGTATTGGCCGGATCGCCAGGTGCGGCACGAATACCCGACCTCGGGAGAAGTCGGGAATTCGCGCTCGTCTCGCTTGGTCGTCGCTGTTTACGGCTGCAGTTTCAAGGTAATCGTCGCAATGCCAGCCGCGACATTCATTCCCTTATCGCCCTCGATACTGAAAGGCTGTAGCGAAACCTCACGGTGCGAACCACCGATCAGCGCGCTGGCATCACCGCCGACAGCGACGGATGCGCCCGCGGTGAGGCCACCGTATTCTCCGGTCAGAGCGCCGGCCGCCAGATCAGTGGTCGGTGCGAGCACGGCCCAAATGATCACGCCACTTTGCAGATATCCGATATCCACGCCGAATTTCGAGATTTCACCGCTGTAATGCTCGATCCGCCCGTTGCCCGCATAGGTGCAATTCAGGTTGCGCGAGGATCCGAAGACGAATCCGTATCCGCTGCCCACGTGGCAGGTCAGCATGCCGGCCTTCACGGTAACCGCGGCCTGCGCTGGCGTGCCAATGTGAATCGCGCTCAAGGCGAGACCCGCAATCGCGATGGTCGACAGAGTTTTTCCAAGCATGATGTTGAGTTCCTGTTTGTATGATTTGAATGGGACATCCAGACTGAGCCAGCCACCGTGTGACCCCGGCGGGCCCGTGAACGAAAGCTTTGGATTTCACCACCTCGTTCTTAGTCCTCACGAGACAATGATCGGTCAGGATTATCGCACCGAAAACCGAGCGAAGTTCCAACGAACCCCGCTATTGTTTCGAAGTCCGGCCCCGCGACAAGGCAATAGCCGCAGACGCCCCGACAAACCAGGCTCGGAAACTACCTACCGGCACGTGCCGGCGGCGGACTGGCGATATAGCGGTAAAACAAGACCTTGGTGATCTCGACGAGCACGAGATAGCCAGATGTCGCGACGATCAGAAAGCCAAAAAACAGCGGCGGCGGGACGACAAAGCCAAGCCATCCGCCAACGACCGGTAGCAGCGGAAACGCGATCGCGACCGTGACGGCGGCGATTGTCATGGCGACCAGAAACGCACGCGGCCGGCTCAAATAAAATAGGCGGCGGGTCCGGATACAGAAAACCACCAGCACCTGGGTCGTCATCGACTCGATGAACCAACCGGTCTGGAACAGCGCCTCACTTGCGTGAAACAAATTGAGCAGCGCGTAAAACGTGATGAAGTCGAAAATGGAACTTACCGGACCGAACACCAGCATGAAGCGTTCGATCAGTTTGATATCCCATCGGACCGGTCCGGCGACGGCTTCCGGATCGACATGATCGAACGGGATCGCGATTTCAGATACATTGTAGATCAGGTTGTTCAGCAGAATCTGAATCGGCAGCATGGGCAGGAACGAAAGCATCAACGCGGCGCCGGCCATGCTGAACATATTGCCGAAGTTCGAACTCGCTCCCATCATGACGTATTTCGAAACGTTTTGCACCGCGCCACGCCCCGTCGCGACAGCGTCCAGGACAACCGAAAGATCGTGCTCAAGCAGGATCAGATCCGCCGCCGCGCGCGCGACATCGGCCGCACCGTCCACCGAAATCCCGACATCCGCCGCATGCAGCGCCGGCGCGTCGTTGATGCCGTCGCCCATGAAGCCGACGACATGACCAAGTCGCTTCAACGCCAGCAACACCCGATGTTTCTGTTGCGGATTGACCCTGCAAAACAAATTCACCCTGGGCAATTGCCCGATCAGCGCCTCGTCGCTGAGTTGTTCCAACGCGGCACCCGACAACACGCCGGTCACCGGCACCCCAATCTCCTGGAAGACATGGCGGCTCACGCTTTCGTTATCGCCGGTCAGCACTTTTACCGAAACGCCCGAGTCCGCCAACGCCCGGATCGTCGCGCCCGCGCTCGCTTTGGGCGGATCGAGGAACACCGCGAAGCCAGCGAACACGAGTTCGGTTTCATCGGTGATCGCGGCGGTCTCCTGGGTGACGCCGGCCACTCTCGTGGCGATACCCAGAGCCCGGAACCCTTGCGCACCGAGCCCGTCAAGCGTGGCTTCGAACGTCCGCCGCGTCGCCGCGTCCAGCGGCCGTTCAGCGCCGTCCGCCGCTTCATACGCGCTCGAGAGCCGCAGCAGATCCTCCGGCGCGCCTTTGACGATCAGGCGGCGTCTGGCCGTGTGTTCACATAGCACTGAAACTCTACGGCGCTCGAAATCGAATGGCACTTCGTCGACCTTCTTCCAGCCGGTCATGTCGAACGGATGCGCGGCCAGTATCGCGGCGTCGAGCGGACTTTTCATGCCGCTCTCGAACTGGCTGTTGATGAAGGCATAAGCGAAGGCCGATGCCGTCTCGGCACCATTGCCATCGATAACGCGGACCAGCTTGATCGCGGCTTCCGTCAGCGTGCCGGTCTTGTCGGTGCAAAGTACATCCATGGCACCAAGATCGTGAATCGCGGACAGCCGCTTCACGATGACCTTTTGTTTCGCCATCCGCAGCGCCGACCGGGCAAGGGTGACTGTGACGATCATCGGCAACAACTCGGGCGTGAGCCCAACGGCGAGTGCGACGGCGAACAGCAGCGACTCGAGCACCGGCCGATGGAACCAGATGTTCACGACAAGAACGAACAGCACCATCAATATGGTGAACCGCATGATGAGCATTCCGAACCGCCGAATTCCGATCGCGAACGCGGTAGCCGGCGGCTTTTCCGCGAGACTGGTCGCGAGATGACCGAGGGCCGTTCGGGCGCCGGTGCGACAGATGAGAACTGTCGCGGTGCCGCTGATCACCGACGTGCCCGCGAAAACGGCATTGGAGGCGCCGGCGGGATTTTCGGCGCCCGACGCGGCATCGCTGGCGCGCTTTTCGGCCGGATACGGCTCGCCGGTCAGGAGCGCCTGGTTGACGTAAAGATCACGGCTTTCCAACAGCCGTGCATCAGCTGGGATAAGATCGCCGGCGATGAGTTCGACGATATCGCCTGGAACGAGTTGCTCGGTCAGGACCGAGAGGCTGGCGCAATCACGCCGGACGGTCGCCTGGATCGCCACCGACCGGCGCAGTGCCTCAACCGCGTTCTGTGCCCGTACCTCCTGGATGAAATCGAAGGCGATGCTCAGCATGACAATCGTTATGATGATGACAAAGCTCGGGACATCGCCGGTCGCCGCCGACAGTCCGCTCGCGACGATCAGGATGATCACCAGTGGATTACGGAAGCGCGCGAGAAATTGAAGCCAGAGCGGCAAACGTTTGACTGTCGAGGCGTCGTTCGGCCCATACTCCGCCAACCGCGACCGCGCTTGCGCGGCACTCAGCCCGGAAGCCGTCGTCGCGAGTTGGGTAAGCAGCCGGTTCAGCGGCGCCCGCCAGATGTCCTCGGCCTCCGGTTCACCTGTCGTGGCGGAAGTGTCTCGCGCGGACTGACGTCCAACCGGCGGGACCACGGGAGGATCGTTCATTCTGAATTCATCCGTTTCGTTCAGCCAAACTTGCCGGCGATATAATTCCGCGTATGGATCTGCCGGGGCGCGGTGAACATCATTTCGGCGGTCCCGACCTCGACCAGCTTGCCGAGATAAAAGAAGGCCACCTGGTCCGCGCATCGCGCCGCCTGCTGCATGTTATGTGTCACCAGCGCGATGGTCACATGCTGTTTAAGGTGGTCGATCAGATCCTCGATCTTCGCCATGCTGATCGGATCCAGGGCACTGGTTGGTTCGTCGAGCAGAAGCACCTCCGGTCGCGTCGCGAGCGTGCGCGCGATACAGAGACGTTGCTGTTGCCCGCCCGACAGGGAGGCGGCCGACGCCGACAGCCGGTCTTTCACCTCGCCCCACAACGCCGCCACCGTGAGAGCCTCCTCGACGCGACGACCCATTTCGGCGCGCGGCAGGTGTTCGTGCAACCGGATCCCGAACGCGATGTTATCGTAGATGGACATCGGGAACGTGGTTGGTGTCTGGAACACCATGCCCACGCGGGCGCGAAGCCGCTGAATATCGACGTCCGGACCCAGAATATCCCGCCCATCGAGGCACACGTCACCGGTGGCGTGCTGGTCCGGATACAGACAGTAAAGGCGATTAAGGACGCGCAACAGTGTCGACTTGCCACACCCGGAAGGCCCGATCAGTCCAGTCACCCGGTTTTGTGGGAGGTCGAGGGAAATGTCCGTGAACGCCACCGTTTTTCCGTAACGGAAATTCAGGTTTCGGATGGTCATCTTGGCATCGTTCTGGGTCACGCTCGTGTGCGTCAGCGCCCCGAGCGAGGCATTCTTGGCTATTGTTTCACTCATGCGCTTCGGGTCCTCGCGTTCGCCCACGCGAACCGTGCATGCGGCGGTCGATTGAACTCATCATGATGCGGGCAACAGCGACACCGCCGCGGCCGCGCGCCAGCCGGCGGCGGCGGTCAACGCCTGCTCCGGCCGTTCGCTCACCGTGTTCAAATGGCCCGCGATCACCGCGCCCGAATTGCCATCGAGCGAAAGGAAATCTCCCTCGTTCACCACCGTCCCGCCAATTCGGCACAGCCGCCGATCCATCGCGATCTCCAGCCCAGTACAGGCCACGAGGCAGACTTTCCCTAACTGACGCGCGACCACCGCCGCGTGCGAGGTACGCCCGCCACTGGCTGTCAGGATGCCGGCCGCCAGCGCCTTCCCCTCGATATCCGACGTCACGGTGTCGCGCCGCACCAGGATCGCCGGAGCGCCTGCGGCTGCCAGTCGCCTGACCGCCTCGGTATCGAGCGCGACCGCGCCGCTCACGACCCCCATACTCGCCACCTGTGCCATGGCCAGTGGCGCGGGTACGGGCGGCGCGAAGGTTGTTCGCACCACCGCGTCAAGGTTGATGCCGTCGAGCGCCTTCAGCCCTTGCGCGGGGGTCATCAGGTGTTCCGCGACCATGTCCGCCGCGATCGCCAGGGCAGCCCAATCGGTACGTTTGGCGCGCCGCGTCTGGAGTAAATACAAAGTGCCGGACTGGACCGTGAACTCGAAATCCTGCGCGTCGCCGAACAACCGTTCCAGGATATGACAGGTTTCGTTCAGCTGGGCCCAGATGACCGGTAGCGAAAGGCGGAGACGGTCGTTGTCACGCAGCTTTTGCCGCCCCGCGACCACGTCTTCACCCTGTCCATTGAACTGAAAGTCGAAGTAAAATTCGTGCGCGCCCGTGGCGGGGTTCCGCGTGAAGCCGACACCCGCGCCCGACGCACCGCCAGCGTTGCCGAATACCATCGTCTGGACTGTGACCGCGGTGCCCGCGGCGTCGCCGATCCCATTCATACGACGGAAGCTGACCGCCTTGGGCGCGTCCCACGATCGAAACACCGCCTCCGCCGCGGTGGCCAGTTGCTCATGCGGATCCGTGGGGAACGCTGTACCCTTCAGCGCCCGGTAACAATCCATTAGAGCGATTTCATGCTGACTGTCCGTACCCGGCGTTCTTCAGATAGTTCTGACATTCGGTTGGTGAGAACCGCCCCAGGCAAGAGCCAATGGTTCGCCACAGCTTTGGCCTGGTCCTCGGCTCGGCACCTCTGACCAGTTGCTTCAGTTTGGCGAAGACCTGCTCGATCGGGTTCAGGTCCGGGCTGTATCCTGGCAGAAACATCATGGTGGCGCCTCGGGCTTCGATCGCTTCGCGTACCCCCGAAACCTTGTGACTGCCCAGATTGTCGGCGATCACGATATCGCCTGGTCCCAGAGTTGGTCCCAGGAACTGTTCAACCCAGGCACGGAAGGCCGCCCCGTTGATTGGCCCATCCAGCACCAGCGGCGCGACGATCCGGTCATGGCGCAACCCCGCGAGGAACGTCGTGGTGTTCCAATGCCCATGTGGAACGGATGCGAGCAGGCGTTCGCCACGCCGCGCCCGTCCTCTCGTCCGCGTCATGTTGGTTTTGGTCCAGGTTTCATCAAGGAAAATCAATCGCGCGGGATCCAACCGGGGCTGTGCCTCTCGCCAGCGCCGGCGCGCGTCGGCGATGTCGTCACGTGCCTGTTCGGCGGCGTGGAGCGTCTTTTTTTGAGTGTCAGGCCCAGACGGGCCAGCGTGTTCCACATCAGACCCATGCTGGCCGAAACGCCATGCGCCTCACGCAGCCAGGCACGGAGCTCGTCCAGAGTGGCGTCGCGATGCTGGATCACATGCGTCATGATGGCGTCGTGAAGATGCGCCAGTAACCGGGGGGTGTGTGATCGTTGCGGCCGGGCCCTGGCGTCACCATCGCGAAGATACCGCTGCCGCGCCTTGACGACATACGAAACGCTGACACCAAACCGGGCCGCCACGGCACGGGAAGGCCCATCCGTCGAGAGAACCCTGTCTCGCAAATCCTGCGAATAAGCCTGCCCTTTGCGCCACACCATGATCGATCTCCGGAAGGAACCGGAAACCTACGAATCACAGATCAGGGGTGTGCCGGAAGGCCAAATCGCGATTCAACTCAGGGTGAGACCGCTCTAGGAGGACGGTGCGGAAATGTCGTTCACAAAAGAGGACCGAAATTTTCGGTCAGAAAATGGAAATAGTTTTCCGGCTGGCGAGCGATACAACAGCTTCGCCGACGCCGTCGCCCTCGCCATCAAGGCGGAATTCGGAGCGACGCCATCGACGGCAAAACGGGTTGCCCGGCTCGTGTCGGCCAATGAGCGCTGCGTCAGAAACTGGCTCGACGGCAAAAATGGACCGAGCGGCGAGCATTTGATCAGGCTGATGCGGCACTCTGAGATGGTGACGCATTCCGTTTTGAGCCTTGCTGGCCGGTCAACCCTTTACGGCGGCACTGACCTCGCGGCGATTAGAGGTTGTCTGGTCGAGTTGATTGCAAAAATCGACGAGCTGCGGGCGCCGGAATAGCCAGGTTCGTCGTTCCGGCGGGCCACGCGGAAGCGTAGGGGACGGTCTTTCGATCTGCGCCACCAATTCGCGGATCATGCCTGCGCGTTCGATTGCCGCATTCTCTATCGGCGCCGGGTACGCGACCACTTCCCAGATACCTCGGGCTAGAACCAGAGACCCGGCTCGTGACTGACCTTGATCGCTCGTGTGGAGCCACCTGATGGTTTGGCGCTGCTCGTCGCGCTCGCGCAGGCAGCCGCCGTCTCATAGAGCGAACGATCACGAACGGCCGGTTACCCGGAGTGGAAGGGGTGTGCGTAATATTATGATAGAATTGACTTAATTGGGCATTTGACGGTATTTTTCTTCCGACGTTTTTGCGTCGATCGATAATGCGGCAGGTGGATAGAAGCCGGCATTTGACGATCAATTTCGATAGACGGCGATAGGAGAAATTTTCCAACGCTCGAAATTTCCCAATGAAATCAACAGCCCGAATTTTTGACGGTATGGCTGACGGGAAAAGCGAGGCGGCTGGACAGGTTTTCCAAATGAAAACAGACCCTTACGGGTCTGTTGAACAATTGAGTGGGAGTGAGCCGGTAGTCCTGTCGCGTAGAGCAACTGGCACGGCGGATCGGAAATGGCTTTACGGGGGAAGCGGAAGCGATAGCCGCGCGGATCGTGGCGGTTAGGAATGACGCGCGCCTCAAGGGTGCCGCGACATGCGTATGCCCGCCTCGCACTGAACGCGGGTCCGACAGTTCACCACCGCAACGATCAGGCACCCGGGCCTTGGATCGGTGCTTGCCGGGAACCCGTCTCCCTCTGGCGGTTTTTTCTGGGATGGTCCGTTGAGGGGTGACGCCATGCCTGAAGCGAATATCGCGCCGAACGATCGGCCACCGCATATCGAGCAGAGCCTGCGATTCCTGGCGATCCTTCCGCGAGTTTTTCCACCGCGGGCGACCTGGCCTCGGTCCCTGCGAATTTCACAGTGCGCGGCGAAAGGTGAGGTTGACGCGCGCTGGGCCGAGTTTGGGATGCTCGCCATCCTTCAAGGCCGCGATGCCGTGGTAGGCCAGGCGTGACGCGGCGCCCCAAACCACGACGTCGCCATGGCACAGCCCATGGCGAGTTATCGGGTCGCCGCGCCGGAGACCGCCAAACAGAAACATCGCCGGCAAGCCAAGGCAGACCGAGACGATCGGTTGCGAGAAGTCCCGCTCGTTCCTGTCCTGGTGCGCCGACAGACGTGAGCCCGGCGCGTATCGATTGATCAGACACGCGTCGGGCGTGTACCCATGATATCCGGCGGCGGCCGTCGGACCGGTCGCCAGGTCGCGAAAGCTGGCTGGCATGGCGGGCCAGGGCCTGCCTGTCAGCGGATCGGCGCGATCGTGGGCGCCGCGATAGCCGGTGCAGCGATGCGTG